>JBCCGJ010000520.1:0-1789 GCA_039029335.1 Actinomycetota bacterium | reverse complement strand
TCATCCTCTTCATCACCGTCGGCACAATCATCATCGGCTACGCCGTTGCCATCCTCCGACCGACCCTCAGGGATGTCGTGTCGAGAGAGGTCTGCGAATCCGCCACTGCCAGCCGGCGACCTTGCTCGGCCCGGGAGCCTCGATTCACGCCGCGGCGGTGAGTTGGGCGACTGCGGACGTCCAGTCCTCGAGGTGATACACGTGGACGATCTTGCCCGCCTCGAGGGTGAGGATGTCGATGGACATGATCGAGAAGCGACGGCCGGTCGGCGTCTCCACGCCGAAGAACGGGCCGACCGGGGTGCCCGAGGCCTCGCCCCGAACCACGAATCGGCCGTCATCGAGGGCGATGACCTCGTGCACCTCCCAACTCAGATCCGGCACCACCTGGCCGAGGAACGCAACGGTGTTGATCATGCCCTGTGCACCCGGCCCTCCGGGCGGCGTGGGGATCGACACCATGTCGGGCGAGAAGAGCTCGTAGTAGCGGTCTTCGGTTGAGGTTGCGGGTGAGGAGAGGATGTCGGCGTAGAAGGCGCGCACCGTGTCTTCGTTCGTTTTGGTCGTGTTGGTAGAGCTGTTGTTGCTCATTGCGTAACTCCTGTTTCGTTGGTCCGATCGAGAGGCGAGCCGGTTGGCTCTTTTCGTACCGGTCGGTATTTATGACACCTTCTGAGCTCCGAGTCAAGATTTGAATACCAATAGGTCCGAAAATATGCGATACTGAGACCCCGATGACCGGTGACTCCACCAAGCGCGCCCGCGGCAGACCAAAGACGTTCGACCGCGCTCGCACGCTTGACGTGGCCATCGACAGCTACTGGCGCGACGGCCTCGACGTGGTGTCGGTGAACGAGATCTGCCGCAGGGCGGGGATCTCCAAGCCCGGCTTGTACCGAGAGTTCGGCGGCGAGGACCAACTCATGGACGCCGCGCTCGCGCACTATGCCGAGACCGTGCTCGCCCCGGTGCTGGCGAAACTTTCCGACGACCGATCCTTTCAGGAGACGCTGGACGACCTGGTCGCCTATGCGACACGCAAGGAGACGCCGGAGGTTCCGTCCGGCTGCCTCTTCGCCAAGATGCGGAGCTTCCGATGGCGGTTGGGTCCGGTAACCGGTGAACACGTCGATCGACTCCGGGCCGAGGCGGTCGCCGCATACGCAGCGTGGCTCCAACGGTGTGCGGACGCCGACGAGATCGACCTGCCGGCCCCGGTTGAGATCACTGCCGGGTTCGTCGAGGCTCAGCTCACGATGATGCTGACCCAAACCGCACTGGGCGAGGACCCGGAAACGCTTCGGGCCCACGCACGCCTCACGTTCGCGGTGTTCACCACCCCTCGCTGATCAGCGCGGGGCTCGATCTGATCCACCACGCGCCCCGACCCGGCCCCAGTGCGGCGCTCCCGGTTCGGCTATGGCGGGCTTGCAATCCTCGGGGCTACTCGTGCACCGTGTGCAGTGACCGGGCCAGGCTGTCGAGACAGGCGTTCCAGCCCGCCCTGTGGCCGTCCGCCACCTCTTCGCTTGGCAGTCTGGTGTGGACAACGGCGACGATGGTGTCCTGGCCATCGGCTTCAAAGGTGACGGTGACGGTTTCCGTGGCGGGCTGAGACTCGTTTGTGGCCCAGGTGAAGCTGAGGAGTGTCGACGGCTCGATGGCGAGGTACTCGCCCCGGATGGTCACGATGGCGCCGCCGGGCAGTTCGTTGACGATGGTGTAGGTGCCGCCGAGCCGCAGGTCGATGGTGGCGCTGACGCACCGGCCACCGGGTGGTGCCCACCAC
>JBCCGJ010000519.1:0-1842 GCA_039029335.1 Actinomycetota bacterium | reverse complement strand
GAATCGGAATCCGAGACCTAGCTCCGATTCTTGTCGTGTACTCGTTTTCAGGGTTAGTGATTTGCTGATCTCAACAGCCCCCTGGTTTGGGCTGTGCTTTGCGTGTACCGGCGAAATTTGGGCGTGTGGCCCACAAATACTGTCGCCTAAACGCCACAAATTTCGCCTGGACTGGAGGGCAAGGGGTGAGCGGCCGGCCCGCGAGAAGGGGCCCCGCTTGGGAGCCCCTTCGCTACTGCACGTCGATTTTGATCGGTGTGACTAGGCCAGGTCGAACCGGTCGGCGTCCATCACCTTGACCCAGGCTGCGGTGAAGTCCTGGCAGAACTTCTCGCCTGCATCGTCGGCGGCGTAGACGTCGGCGATGGACCGCAGGATCGAGTTGGACCCGAAGACCAGGTCGTTGCGGGTGCCGGTCCAGCGGGTCTCGCCGGTTGCCCGGTCCTTACCCTCGAAGATGTCCTCGGCACCGGAGGCCGGGGACCATTCCGTACCGATGTCCATCAGGTTGACAAAGAAGTCGTTGCTGAGGGTGCCGACACGGTCGGTGAGCACACCGTGGTTGTCGGTGGAAACACCGAGGACCCGGAGACCGGCAACCAGGACCGCCATCTCCGGAGCGGAGAGGCCCAGCAGCTGTGCCTTGTCGACGAGCAGGTGCTCGGCCACGTGGCTCGAACCCTTGCCGAGTTGGTTGCGGAAGCCGTCCCAGCGGGGCTCCAGCCAGGCGAAGCTCTCTTCGTCGGTGTGGTCCTGGGAGGCGTCGCCCCGACCGGTCGTGACGTCGGCGCTGACACTGACCCCACCGGCGGTCGCCGCGGCCTCAACCGCAGCGGCACCGCCGAGCACGATCAGGTCCGCCATCGACACGTCGAACCCGAGCCCGGCCTGCACACCTTCAAGGGCGGTCAGGACCCGACCGAGCTGCGCCGGGTTGTTGGCCTCCCAATCCTTCTGGGGGGCGAGGCGGATGCGGCCACCGTTTGCGCCACCCCGCATGTCCGACTTCCGGTAGGTAGACGCTGACGACCAGGCGGTGAAGACCAGCTCGGTGACGCTGAGGCCTGCGCCCATGATCGCTTCCTTGGCGGCGGCGACCTGGTCGGCGGTCAGCTCGGTCCCGGCCGGAATCGGGTCCTGCCAGATGAGGTCCTCCTCGGGGACCTCGGGGCCGAGGTAGCGAACCTTCGGACCCATGTCCCGGTGGGTCAGCTTGAACCAGGCCCGGGCGAAGGCGTCGTCGAGGAGGGACAGGTCGTTACGGAACCGCTGGCTGATCTCGTTGTAGATCGGGTCCATCTTCAGAGACATGTCGGCGGTGGTCATGGCCGGGGTGTGCATCACACCCTCACGGCCACCGGCGTCCGGGACGGTGCCGGCAAGCGCCGGGGCGTGCCACTGCTTGTGGCCTGCCGGGCTCTCCGTCAGCTCCCAGTCGTTGTCCATCAGGGTCTCGAAATAGTTGTTGTCCCATTGGATCGGCGTGGAGTTCCACGCGCCCTCGAAGCCGGACGTGGTGGCGTGTACGCCGACCCCGGACTCGAAGTCGTTCTTCCAGCCGAGGAGCTGCTGCTCCATCGGAGCACCTTCCGGCTCGGCGTTGACGTCGTCCTCGGGGCCCGCACCGTGCATCTTGCCGAAGGCGTGACCGCCGGCGACCAGGGCAACGGTCTCCTCGTCGTTCATGGCCATACGGCGGAAGGTCTCCCGCACGTCACGACCGGAGGCGACCGGGTCGGGGTTGGCGTTCGGGCCCTCCGGGTTCACGTAGATCAGGCCCATCTGTACTGCGCCCAGCGGCTCCATCAGTTCACGGTCACCGCTGTAGCGCTCGTCGTCGAG
>JBCCGJ010000518.1:0-1876 GCA_039029335.1 Actinomycetota bacterium | reverse complement strand
CTCAGGTGGCGGCATGAGCCTGTCTGATAAGTCCGTGAAGGCCATTGCCGCCCAGCTCTCGGAACTTAAAACCTCCGACTCGAAGGACGATGGTGACGATGGGAGTGATTCCGGTGATGAGGGATCGAATCTGAGCTCCCGCTCGAGGCGCATCTGCATGAGTTGGAGGCCTCGCCATGCCCGCTCTTCACGCTCGGTAAGCCACTGAACCTGATCCACATCGCCACCCTAGCCGGGGTTCCTCGAATGTAGTTGATGTATCTACTATCTGTCCGATATGATGTTGACACATCAACTACATCATCAATCAGCACCGACAACCGCGATGGAGCCAGTCATGAGCACGGCAACCGAGACAACCGAGACCGCCGATACCGGGAAGGCAATCGAGCGGATGCCGGCGATGTTTGTCGGCCACGGCAGCCCGATGAACGCCCTCGAGTCGAACCGCTACAGCGAGGCCTGGGCCGACTTCGGCCGCCGGGTTCCCCGCCCCCGGGCCATCCTCGCCGTCTCCGCCCACTGGTACATCAACGCCACGGCGGTGACCGCAATGTCCCGCCCGGCGACCATCCACGACTTCTACGGGTTCCCCCAGGAGCTCTTTGCGGTCGACTACCCGGCCCCGGGAGCCCCGGAGCTGGCAGAGGAGATCGCGGAGGTGGTCAAGCCGACGTGGGTCGGCCTGGACGCCGACTCCTGGGGTCTGGACCACGGCACCTGGTCCGTCCTGACCCACATGTTCCCCGACGCCGACATCCCGGTCGTCCAACTCTCGCTGGATGCCTCGAAGGACATCGACTATCACCTGAACCTCGGCGCGGCCCTGGCTCCGCTGCGTGATCGCGGCGTCCTGATCGTCGGCAGCGGCAACGTGGTCCACAACCTTCGGCGGATCGACTGGCAGCATCCCGATCGGGCGTTCTCCTGGGCCACCGACTACAACGAGGCGGCCACCCAGCTCATGGTCGAGCGGCCTGGCGACATCACCGAGTTGCTGGGGCACGACCATCACGCCCTGGCCGCACCCACCCCTGACCATCTCCTACCGCTGTTCTACGTGGCCGGCCTCGCGGCGATGGATGGGGCCGGCACAACTCCGGCCAGCGACGGCTACGCGGCGGGCTCGATATCGATGACCAGCCACCTCCTTGATCTGAACTGACCGGTTCGGGTTCACCGACCCGGGTTCGTCACCCCGTCGATGGCGGACCGGCCCGTCGGGGCTGCGGCGGCTAGGTGTTCCGGTCGAGGAATGAGGCGGTCGAGTTGGCGTGAGGAAACGGCTCGTCCGGCTCGTCGACGCCCAGTGCCCGGCACAGTGGACCCCAACCGTCGCCGGGTTGGTACTCGACCAGCCGGTTCGGATCGATGGTGGCCCGCACCGCGTCCAGGTGCGCTTCGTAGGCCGCCATCGCCGATGCGGCGTCGTCCCACGGCGTGGCGAATCGGTCTTGCAGGTGTTCATGCATGCGGTACGCCGCCTCGAAGCCGGCAACGGGTTCGCGGCGCATCAGTTCCCAAACGGTGCGATCCGCGCTCCGCCACCAGGTCTCGGCACTGTCCCGGTGCGAGAGCAACACGATGGCGTCCGGATAGTGTTCGGCGGCTTCCCGCCAGATCGACGAGACCGGCCAATCGACGGCGCAGCGGTACCCGTCGAACACCTCGTCGAGCAGTGCGGTCTCGCCCGTCAGAATGCGACACCACTTCTCGGCGTGACCGGCCGTCCTGAGCAGATCGTTCATGTGGTAGCAACGCTCGCCGGTCAGCAGCTCGGTGGCATGCTTCAGTGACAACGTGCCGGTCCGGGGCAGGCCGGCTCCTATGAGGCGCATCGGGGCCAACGTAGCAGTCGGTGCTCAACAGCTGTATT
>JBCCGJ010000517.1:0-1895 GCA_039029335.1 Actinomycetota bacterium | reverse complement strand
TCGGCCTACTGCTGGTCGTCCCCCGCCTCGGCGGGCCGATCTCCGTTCTCCTGCTCACCGGCTTTACCGGGATCCTGCTCACGGCCCTGCGTAGCGGCCGGACGATCACGTGCGGATGCCTCGGGGCGCTGAGTGACGAACTGATCTCAGGCTGGACCATCGCCAGGAACGCGGTGCTGATCGCCCTGGGGATCGCCGCATCGTTTGTCGAGACCCTGACCCGGCCCGACCTGGCGGTTGTGCTGGTCTGCGGATCCGGGCTGCTTCTGCTTGGCGTTGCGACCCAGCTCGCAAAACTCCGGGCCGACATCGGTGCGATCTGGCGGATCGAGTTGGCCGGCGAGGCCGCCGCCGACGAGGCGGGACCGGAGCTGGTCCTCGACCTTGAGATCGACCTGAACGAACAGATCGAACGACTTGTCCCCGCCACCACAAACCACATGAACCGAGAGGGATTACAACAATGACCGGAATCTGGATCGTCTCCTACGTGATGCTGTGGGCCACCGTGCTGGTCCTCGGTTTTGCGGTCATCGCCCTCCTGCGGCAGGTCGGTGTACTCCACACCAGGATCGCTCCGATGGGTATCCACTTCGCCGGCGAAGGGCCGGATCTTGACACGGCCGCCCCTGCGGTTCCGTCCGTCGACTATGCGGCGTCGCCGTACACGCTTCTGGCCTTCACCTCGCCGACCTGCGAGATCTGCAAGAAGCTGAAACCTGCGCTTCACCGCCTGAGCCGCAGCTATGACGAGGTCGAACTTCGGATCATCGACCATGAGACCGACGCATCGACGTTTGGTGACTTCCGGGTCCGGTCGACCCCGTACCTGATCGCCGTGGACCACGCCGGCATCGTCCGGAGCCGCGGGGTGGCCAACACCCTTGACCAGGCCGAGGAAATGCTGGCCGAGGTCCTCGCCGGCGCGCCGATCGAAGCCGCACAGGCGTGAGGGGGAATCCGATGACCAACGGACGGCGAACGGACCGCGGTGGGACCGGACAGGTCGACGCCGCGGTCGAACGGCTCGGGCGATGGACCGCCGGGCGGACCACCAGACGATCCTTCCTGAACCGAATCGGCCAGCTGGCGGTGTTCGTTGCCGCCGGGCCGACACTCGCCGGATTGCTGATGCGGGACGCCGAGGCCCGGGTCTGCGGCCAGAGCGGTGTCACCCCGAAGTGCGACACGTTTGACTGTGTCGGCCCCGGTGACGTGTGGGGCTGGTGCTGGTACGCGAGCGACGGCTGCTGCCGCAACGACGGCCTCAAGAAGATCTGCGACTGCTGCACGGTCGACTATCCAAACGTTCACGGCTACTGCCCCAGCGGCACAAACGTTCGCTGCATCGTCGAAAGCTGTGGCACCGACCCCCGCGTGCTCAACGTGGCGCTGACCCCTCTCGAGTGGGCGGGCGCAACCGGCTACCACCACGCCGCGGTGCAGCTCGGCCACACCTCCGCCACCAAGGCCGTCGTTGCCGACGACAGCGACCGCTGGATGCAGTACATCGCCGCCCCGCTGGCGGGGACCCTGGGGATACCGCTGCTCGGTATCGGACCGAACGGCGCCTCGGCCGAGGACATTGCGCTGCTCAACTCACTGGGCGTCACCGAGGTCATGGCCGTCGGTCCGGTGTCCGCAACAGGAACGCTGACCGCCGCCGGCTTCACGGTCGATCAGGTGACGACCGCATCGGACCTGGCCACCATCAGCCAACAGGTCGCCGACCACATCACCAAGATCAACGACATCCACCGGACCGTGACCGTCGTCAGCAGAGCAGGGAAACAAATTACATGCAAACACTCTGGAAACTAACAGATCTCAGTCATGCTGTGTTCACAGGCAATGCAAACAGGGAACAAAAAGAAATTCTCTTCAATAACTGTCCC
>JBCCGJ010000516.1:0-1940 GCA_039029335.1 Actinomycetota bacterium | reverse complement strand
GATCCCGCCGCAGATGACCGGATGACGGCGGCAGGTCTGCCATAGGTTGGTGAACCGATTGGTGAGTTGTCCGATCGGACCGGCCATGACCATCTGAAGCTCCCGCTGGTGGTGGTCAACCGGTCTGGTCGACCTAGAGGTCCAACGATCGTGATCGGAGCCGCCGCATACCTCGGAGCCAGCGATCGGGATCATCGGCTTTTCGCTTAATGTACTCGCCGACCTCCGGGTGGGGAAGCACGTGGAACCGCTCCTCCCGGATGGCGTCGACAACCACCTCGGCGAGGGCATCCGGCTCGATGATGCCGTCGGTTTGCCCGTCACCGAGGCTTGCCGGTGCCATGGCGGTGTTCACCCCCTGGGGGCACAGGACCGAGACCCGGATGCCCACGTCACCGTGGGTGATCGAGAGGAACTCGGCCAGTTTGACCGCGGCCGCCTTGCTGACCGTGTACGGTCCGGAGCCGATGGCCGCCAGCAGACCGGCCGCCGACGCGGTGTTCAACAGGTAGCCGCCGCCGTTGGCGACCATGGCGGGAATGACCGCGCGGGCGGCGTACAGATGGGACATGACGTGGAGCTCCCACTGCTGCTGCCAGACCTCGTTCGCCGCATCGGTCAAGACCCCCGGGCCACCGGCACCGGCGTTGCTGCAGAACAGATCGATCGGGCCGTGGGTATCGAGTATCGACTCGACCAGTGCGGCGACCTGGCCTTCATCGGTGACATCGCAGGCCGTGCCCTCACAGCCGATCTCCTCCGCCGCAGCGCCGACTGCGCCGGGGTCGAGGTCGGCCAGGACAACCGTTCTGGCCCCCTCCGCCAGAAACGCCTTGGCCATGGCCCGGCCGATGCCGCCACTGCCTCCGGTGATCACCGCAACTCTGTCGTTCAATTCCATCGCCGCACAGTGGCACATCGATCGCGGGGCGGGCCACTTCGTTGCGCTCTCGACCGGCCGACGCCGGACCGACCCTGCGGCGGGTCGGCCCTGTCAGGGCTGCGGCGGCGGCTGATCGGCGATGAAGTCCGTCCAGCGTTCGCCGGACCAGAACCGGTAGCGGGCCTCCTCCTTCGGGTCGTAGTACCACCCCGGTCTCGGCCGCCTGGAAAACCGGGGATCACGACGCAAGCTCCGCTGCACCTGCCGGAAAATCCAACCGTCACCTCTACCCATAGCCCGTTTACTGTATTGCACGATGAAACCACGGGAGCGGATTGACGGACTTCGGCCGGTCGGGGCCGGGCATGCCCTTGTGTTCTACGGCGATGCATGCTCCGGAGTCCCGGGCGGCCCGCACGAGGCAACGCTTGCTGCAACAAACGACGCCATCCAACGACTGGACCCGCAACCCGACTTTCTGATCTTCGCCGGTGACGAGATCGTCGGATTGACCGGGGACGAGGCCGACCTGCGTGCCCAGTGGCGGCACTGGCTCGACGTGGAGATGAGCTGGCTCGACCGGACCGCGATCCCGCTGTACCACACCACCTCCAACCACACGACCTACAACGTCATGAGCGAGCGGGTCTTTGCCGAGGTACTCGACCACCTCCCCCGCAACGGCCCACCGACCCAGCAGGGACTGGCCTACCACGTCAGGCGTGACGACCTGCTGGTGGTCTTTGTCAACACCTGCGCAACCGATCTGGGTGGCGAGGGCATGGTGGAGACCGCCTGGCTCGACTCGGTCCTGACCGAGCACCACGACGCAACGACCAAGCTGGTCGTCGGTCATCACCCGATCCACCCGGTGAACGGTCTGGCCGGAGACCGACAGCGAGAAGTGGCGGCCGAGACGGGTCGCCGATTCTGGGACGTGTTGGTGAACCACGGGGTCGTCGCCTACCTCTGCAGCCACATTCTGGCCTTTGACGTCCAGGTGCACCGCGGCGTCCTGCAGGTGCTCAGCGCCGGCGCCGGCACCATCCACCGGATG
>JBCCGJ010000515.1:0-2031 GCA_039029335.1 Actinomycetota bacterium | reverse complement strand
GGTCCAGTCCTCACGCTTCGGCTCGTTTGAAATAGAGGCCTCACGAGCGCTGAAATTCTCTCAAAGCCTGCTCGGCTTTCCTGATTCTTCAACCTATGTGGTGATCGAGGTAGAAGAAACACCATACATATGGCTGCAGAGTGCCGATGAGCCGGACGTCGCCTTTCTGGCCACCTCGCCGTTCATCTTCTTCCCCACGTACGACCTCATCCTCGGCGACGAGGAACAGGCCGAACTGGACGTCGACGACGTCTCCCAGGTGGAGGTCCTGACCCTGCTGACCGTCCACCGGTCCGGTGAGCTGCCGGAGACCATCACCGCAAACCTGCTCGGCCCGATCGTGGTCAACACCGAGAGCAGGCAGGCGCTGCAGCTCGTTCTGGACAATCCCGAATACTCAACCCGTGTTCCCCTGGTGCCCTGATGCTTGTCCTGTCGCGCCGGGAGGCTCAATCCATCGTCATCGGGGGGAACGTCGTTGTGACCATCGTGTCCGTTCGCGGTGACCAGGTCCGCCTCGGCATCGAAGCGCCCCGCTCGGTGACCGTGCACCGCCAAGAGGTGGCGGTGGCCATCGAAGCGGCAAACCGCGAAGCCCTGGCGTCGGCGGACGTCGACCCGTCCGCCCTCCCGCTGCCGGGTAAGGAGTAACACCGCAGCGAGCGCGCAACGAGCGCCGTGACAAACGAAGCGGGCCGGTCCGACCACCTGGGTGATCGTCCCGACCCGCTTCTGAGCACGTTGGTATTGCTGTTGTGACTGGATTGCGTGAATGCGTGTTTCTTCTACTGCTGTTCCCGGGTGACCCGGCGGCCGAACGGGAAGATTCGGCTACCGGCGATCACTCATCGCTCCCGGTTATCCGAGGAGCTGGAGGACCGACTGTGGGATCTGGTTGGCCTGACCGAGCATGGCCGTACCGGCCTGCTGGAGGATCTGGCTCTTGGTGAACTCGACCATTTCGGTTGCCATGTCGGTGTCACGGATCCGTGACTCCGAAGCCGACAGGTTCTCCGAGGTGACCTGAAGGTTTCGGATGGCCGACTCGAACCGGTTCTGCACCGCACCGAGGGCACCTCGGGAGGTTGAGACGGCGGCGATGGCCAGGTCGATGCTTTCGATGGCGGCCCGAGCGTTGGTCGAGTTGGTGACGTCCAGCGCGGTGAGGTCGGCGGTGCCAAGGTTGGTGTTGTCGAGGGCGTCGACGGTCACCTGGATCTGGTTGCCACCGCTGCCTTCCGACCCGACCTGGAAGTTCAGGGCGGTGCCGGTGAAGACGGGAGCACCCGAGAAGGTGGTGTCGGTGCCGATACGGCCGATCTCGTCGGCCAGGGCGCTGATCTCAGAAGCGATGGCGGTACGGGCCGCGGCGTCGTTGGTGTCGTTTGCCGCCTGGACCGACAGGTCCCGCATCCGGTTCAGCATGTTGTGAACCTCGCCGAGCGCGCCTTCTGCGGTTTGGGCGAAGCTGATGCCGTCCTGGGAGTTCCTGGTTGCCTGACGGAGGCCGGAGACCTCGGCCCGGAGCTTCTGGGAGATGACCAGACCGGCGGCGTCGTCGCCTGCACGGTTGATCCGATAGCCAGAAGACAGCTTCTCAAGACTCTTGCCGAGATTCGTGTTCGACATCCCGAGATTTCGGCTGGCGTTGAACGCCATGACATTGTTTGTTACTCGCATGAGCTCCCGTTATTCCTTCCTAGAGAGAGCAGTGGCGCAGCTCAATCCGTTGATCTGCGATCGACACAATTTCGTCGACCCACCTCCTTCGGCGGCGACCTGTCGATAACAAGAGGAACAACCCATTTGGGGTCTCTTTACCCATTTCAGGTATCAAAAGACCTAGTCGTTTGTATGTCCACAACAGCAAAGGGGCCGGTCCTTTTCGGACCGGCCCTGTCATGGATCTCCACACGCCCCGTCCTGTTGGGGGCTGTCCTGCTCCGTGGCTGTTAGCGCAGGAAGTCGAGCAGGGAGCTGCTCAGGCCCCGGGCGGTTGAGGCCAGGGTGGCCTGGTAGCCGGCCTCGGCG
>JBCCGJ010000514.1:0-2171 GCA_039029335.1 Actinomycetota bacterium | reverse complement strand
CAATACGTCGGCACCGTGCGGGACAAGACGACGGGCCCGGCCCTGGTGGCCTCCCGGATGTTGGTGTACGTGTTGGCCATGGCGCTGATCGCCATGGTGCTTGCGGTGTTGCTGCTGGTGCTGTTCGTTCGGCTGCTGGTGTCGCTGACGTCGCTGCTCCCATTTGTGGAGTCCGGGGAGACGTGGCTGGCGTACTACATATTGGGGGGCATCTTCATCCTGATCGGCGCAGTGCTGTGGCGGAAGAAGGAGCCGAGGCCTGCGGAATCCGCGGCCTGATTTGTCGGTTTAATCAGGGTCGGCCAAATCTGTTCGGCCGGAACGGTGGGGCGCCGAACGCCCCCATCTCGTTGAACGTGAGGAGTAAACGTGTCCGACGTGCATGAGGTGGTCATCATCGGCAGTGGTCCTGCCGGACTGACCGCAGCGATCTACGCCGCCCGGGCCAGCCTGGAACCGCTGGTCCTCGAGGGCGAACCATCCTCCACGGGCGACCAGCCCGGTGGTCAGCTGATGTTGACCACCGACGTGGAGAACTTCCCCGGCTTTCCCGAAGGGATCATGGGCCCGGAGCTGATGATGAACTTCCGAGCCCAGGCGGAGCGGTTCGGCGCCAAGCTGGAGACGGTCAAAGCGTCCCGGGTGGACCTGTCCGAGCGCCCGTTCAAGATCTGGGTCGGTGACCCGGACGCCCCGGAGCCCACCCACCTGGCCAAGTCGATCATCGTCTCCACCGGCGCCAAGTCCCTGATGCTTGAGCTGCCGAACGAGACCGAGCTGATCGGTCACGGCGTTTCCACCTGCGCCACCTGTGACGGGTTCTTCTTCCGAGACCAGGAGATCGCCGTTGTCGGTGGCGGAGACTCGGCGCTTGAGGAAGCATCCTTCCTGACGAAGTTCGCCTCGAAGGTCACCATCATTCATCGCCGGAAAGAGCTGCGGGCCTCCAAGATCATGCAGGACCGGGCGTTCGCCAACCCCAAGATCGAGTTCCTCTGGGACACCGAGGTTCGGGAGATCAAGGGCACGGACAAGCTGGAAGGCATCGTTGTCGAGAACAACAAGACAAATGAGCGGACGGACATGAACGTCTCCGGTCTGTTTGTCGCCATCGGCCACCGGCCGAACACGGACATCTTCGCCGGCCAGCTGGACATGAAGGACAACGGCTACCTGGTCACCAAAGCGCCCAGCACCTACACCAGCGTCGAGGGTGTCTTCGGCTGCGGTGACGTCCAGGACGACGTCTACCGCCAGGCCATCACCGCCGCCGGATCTGGCTGCGCCGCGGCGATCGACGCCGAGCGTTGGTTGGAGGCCGAGGCCGACGGGGAATAGCTGAGAACCCCTCGTGTGTTATGTAGTGTGTCAGTCTGCACCGCGAGGGCACGGGCCCGCCGGACTGGCGGTTAGGAACGACGGAGGTCGTAGGAATGTCAGAAAACGTAACGCAAATCACCGATGCGACCTTTGATGAGGTAATCGGCGGCTCGGCCGAGCCTGTCCTGGTCGACTTCTGGGCGGAGTGGTGCGGGCCGTGCAAGATGGTCGCCCCCATCCTGGACGAGATTGCGGACGAGCAGGCCGGCAAGGTGAAGATCACCAAGCTGAATGTGGATGAGAACCCGGAGAGCTCCATGAAGTACCGGGTCCAGAGCATCCCCACCATGCTGCTGTTCGAGAACGGCGAGGTCACCAAGACCATCGTCGGCGCCAAGTCGAAGGCGGCTCTTATGGAAGATCTCGGCCTGTAGCCCTCCTCCCCCCTCGGGGCTACAGCATCCGATGAACCGGGACCTTCGGGTCCCGGTTTCGTTTTTATCGAGACGTGCCGTCTGTCCGGCCTGCGTTGGCCTGTCGCCGGCGCGGCCGAGTGCTCGTGGATCGAAATTCGACGGCACCCGCCGAACCAGGGCGCTACGGTCGAGGCATGTTCGCCAGCATGCAGGTCCGTGGCAGTGCGCCGCGGCACCGAGCGCGACCGTCGACAACGTAGCCTCGGCCAGAACTTCCTCGTCGATCGACGGCTCATCGATCGGTTTGTCGCGTCCCTCGACCTGACCGCAGAGCAATTGGTGGTGGACATCGGTGCCGGGACCGGCGCGCTGACCGTTCCGATGGCCGAGGCAGGCGCACGGGTGTTGGCCGTTGAGGCCGACCCGAGGCTTGCT
>JBCCGJ010000513.1:0-2219 GCA_039029335.1 Actinomycetota bacterium | reverse complement strand
CTGGCCCTCTTCGGGTTCTTCGCCCCGGCCATGGTCCTCAGTGCGGTCGGACCCATGGTGGCGAAGCTTCGGCTGCGGAGCCTCGACGAAACCGGCGAGGTGGTCGGCGGGCTGTCCGCCGCCGGCACCGTCGGCGCCCTGTTCGGCACATTCGTCACCGGGTTTGTGTTGGTCTCCGCCGCACCGACCAGGCCGATCATCATCGCGCTCGGCCTGGGGCTTGTCGGCCTGGGCATCGGCCACATGGTCCGCCGAGCCGGGACGCGGCCGTCGCCGGGTACCGGCGTGGCCGCCGCGGTGGTCCTGGGACTGGCTTTGGTCTCCGGCGGCCCGTGCGAGTTCGAGTCTGCGTACTTCTGCGGCCGGGTGGTGGCCGATGAGGAGGACAGCAGCGTCCGTTACCTCATCCTGGACAACCTCCGGCACGGTGCGGTCGACCTGGACGATCCGACCCACCTCGGGTTCCGCTACACCAACATCTTCGGTGACGTGATCGACGCCATGGCCCCGGGGCCCCTCGACACGCTCCACATCGGTGGCGGAGCGTACTCCATGCCGCAGTACCTGGACGCCACCCGGCCGGGGTCGTCCCACGTGGTGCTGGAGATCGACGGGCTGCTGTTCGATGTTGCCCGTGACGAGCTCGGGTTGGTGCCGGGACCGAACCTCTCGGTGGTCACGGGGGACGCCCGGTTGGCGCTGGCCGACCTGGCGGATGACTCCTTCGATCTGATCATCGGCGACGCGTTCAGCGGGCTGGCCGTCCCGTGGCATCTGACAACAACCGAGTTTGTCGCCGAGCTGGATCGGGTGCTTCGCCCCGGCGGGTTGTATCTGATGAACGCCGTCGACGGCGATCAGAACCGCTTCGTCGAGGCGGAGCTGGCCACGTTGGGCGCCCACTTCGACCATCGGGCCGTTGTTGTGCCCTCCGACTGGCCGGTGGCCAGACCGGTCAACCAGATCCTGCTGGCCTCGGACGCACCGATCCCCGATCTGGCCGTTGACACCGAGCACGGTGTGGCGATCATCGGGGCCGACGATGTTGTGGCGTTCGCCGGAGGTGCGGAGCCGCTGCGGGACGACTTCGCCCCCGTCGACCAACTGGCGGCGAACCCCTGAGGCCGGTTCACGGACCCCGTTTCACTGACGCCGTTTCACGGACGCCGGTTCACGACCACCGGCGCCCGTCGCCGAGTCCCGACGCCGATACGCCTGACCCACCCGGTACCTTGGGACCGGCCCGGGCGGACCGTGCAGCCTGCAGCGGGCGAGGAGACCGAGGGACGTGAGCGAGCAGAAGACCGTTGGTGTGTTTGTCCCCGGCCTCGAAGGAGGGGTTGACGAAGCGGCCCACCACCTCTTCGGCGCCGGTGACTCCGCCGACTACCGGATCCACATCTACGAGACGAAAGGCCTCGACCCGAAGCGGGCTCCGCTGGTGTTCGGTCGGATGTTACTGACCGTCATCCTGCACCGGCTCACCGGCCGCCTCGACGGCGCCCACCTCAACATGTCGTTCCGGGGGAGCACGATCCGCAAGACGATCATCGGTCTGCTGCTTGTTGTGCTCCGGGTTCCCTACGTGGTCCAGATCCACAGCGGTGGCTACCGGGGCTGGTGGGCCAACCTCGGGAAGCGGCCACGGGTCGCCGTGCGGGCCATGACCGGCCGGGCACGGCGCGTCGCCGTGCTGGGCGAGGTGTTTCTCCCTGTTGCCACTCAGGACTTCGGGATTCCCGCCGAGCGGGCAATCGTCATGCCGAACGCTGTGCCCGCCCAACCGCCGAGCGCAAACGCCATCCCGGTAGGCGATGAGTCCGGGGGTGCTCCGACGCCTGCAGCGGTGCTGTATCTCGGCAGACTCCACACCGAGAAGGGGACCTTCGACCTGATCGATGCGCTGGCCAACCTTGCCGACCTTGACTGGTCGGCCACGCTGGCCGGCAACGACCAAGTCGCCGAGGTTCGCGCCGCGGTGGCGTCCGCCGGCCTGACGGATCGGATCACCGTCCTGGACTGGATTGACCGGGACGAGGCAACCAGGCTGGCGGGCCGGTCGACGATCTTCGCCCTCCCGTCCCGCAACGAGGCGATGTCGATGTCGCTCCTGGAGGCGATGGGCCAGGGGATGGCCTGCATCGCAACCGAGGTCGGTGCGCACGGCGACTTCCTGGCCGACGGCGAGAACGCGCTGGTCGTCGAACCGGGGTCCGTCG
>JBCCGJ010000512.1:0-2325 GCA_039029335.1 Actinomycetota bacterium | reverse complement strand
TCGTCCCGTCCGGACCGGTGACCACGTCCGGTTCCTGCCGCTCCGTGTCATCACCAAACGCCGGTCCGAGCCGGATCCCGGTGGCCCAAACCCACAGCTGGACCTGACCCAGGCCGTCGGCTCGCCGCTACGAGCGACAGGCCATCCGCGGTGAACGTCAGGTCCCACACGTCTCCCGGATGTGGCGCCATCGTCGACTGCACCGGTGTGGGCCCCGATACGGACTCGAAGGTGGCGACCGTCCGGAGTGCCTGACTCGTCCGCGTTGTCAGGGTCGTCGGTCTCCTCCGGCAGCAGGCCGGGGCCGAGGGGGCCAGGTCTCGATATCGCTGAACACGACGGTCAGCGTCCCCGGTTCGTCGGCGACACCAACCACCTCAGTGGCCAGCGCATGGCCCTCGTTGTCGTACTCCATCGACTCGGCGACCAATTCGATCGAGGTCTTGAGGCCGGGTCGGGCGGCGTTGCCAGCTCGGTGACCGGCGACGGGTTCCAGGAGACCCCGTGGTCGGATAGTTGAAATGTGACCGAAGTGTTACCGATCGTGACGTGATCGCCGGGGGTGGCGATGGTCGGCTCGGTGATCGTCGCCCCGTTGACCGTTGTGCCGTTCGAGCTGCCGAGGTCGCTCACCCGGATCGACTCGTCGATCGGTTCGAACGAGGTGTGTGGCGCCGAGAGACCCGCTGGTCGACCAGGATCAGGCCGTCGCAGTCCCGGCCAACGGTGAGCGGGCTGTCCAAAAGTACCTGTAGTGGGCGGCGATTTGGCGTCCTGACGGTCAGCCAGATCTCGGCCACCCGCAACGCCTCCCCTACTTTTTCGGCATCGGGAATCTTGTCATTGGTGCGGTTGATCCCCGGATCGACGTGGCGATCCCGGTCCCCGTGGGGCCCGTTGGCGGTTCACGTCTTTTGTGGTTGTTGGACAACGGGTGGAGGAAGTCCGAAGAGTTTCAGTAGTATGTCATTTCAATGACGGGACAAATGGAGAGACGGCGGATGGAGCAGCGGCGGCACGCTCCGCTCCAGACCGGAGAACTCGAGCTGATCGCAGCGCCTTCGACGGAGTTGGAGGATGCGTTCGACGTTGGTCAGTCACCGCTGGCCATCGGCTACAAGATCGGCATGGCGGTGGTGTCCGGGGTGTTGATCTGGGTGATCGTGATGGCCATCAGTCCGACCACCTTGACCAACACCTCCACCCTTCCCGATGACGCCGGGACCGCCGCCGAGAACCTGGCCCCCGAGGACTTCGAGATCGCCGGTCCGGAACCGGTGTTCGGTCTTGCCGCCGACGAGGAGGCGCTGACCGTCGGCGCCGACGGTATGCCACAGGCCGCCACGCAGCTTCAGACCGAAGCCGGCACCGCAGCCGACGGAGCAGGCAACGCGGCAGGTGGCACCGAGGACAACACCGAGAACAGCACCGAGACCGCCGCCGACGGAACAACGACCACCGGTCCCGGAGCGGGGGCTGCGGTGGAAACGTCTTCTCCCTCCACTGCAGCTCCTGCTCCGAATCCGGGAACCGATCCCGCAGCCGCGCCGTCGACATCGGCCCCCGCTGCGCCAACCACCCAGCCGCCCACCGCTGCGGCGTCGCTGAACTATCAGTCGAACCTGGCGATGCTGCAGGGGGCATCGGTCCGCAACACCAACCATGACAGCAGCCCATACCTCAACACCCCGTCGGATCAGCTGGTGCTGTCCAACCACTACGGGCCCCGCTCGGAGTATCTCAACAACCCGGGCCAGAACCCGGAGCAGGCGTTCCCCGTCCCGAACGGCGGCCAGTTCCGTGCGGCGTGCGAGTTCTCCCACTTCGCCTACGACGATCCGCTGGTCTACCCCGGCAAGCCGGGTGCGTCGCACCTCCACATGTTCTTCGGGAACACCCACGTCAACGCCTTCAGCACCTATGACACCCTGATCAACTCCGGGTCCAGTACGTGCAATGGGCAGGAACTCAACCGCACCGGTTACTGGGTGCCCGCACTGTTCGACGGCAACGGCAACGTCCGGATCCCCGAGCGGGTCGTTGTCTACTACAAGGGTGAGGGGCAGGCCCGGGGCAACTCCATCCCGTATCCGGCCGGCGCGGCCATGATCACCAGCAAGAACTACAACACCGCCCCGGCAAACGAAGGCGGCGGTACCGGCAAGTACACGTTTGTCTGTTCGGACAACTTCTCCAGCCCCAGCGATCAGGGCGGTCAGACCATGCCGGCCTGTGACGGCAACAAGTTCAAGAACCTGTACGGCGTCGACTCCAACCCGCATGTGGTCCTGGAGATCAACATCAAGTTCCCGCAGTGCTGGAACG
>JBCCGJ010000511.1:0-2351 GCA_039029335.1 Actinomycetota bacterium | reverse complement strand
GGGTCGGGGTGGTGTTCCAGGACTACCTGCTGTTCGACCACCTCAAGGTCCTGGACAACGTTGCGTTCGGTCTGACGGGCTCCACCGGACGACCGGACCGGGGCGGCGACGGCCCCGACACCGCCGGGACCGGCTTCCGCATCGGCCGTCGGCGGGCCGCCCGAGTTGCGGCGGCACGGTGGCTTGAGCGGCTGGACCTGACCGACCTTGCCGATCGGCGTCCGGCAACACTGTCCGGTGGGCAGGCCCAGCGGGTGGCCGTTGCCCGGGCGCTGGCCACCGAGCCGCAGCTTCTGATGCTGGACGAACCGCTGGCCGCGCTTGATGTGGAGACCAGGACCGACCTGCGCCGATCGTTGGCGGTCCACCTCGATCGCTATCCGGGGCCGCGACTGTTGATCACCCATGACCCGGCGGACGCCTTCATCCTGGCCGATGAGGTCCACATCCTGGAGAACGGCGTGACGACCCAGCGGGGGACGGTTGAAGAGATCCGCCGCCGCCCGGCCACCGACTACGTGGCGGCCATAGCCGGGACGAACCTCCTGCGGGGCCGCAGCTCCGGCGGTGAGATCACCGTCGACGGTTCCGGTCTGAGGCTGATGACCTCGGACTCGACCGAGGGCGACGTCCACGCCGTCGTCCATCCCCGGGCCATTTCGCTCCACCCGGACCGACCACAGGGAAGCCACCGCAACGTCTGGCGGACCACCGTCGACTGGATCGAGCCGCTCGGCGAGACCACCCGCATCCAGCTTGGTGCACCGCTGCCGATGGTGGCCGACATCACGCCGTCGGCAACGGCCGCACTGCAGCTGACCCCCGGGGCTGAGATCTGGGCCGCGCTTAAGGCGACCGAGGTCAGTGTGCGGCCGCGCTGACCCGCAACGGCAGCAGGACGGCGAACGCAGCCACGCCAAACCCGCAGCACACCAGTAGAGATGCTGAGTACCCGATCGCATCGATCAGCTCGCCGGCCAACGGCGGACCGATCAGCCCACCGACGCCTGCCGCAGTGTAGATCGCCCCGAGCACACCTCCGAGGCCGACCGGCCCGAACAGGTCGGCGGCAACCGCCGGGGCCAGGGCGATGAATCCGCCGTAGGCCACGCCGAAGACAACGGCGAACAGGATCAGCATCGGGTAGGCGGCCCCCGCGGCCAACCAGATCAAAAAGGACAGACCGACGATCAGAAACGACCCCTGGTACAGCCGAATCGGCACCCACCGAGCGGCCAGCGCACCGAGGCCGAGCCGACCGATCACCGAGGACGACCCGATGACCGCCAGCACAAGCCCGACGGAGCCGTCGACGTTCTCCACCTCCATGTAGTCACCGATGAACACAAACGGGACAAACAGGGCAAGGACCAGCACAAGGGCCGAGAAGTACATGATGGCGAAGCTCCGGGAGCCGGTGATCACCTCCCGAAGAGGCCGTACGTCCGCCGGGCCTCCGACCCCGTCGGGTCGCTTGGCCCCGATGGCCGCGATCGCGAGCAACACCCCGGTTGCCACCGCAAGCACCACGTAGGTGTCACGCCACCCGTATCGGTCGATCAGCGCTTCGGCGGTCGGTGCCGCGACCAGGGTGCCGACGCCGATGCCGGCAACCGCAACGCCCATTGCGGCACTCCGCCGCCGCTCGAACCACAGGCCGACCGTGGCCACCATCGGCACGTAGGCGCAGGCCACGCCGATCCCCACACCGAGGCCGTAGGTGAGATACCCGGTCCAGAGGTTCTGGACCCGGGAGGTGGCCAGGAGACCGATCACCATTGCCACCGCGCCGACCAGGAGCACCCGACGGGGCCCGATTCGATCCGAGATACGACCGGTCACCACCCCGAGGCCGAAGTAGAGAAAGGTGGTGATGGCAAAGAACAGCGCAACCTCGCTCCGTTGGCCACCGAATTCGTCGGCCATCGGGGCGAAGAACGGGGCAAAGCTGTAGGCGACACCGAAGACGGTGAACGTCGACAGGAAGGTGGCTCCGACGACCAGCCAGCCCTGCGGGGAATCGATCTGGGACTCGCTGGGCGCTGACACGCCGACAAGTTAGTCCACCGGCATCGAATTGCCGGAATTACCGTAGGCTCAGCCGGTGACGAACTCTCGGGGCCTGCGGATGGGCCAGAACGAGCTTGTGGTGTTCCTGGCCACCATCTCGGCGACCACCGCGCTGGGGATCGACATGATCCTGCCGGCGTTCGGTGCCGTTCGGGAGGCATTCGGCCTGCCGGAGGACTCGACGAGCGTTGCGTTGACCGTCACCACGTACTTCCTCGGGATGTCGGTCTCCCAGATTCTGTACGGCCCACTGGCCGATCGGAACCGTAGAGCCCGATGCC
>JBCCGJ010000510.1:0-2410 GCA_039029335.1 Actinomycetota bacterium | reverse complement strand
GCCGACGTCCTGCAGGTCGTGGACCAGGACGTCCATCCCGGCCAGCGACTCCTGCGTCGGCGATCGGGTTTCGCCGTAGAGGCTGTACACCGGCAGGCCGGTGACCGGGTCGACCCCGTCGGCCACCAACTCACCCGCACCGGCGTCCGCCCGCAACCCGTGCTCCGGGGCGAAGACCGCCACCAGGTCGAATCCATCTGCTTCCGCCAGAATGTCGATGAGGCTGCGACCATCGACCACGGACGCCCGATTGGCGATCAATCCGACGCGCAGGCCAAAAAAATCAGAAAAACCTCGCTCGGCCAAAACCGCCGCTCCGGGGGCCACCGACGGGCCGGACAGCGTGGTTTCGTCGGTGTCGGGCGGCGCTGAATCGTCGACATCGGGCCCGTTCGTTACGGAAACATCCGGGCCGTCAACGGTGGTTTCCGGGACGCTCGACGAGGCGTTCTCGTCACCCGTTTGCCCAGGTAGGACGGCAGAACCGACCCCACGGGAGGTGTCGGCATCACCACCATCGGTGGTGGCTTCGGTGGTCCCACACGCCCCGAATATGACAAAAACCGCAAGCAGCAACACGGTTCGAGGCCCGAACACCCGATGTGTAGCCGGTGACACAACTCGCAGCGTATTGGTGGCCCGGGGCGCTCCGACGGTCCTTTACCCCGCCATCTCGATTCACTATGTTCGCAGGCGTTATGGGCCTGGCGTGGGCCCTCGACGCGGTATCACCAAACCCAAGTGGGCAAGACATAGATGAAGTTTTCCGAAGGACGGCCGCGCGTGCCGTTCGGTCGCCGCCGGACCTCCCCGGAACCCCGGGGTCGATCGTTGGAAATCCAGCACCTGACCTTCACCGACGACGGTGAGCGGGTTCTCGATGACGCCTGCTTCGACCTGCCCGCCGGATCGAAGACCTGCATCGTCGGGTCCACGGGTCGTGACCAGGCGGCACTGCTTGCACTGATCCTCGGCCTGTACCGGGGCGAGCGGGGCAACATCATGATCGACGGTGTGGACGTCGCCTCGCTTCCGCTTGACGACAGCCGCAACACGATGGCCCTTGTGCTTGCCGATCCGTGGTTGCGCCAGGGTTCGCTGGCGGACAACATCATCTTCGGCCATCCGGGCGTGACCAAGTCCGAGTTGCAGGCGGTCGGCGACCTCATCGGATTCGACGACCTGCTCGACGGCCTGATCGACGGTTACGAGGCCACCGTGATCGCCGAGAACGGTCGCCAGGTCCTCCGTCTGACGGACGGGCAACGGCGGCGCATCGCCCTGGCCCGGGCGTTGATCCGCAACCCGGGCGTCCTTCTGTTCGAGGAGCCGACCACCGGCCTGGGCACCGACGAGGAACGGCACATGATCCGGGCGATCGACGTGGCCAGCCACGGCAGGACAACGCTGATGGCCACGCATCGGCTCAATCTGGCCAGGCGGTGCGACGCCGTCCTGGTCATCGAGGACGGCCGGGTCGTGCCGTACCAGGGCAGCACGAACGGTAAGGAGCACGCAGAACTCTGGGATCTGCAGGTGCCGCCGGTCGTTGCGGCCGGTGACCACAGCCGCTCCCACCTTCGCCTGATCAAACCGAACGACCCGCCAACCCCGCAGCCGATCAATTCACCGTGGGGTGTCACCATCGGCACCGAACTGGCCCCCGGTTATCTGGCCTCCGGTCTGCTGAGCCGCAACACCCACACCGAGACCTGGGTGGCGTGGAGCGTCGAACGGGAGGAGCCCGTCCGGGTGAAGATCCCTCGGGAGAACCCCGTCACCTATCCGGCGTTCGAGCAGCTGTTCCGGGAGTTCAAGGTCCTGCAGCGCTGCGACCACCCCGGCCTCGCCGCCAGCTACGGCGCCGACCTGGACGCCGAGATGCCCTACGCGGTGTTTGAGTACCTGGACAGCAACTCCCTGGCCAAGGTCTCGCAGCGGCGGGGGGAGGGCATGGAGGCCCTGGACATCCTTTACGCCGGGTTCGAGCTGGCCGGGGCGATCAACTACCTGCACCAGCGCGGGCTGGTCCACCTGAACCTGCGGGCCAGCTGCGTCCGCACCAGGGAGGACACCATCGTCATCACCGACTTCGGGTCTGCGCTGCCGATCGGGGCGGAGCTGCCCCGGCACGCGGCGAACATGCGGGGGCGGCGCATCGAGCGTCGGTTCTACGCCCCGGAGTTCCTCCCCGGGCGAGCCGCCGATCCCAAGATGGACGTGTACGCGCTGGGTGCGCTGATGCACCGGGCCACCGCCGGGTCGGTGCTGCGGGCGGCCAGTGGCGGCGTCGGGCTTGCGCCGTATCGGTCGCTGACAAAGACCGCGCCGGCCCCGATGCCGGAGCTCATCGATGCGATGCTGGCCCCCGATCCGGCCGATCGCCCCGAGGCCGAGGAGATCCTGTCCT
>JBCCGJ010000509.1:0-2421 GCA_039029335.1 Actinomycetota bacterium | reverse complement strand
GTCCAGCGATCCCACAGCTTCATGCCGACACCGGGGGCGTGCCCGCCGACCTTCGGTTTCGATGCGGCCGCAACGATGTCCCCCACCCGCCGATCGAAGTTGTTCGCCACCGTGCCCGGAGCGGCCAGGATGTTGCCCGCCGAGCCGGCACCGATGCTGGACCGCTCATAGGTCAGGGTGGTGTTGGCCACCCGCCACCCGTCCCCCCGGCCACCGATCATGGCCTCCTCGCCGACGGTGGCCCGGTCCATGAAGACCTCGCTGAAGAACGTCCGACCGGTCATCTCCTTGAGCGGGCGAACGTCAACACCCTCCTGGTGCATCGGCAGCGCGAAGTACGACATGCCCTGATGCTTCGGCACGGTTGGATCGGTCCGAGCGACCAGCATGCCGAGGTCGGCGTAGTGGCCCTGGGAGGTCCACACCTTCTGGCCGGTGACCGACCACTCCTCGCCGTCCTGGTCCGCCCTTGTCTGCAGGCCCGCCAAATCGGACCCGGCGTTCGGTTCGGAGAACAGCTGACACCACGCCTCTCGCCCGTTGAGGATTTGCGGGATGTACCGGTCGATCTGCTCCGCCGTGCCGTGGTCGGCGATGGTCGGCGCAGCCAACATGTAGCCCAGACCCGGTGCGGGACCGACCACCTTCTTCTCGGCGAAGACCCGCATGGCCCGGATGGCCATGGCCTGGCTCCAGCCCTTGCCGTATGCATGCTCCGGCAGGCTGGGGTGGGCGTACCCGGAGTCCGCCAGCCGCTGCCACCACTCCCCCAGGGTGAGATCCGGATCCCAGTTCTCGTCGACCCAGTCCGAAACCTGTCGGACGACGTCTTCTTCGGTGAGTGTCTCGCGGGATGCGGTTGCCGCGCTGTTTGCGTTCATGGCCCAGATGGTATCGCTGGACCGACGCCCGACTCCCATCCAGCCCGGCAGGCAACCTGACCGGAAGGCGCCCGGCGAAGCCGGCCGTGATGCTCGTTCTACTCGTCGAGGCTCTGGTACGTCCGGTAGAGCGTGGAGTTCGGGTCCATGCTGTTGTTGCCGTACCAATCGGTGGCCCGCATCTGGGATTCGAGGTCGGCGCGGACATCCTCGGGGTGATGGTCGATGTAGAGACGCCCGTCGAGGTGATCGACCTCGTGCTGGAAGCAGCGGGCCCGCAGCCCCTCCCCCTCGTAGTGGATCTCCGCACCGCTGACGTCGAAACCGGAGACGTTGCACTTGGCCAGCCGCACGGTGTTCAGGCCGAAGCCGGGTAGCGAGAGGCATCCCTCCACTCCGGACTGGGGCGCAACCTCGACGGGTTCCAACACGGGGTTGATGACATAACCCGCAACACCGTCGTGGCAGTCGAACACAAAGACCCGATCCGTCCGGCCGATCTGGTTTGCGGCAAGTCCGACGCCGCTGTCGATGGCGTACATCGTCTCGAAGAGCTGATCCACCAGCCGTCTGACGGACTTGTCGAACGTGGTGACGGGGGTTGCCGTCTTCCGCAACACGGGGTTGCCCCACAGCGTTATTGGTTCACAACCGTTTCCGGGGAGTCGAAGACCTACCACCGGGTCGACGCTACCGGCATTCCGGCGCAGGGCCGATCACCGCCGTCCGGCGGTCGGGCGTCAGCGGGGAATCACCACCGGCTGGAGTTTTTTGGCGATGGCCGTGTCCTGAGGGCGCCAAACCTCGTTCCTACCCACCATGCGTGCCTCACTGCAGCAACTCCCCCGCCGGCGGGCCGTGATCGCCGGCCTGGTCGTGCTCCTGATGATCGGGCTCGGACTTGTCGGCCCATCACTCGCCGACGATCGGGCACGGGCGCAATCGGCGGAGGCGCGGTCCGCGGTCCCGGTTGCGGTTGCGGTGGCCCCCGTCGACGAGGCGGGGGAAGCTCGCGTTGTGAGCGGGGCGGCGGTCCGGACGTCGGTGGTCGAGCAGTTCCTCCACTGGTTCTGGCGCTGGTGGCACTACTGGTACGAAGTTCTTCGTGACCGGTATCCGGAGATCGACGGCGGGCTGACAGCCCCGCCCAGCACAATCGGCACACCGCCAGCGGTCACCTCGCCGGCCACGAGCCTCCCGCCGATCTCGGTCGCACCGATCGAGCCAACCACCAAACCGACAACGTCGACCACCAGACCGGGGCCGACGCCGACAACCAACCCGACCACCACCACGAAACCGACCACCACCACGAAACCGACCACCACCACGGAGCCGATCTCGACCAGCGCTCCGACCACGACGGCGCGGGAAACCACAACAACCGCCAAGGCCGGCACGGAGCCGACGAAGCCACCCCCGGCATCGCCGCCACCGACCACCACCCCTCGGCCGACCACACCGCCAACCACCACGCCTCCGGCCGCCCCGCGGGCGGCCAGGGTCTATCGCATCACCAACGGCAGTGGCGGTTCAACAG
>JBCCGJ010000508.1:0-2444 GCA_039029335.1 Actinomycetota bacterium | reverse complement strand
GTGAAAAAGATTACGGCCCGCTATGAAAATGAAATCGGAGTGCGTTCAACGCAGTTCCGCCGGTTGTCTCGCCGATTGAGGCAGCTGCACGTCGTGCAGTGTGCACGACATCACCGACATCGAGCTCCGGGGCGTTCCCGGTGTCTTCGTGGCCAGCAGCGTCTTCGTCGATGCGGCGGCAACCCAGGGGGACGCCCTCGGGTTCCAGCCGCAGCGGGTGTTCGTCGAGCATCCGATCCAGGACCGGACCGATGACGAGATGCGGACGATCGCCGAGAAGGCGGTTGATGCACTGGTGGAGCGTCTGACCGAGGACTGACGCCCAACCCCCACCGAAATTTGGGTCTGCAGACCACAAGAATTGTGGGTGGTGAGCCCAAATTTCCGGTGGGTTGGGTGGCTGGGGGCCCCGGGGGTCAGGTCGGGAGGTGGTAGCGGTCGTCCGACCGGACGGCCAGGCCGTCGGCCACCAGCGTGGCGGCGACCCTGGCGGCGCGGTCCGGATCGGTGGGCCAGCCCATGACCGTGGCCAGCTCCGCGGCGGCAACCGGTCCGGACCGGAGGGCCGCCACCAGCTTCCCCCTGCCCTGACGGTCACTGCCTGCGAACCGGGACTGTTTGCCGGACACCCCGGCCGATCCCCTGGCCGGGTCCGGTTCCGGCCGACCGGCGTGGGCCCAGGCGCAGGTGTCACAGAACGGGCACGTGCCGCACGACGGATCGGAGGCGGTGCACCAGCCTGCGCCAACGTCGAGGATCGCCTGATTCCAGGTCCACGGGTCGTCACCCAGGTTGTCGTCCGCCGCGTCCTGGGCTTCGCGCCTCCCCAGGGTCCGGCCCGAGGTCCTGGCCAGGATGCGGGCAACGTTCGTGTCCAGAACCGCGGCGGGCTGCTCGAACGCAAAGGCCCGAACCGCTCTGGCGGTGTAGGGGCCGATTCCCGGCAACGCCAGCAGTGCCTTCAGGTCCTCGGGGAACCGGCCGCCGTGCTCCACCGTGACGGCCACTGCCATGCGATGGAGGAACACCGCCCGCCGGTTGTAACCGAGACCGGACCACTCGTCGATCACCTCACCGACCGGCGCTGCGGCACATACGGCGACGGTCGGGAATCGGTCGAGGAACCGGTACCACCGCTCGATGACCCGGGCGACCTGGGTCTGCTGCAGCATCATCTCCGCGACGACGATGGGCCACGGGTCCCTCGTCCTGCGCCACGGGAGGTCCCGCCCGTTGGCCGCGAACCAGGTTGTCAGATCGACCGACTGCAGCGACGAGCTCACCACGTCGTTGAGGGTACTCCTCAGCCGGGGCCTATTCGTCGGCCCAGATCTCGTCGCCGTATGGCCGCTGCCGCTGTGGCGCCGCATCGGCCTTCCACACCAGCACCTTGCGTTTGAAGTAGCAGACCTCTTCACCCCGCTGATTGAGTCCCTTGGTCTCAACCTCGACGATGCCCCGGTCCCCCTTGGATGACTCACGCTTGGACAGGACCCGGGTCTCGGCGTAGATCGTGTCGCCGTGGAAGGTGGGCTTGGAGTGGCGGAGGGTCTCGATCTCCAGGTTGGCGATGGCCGCACCGGACACGTCCGGGACGCTCATGCCCAGCACAAGCGAGTACACCAGGTTGCCGACAACCACGTTCTTGCCGTGGACGGTCTCGTTCTCGGCGAACCACTGGTTTGTGTGCAGCGGATGGTGGTTCATCGTGATCATGCAGAACAGATGATCGTCCGCTTCCGTGATGGTCTTACCCGGCCAGTGGCGATAGATGTCGCCCGGCGCGAAGTCCTCAAGGTACTTGCCGAATGGGCGCTCGTGAACGGTCATGGGGAACCTCCTCGGGCGAGGGTAGCGCCCACGCTCCGGTCCGGGCCAAGCGATCGGCGACCGGTCGAGGCTACGGGTCCAACCGGTTGAACCGGGGTCGACGCGGGCCGCCGTCGGATGCGGTTCTCAACAGCGATCGGTCCTATCGTCTTTCCCATGAGCGAACCAGATCTTCAGCAGGCGGCTTCGGCGATCGAGGCGGGCGCCACGGTGGTCCGCGCCGCAACGAAGCAGTTGGCGGAGACGAGTTCGGTCGATGCGGACCAGGTCCTCGCCTACGACCTCGCCCACGCCGCCGCAGCCGTCGAGACCGCCCGTTCGATGATCGATTACGGCGCAAAGGGCGATCTGGAGGCCCGGCTGACCTGTGTCTTTGTCGCCGACGTCATCGCCGAGCTGGCCACCAGGATCTGGGGCCGGGAGGAACTGTGGGGCATCGAACGAGGCGCCCTCGACGGCACCGCAGCCTTTGTCACCACCTGGCGGGAGCCGGCGCTTCTGGCCGACCTGGCGTTCCAGGACGGACCACGCCACCTCGACGACGAGTTCAACCTGGTCCAGGAGACGTTCCGTCGGTTTGCCGAGGACCGGGTGATGCCCAAGGCCGAGCACAT
>JBCCGJ010000507.1:0-2453 GCA_039029335.1 Actinomycetota bacterium | reverse complement strand
CGTGTGCGACGAGGCCCAGTTCTACCAGCCCGGTCAGATCGACCAGCTGGCCCGCGTCGTCGACGAGTTGGACATCGAGGTCTACGCCTTCGGGTTGTTGACCTCCTTCCAGGGACTGCTGTTCCCCGGGAGCAGGCGGCTTATGGAGGTGGCGGACCGGCGGTCCGAGCTGCAGGTCGAGGCCCGATGCTGGTGCGGGGCCCGGGCCACCCACAACGCCCGGCTGGTGAACGGCCGGCAGGTCTACGAGGGTGATCTCAAGGTGGTCGGTGACACGGCGGAGGGTGGTGGCTCCTCCACGGAACGGGCGGTTGCGCCGGTGACCGTCACCTACGACCTCCGCTGTCGCAGGCACTGGTTGGCCGGCAAAGAGGAGTCCATGCAGGACTCGCTCTTTGAGGACCTGCCGGCGTTTGGTATCACAAACTGATATCGCACGGTCTGTTAACGAACCGGCGTCTACCGTCCGGTCCAGGGCCGATACGGGGGGCCGGGTGCGGGCGCCCCGGGGCACACGGCGTGGCCGCTGTCCAGGGGTGGACCTGACCGGCTTGTGGATAGGTCGGCGGCGCTAGCGGGCGCCGCAGTGTAGGGGAAACCGACCCGGCGGCTGGATGAGCGACCAAACTCGTCTTAAGATTGTCAAGAACCGGTGGTCTTGACCAACCAGGTTGACTAAGCTCCAAGCAGGGACGGCACGAGACAAGTCCGCAGCACGGCCCGAAACAACTCGAAATCGGTGGAGAACCATGCAAATTGAAGGCCAGTTCTGGATTGGCATCATTTTAGGCATCTTGGTTGGTGCGATCATCCTGTGGTTCCTCGACCGTCGTCATCAGAAGGTAATGAAGAAGCTGGTGGAGAGTCGCCGCAAGATTGAGCGGCAGCGCACGCAGGCCGTCAACGATCTGTTCGCACTCCGGGCCGAGGTTGAAGAGGGCGTGTACCAGCATCAACCGGAAAGCCAACCGGAGCAGGTCGCCGCTGCGCCGGATCCGCGTATGGTGGCGGAAATGGCCAACCTGCGCAGCCTGATCGCTCGCGCCGATGGGGCATTGACGTCCGCCCGTCGCAAGCGTGACCAGCATGAGGCGGAAATCGCCCGGCTCCGGGTTCTTCTGGAGGAGCATCAGGGCGAGAACGTGATCAACTTCTGCCCACAGGATCGGCCTGCGCCCGGCGCGGCTCGGAATCCGGGAAACCTGGCGCTCTAGCACGCCCGAAACCACCCCGTTCAGGCGGAACCGGCGGTCGGATCAACTGGACCTGCCACAGGGAGTGCTCGTCTGGCGCGCTGCGTGATGTTCGGTCGGGTGGGCAGCCGATCAAGCAGCACGGCTCGCCGCCGAACGGCTTGCCGGTGATGGCCCGCCGAACTCGTGGCCCGGTTGACCGAACGAGCGGCCAGGGCGAGTGACCGATCCACGGTACGCCGCGCATACAGTGTGTGATCGAACTGACCGCACGTAGCCGGTTGGACCGCGGCAGTCCTCTGCCGCACACAGCGGTACCACCGGGGAAGAGGGAGATCCCATGACCAGCAGCGTTGCCGTGCTCAACCAGAAGGGTGGTGTCGGCAAGACGACGGTCACCCTCGGACTGGCCTCCGCCGCCTGGGCCGCCGGACTGAAGGCCCTGGTGGTCGACCTGGACGCCCAGGCGAACGCCACGTGGGCGCTCGGTGTTGACCCGTCGCTGAGCAACTACGGCACCGGGGACGCCATGCGATCCAACAAGGCGGGTGCGGCGCGGGACATGATCGTCTCCTCCGGGTGGGGTGAGGACATTCGGATCCTTCCGGCCGCCGGCGACCTGACCGACCGTGAGGCGGACGCCCGCCGGGAGAACACCGTCGGTCGGTTGGCCAAGGCGCTTGACGGTGTCCAGGACGAGTACGACGTTGTCCTGTTCGACTGTGCGCCGTCCCTCGGCCTCAACACCTCAAACGGATTGGCGGCGGCCAAGGGCGCCCTGCTGGTCGTCGAACCGACGGTTTTTGGTCTCCGCGGCGTTGCCCCGGTGCTTGACCTGGTTGAAGAGGTCTGGAGTTCGAACAATCGCAAGCTGGACCTGGCCGGTGTGGTCCTCAACCGCGTGCCTGCGGTGTCGGCCGACGCCCAGGACCGGATCTTCGAGCTGAACAAGATGGTGGGGACCCAGTCGGTCTGGAAACCGACCATCCCCCAACGGGTGCTGATCAACAGCGCCCACCATGAGCGCAGCCCGATCCACTCGTTCGGCAGCCCGGCTAGGGAGCTGACCGAGATCTTCGACGCCCTCCTCCGCAAGCTGCGTCGCACGATCAACTGACCATTGGTCGCGGCCGCGGGCCGGGGTAATTCGAATCCGCCAAGCGGGCTCAGGTAGGGTTTTTTGACGCGCCCCGGGGAAGGGCCGAGCGAAGGAGACCGTCCGATGTCCACCCACGATCTGGTAATCCGGAACGGCAGCCT
>JBCCGJ010000506.1:0-2469 GCA_039029335.1 Actinomycetota bacterium | reverse complement strand
TCAACACGTAGGCAAGCACCATTGGCATCTGCATCTACTTTCACACCAGTGAATACAGACTATTGCACATCCATTTCCCATTTTTGACACGCAACCATGCTTCATGTACTTCATCGGTCGCCGCCGATGTCGAGGTCACCGCCGACGACCCGGCAGCCGAGGACTCCGAGACCGAGAGCGAGCCAGATGCGACGCCGGCGGAGGAAACCGATGCGCCTGCCACGCCGTTTCCCCGTGAGGTGAGCCACGTCGGCGGGGTGACCACCGTCGAGGCGGAGCCGATGCGCGTCGTGACGTTGACCGACACCGCGGAGCTGGCGACGTTGCTGGCGCTTGACGTCCAACCGGTGGCCGTCGGCCAGAGCCTGCCGGTCCTGTTGCCGTGGATCGCCGAGCGGCTCGATCCCGACGTCGGGCGGTTGGCCCAGGGGATGGCCGACATCGAAGAGGTCGCCACCTACACACCGGACCTGGTCATCGGGCCGGAGGGCAACTTCGGAGGCGACCTGGATCTCTGGCAGGGTGTTGCCCCCTCGGTCGAAACGCCGGACATCGGCTGGCGGGAGATTCTGCGGATCGTGTCCGAGGCGACCGGCCGCGAAGAGGCGGCCCTGGCGATCGAAACCGAGATCGAGGCCGAGCTGGCGACCTTCGATGCGGATCTTGCGGCCGGTGCACCGTCACTGGCGTTTGTGTTCGCCGCCGCAGACGGTGGCGCCTTGACCTTCAACTCGGAGAGCCCGCTGAACCAGACGCTGGTCGCCGCAGGTCTTCAACCCCTGGAGGATCCCGGGCCGAACAGCCAGCCGGGAGGCAACGCCTACTCCGAGGAGGAGCTCGGCTCGATCGAGGCGGAGGCGATCATCGTGATCGACGCGCTCGGGACCGGGCTCGCCCAACTGGAGGCCAGCCCGCTGTGGGAGACCCTTCCCGCGGTCCGGGCGGGGAACGTCATCGCCATTACCCTCTTCGACGCCGCACTGATGATCTTCGACTCCGTCCTGACCATTCCGCTCCAGCTCGACCTGCTCGAACGACTCCTACCCCAGCTGGCAAACTGACGGCGACGGGCGGACGACGGCACAGGTGGCGACACGCCGCGACCGTCGGCGATACTGACGACCGTGACAGCCTCGGCACCGGCAGAACGGTTCACCCAGTTCACCTGTGACAAGCAGCCGGCTCGCGGCTCGCAGGCGATGATCGTGACCAACCATCCCCGGGCGTCGGCCGCCGGGGCCGAGGTGTTGCTGGCCGGTGGTAACGCCGTGGACGCCGCGGTCACCGCGCTGTTCGCGCTGACGGTGGTTGAACCGATGATGGTCGGGGTCCTCGGTGGCGGGGTGGCTCATGTGCGGCGGGCCGACGGGACCCAGGTGATCATCGACGGCCTGAGTACCGCATCGAACGACGCAACCCAGACCATGTATGAGACCGTTTCCACCGATCTGGCCACCCGGCGGGACACCAGGGATCGGGCCAACCTGGTCGGCGGGCTTGCGGTGGCGGTGCCGGGAGCACTCGCCGCCTGGTGCAAGGCGTTGGCCGACCACGGGACGATCTCGGTGGCCGAGGCGACCGAACCGGCCATCCGTCTGGCCGAGAACGGGTTCACCGTCACCCCGTACCTGGTCACCTGCGTCGACGACACCAAGGACGACCTGGCCAGGGACCCCGGCCTCCGGGCGCTGTTCCTTCCTGGCGGCTCTCCGCTTGAGGCGGGCACGACGCTGCGGCAACCGGCCTACGCCGACACCCTTCGAACCATTGGACGGGAAGGGGCGGCTGCGCTCTACGGCGGCGATCTCGGCCGGGCCGTCGCCCGGGCGGTACAGGCCGACGGCGGGATCATCACCGAGGCCGATCTCCTGGCGTACGAACCGATCGATCGCGAACCGATCAGGGGTGATTACCGGGGCTTCGAGATCTCCGGCCCACCGCCGCCGGCGTCGGCCGGGGTCCACATCACGCAGATGCTGAACCTGCTGGAGCACTTCGATGTCGGGAGCCTCGGTTTCGGCTCCCCGGCCTCCGCCCACCTGCTGGCCGAGGCGCTGAAGATCGCCTTCGCCGATCGGGCGGTGGCGACCGCGGATCCGGCGTTTGTCGACGTCCCGGTTGCGCGGCTCACCAGCAAGGCCTACGCCGAGGAGCGGGCCGCCCTGATCGACATGGAAAAGACGACGGACTGGGGTCCAGGGATCCACGGAGACTCCCACTCAACGACGCATGTGACCGCAGCGGACGCCGACGGCAATGTGATGTCAACCACCCAGACCATCAACGGCCTGTTCGGGGCGTGCCTCCAGGTCCCGGACACCGGGATGAACACCAACAACTACATGTACAACTTCGACCCCCACCCCGGTAACGCCCACTCGGTCGAGCCCGGCAAGCGGGTCTTCACGTCGATGGCCCCGATGCTGGTCACGAGGGACGGCCGGATCCGCTACGCCCTCGGGCTGCCCG
>JBCCGJ010000505.1:0-2590 GCA_039029335.1 Actinomycetota bacterium | reverse complement strand
GAGGTCCGGTTCTACGGGGAGCTGTTCGGCACCAGCGATGTGGCCGACGCAAACGCCGCAGCCCTCGAGTCCGTTGTGGCCGCAGCGGCCGATGCACCGATAGCGGACGGCAAGACCGCAGCGGCGCTGTACGTGAGTTCCGACGGCAGCGCAATCTATGCCTACTCGTCGCTCGGCATGGTTCATCCGCTCATGGTCGCCCTCGGCATGGACAACGTCTTTGAGGAGCTCAGCGAGCGGGTCCCCGAGGTGTCAATTGAAGAGGTCATCGGTCGGAACCCGGAGATCCTCGTTCTCCTCTACGACGACACCGGCCTCACGCCGGAGGAGATCAGCGCCCTTGTCACCGATTTGCCGGGAGCCGATAGCATCACGGCGGTGTCCGATGGCGCGATTTACCCGCTGCTGTTTAACTTCGCCGAGCCGCCGACACCGCTGGTGGTCGACGGAATCTCCGAGCTCAGCGACCAGATCGCCGAGTAGCCGCCCGATGCTGACCGCGAGCGACATCCACCTCCGCCTTGGCGCGAACGATGTCCTGTCCGGGGCGTTCCTGGCGACGCGCCCCGGACACGTGGTTGGTCTCATCGGTCCGAACGGCAGCGGGAAGTCGTCATTGCTGCGCTGCCTCTACGGCATGCTCCACCCTCATCGAGGTGCGGTTCTGATCGACGACACCGCGCTTGCTTCGTTGCCGCGGCGCGCGGTCGCCCGGTCGATCGCAGTTGTGACCCAGGACGCCGCAACTGACGCGATCGACATCACGGTCGGCGAATTTGTTCTGCTTGGTCGCCACGTTCACCGAGGTGACCATCAGGGCTTCACCGATGAGGACCGAACCGGCGCCCTGGACGCCCTCGATTCGGTGAACCTGTCCGGGTTCGCCGACCGGGACCTCGGCGAGCTCTCCGGTGGCGAACGTCAGCGGGTGATGATCGCCCGCTGCGTCGCCCAGCAGAGCCCGGTCGTACTACTCGACGAACCAACAAACCACCTCGACATCCGCTACCAGCACGAGATTCTTGAGCTGGTTCGGAGCCTTGCGCTCGACACGATCATCGTGCTGCATGATCTCAACCTCGCCAGTCGCTATTGCCACCAGCTCGTCCTGCTCGACCGAGGCCATATTGTCCATCAGGGAGGCCCGACCGAGGTGCTCCAGAGCCATGTCCTGGAGCCCGTCTACGGGATCGAAGTGCGGCGGCTCAGCGACGGACCGCACACCTACCTGGCCTTTGGGCCCGCCGAATGAGCTGGCACCGACCATGACGGACGTGCGGCGATCGTCAGGCGCTGACGCCGGCCCCCGGGTCCTGATCTGTCGCGGTTGCTGCTGCGGCACGACGAGAAAACACCCGGACATCGATCATGACGAGCAAATCGAGGCGATCTCGTCAGTGGCTCGAACCCGCGTCGTCGACTGCATCGACGAGTGTCTGTACTCCAACGTTGTGGTCGTCCGTCCAACGCCCGGGGAGTCCGTGTGGTTCGGCAGGCTGAACTCCACCCTCCTCACAGCCGAACTGTGCGAATGGCTGGAGGACGGCGCACCGCTGCCGCTACCGCCGATCCTCGACGTCTACTCGTTCGAACCCCGGAACGGGGCCACTCACCCGTAGGTGCGCCGTCGGTCGGATCGGCCCGTCGATAGCGCCGGTTTCACCGGTCAGTGACGGTGATGGGAGTGGCCGTGATCGTGATGATGGTGCGAGTGACCGTGATCGTGGTCATGGCCATGGCTGTTCCGGTGTTCGGCCGCGAGGTGTGAGTGGCCGACCCCGATTGGCTGGCCCGCCTTCTCCTCCATGCCGGGGAACGGGGCACGATAGGCACATGTGTCACAGTTGACCGTCGGTCGGCCTTCGATCGCCTCCCGGTATCGGCGCTCGATCACCGCGGTCAACCGGGCGTCGGGCCCGAAGTACCCGGCCTCGACAACCTCGATCCCGGTCCGTTCGCTGAACTCGGCGATCTGATCTCGTGCCCGTTCGATGAGTTTGCCGTTGCAGAGAAACCAGAAGAACAGGGCGATTCGTTTGTGACCGAGGCGGGCCACGATGTCCAGGGCGTCCGGTGTCAGCGGCCACGTCATACCGGTGAACCCCATCTGCAGGAATCCGCTGTCGGTCCACTCGGCGAGCAGACGGCCGGCCTTCGACGCTTCGCCGTTTGCGTCCGGATCGGAGGTGCCCCGGGCGATGACCACGAGCGGCAACCCGGAGCCGTCCACGGCGGCCAGGTTGTCCGCCGCAATCTCCACCAGCTCCGGCACCGGCCCAAGCGGCGAGCCGAACGCAATGTCCACGTTCGGGTGACGCAACCGCGACTCGACAACGATCGCTGGAACGTCGCTCTTGGCGTGGCTGGCCCCGAGCAGCATGAGGGGCAGCACGACGATCCGCTTACACCCCCTGGCCACCATCGCATCGAGCACAACGCCGGCCGGCGGGTCGGTCATCTCCAGGAACCCGACCTCGACGATGAGGTGGGGCAGCGCGGCCTGGGCCTGGTCACCGATGACGTGCATCTGCTCGGCGCTGATCATGCAGCGTGAACCGTGGCCGACCAGCAGTACCCCTTCCGATGCGGT
>JBCCGJ010000504.1:0-2635 GCA_039029335.1 Actinomycetota bacterium | reverse complement strand
TAGCGTGATCCGGCATGGGCCAGGCCACCGCAGATCCCGCAACCGTTCCGCCACCGCTTCCGGCTGACGGTTTTGTCGCAGTGGTGAAACGGGACTGCCCGACCTGCGAACTGGTTGCGCCGATCCTCGCCGCCCTGTCGACCTGGCGGACCGTCACCGTCCACAGTCAGGACGATCCGTCGTTCCCCACCGATTGTGATCCCGTCGACGATCGCAGCCTGGTGTTCTCCTGGCACCACAACATCGAGACCGTACCGACCCTCATCAAGGTCGCCGCCGGCCGGGAAGTCGACCGCATCGTCGGCTGGAACCGGGACGAGTGGCTGGGGTTCACCGAGATCGACGGCCTGCCCGGGACCGAGACGGACTTCATGCCCGGCTGTGGCAGCCGGTCGGTGGACCCGGACCTGGTCGACGAACTCCAGGTCCGGTTCGGCGGCAGCGCGCTTTCCACCAGGCGGATCGAGATCGGCACCGCGGAGGACGAGCACGAGGCGATGTATGACCGAGGTTGGACGGACGGACTACCCGTTGTTGCGCCGACCGAGGCCCGGGTGTTGCGGATGCTCGATGGCACGTCGTGCGACCCCGCCGATGTGGTTGCGGTCGTTCCGCCGACCTTGGTAGAGGTGACCGTCGAACAGGTGGCGGTGAACGCCGTCATGGCCGGCTGCAAGCCGGAGTACTTCCCGGTTGTCCTCGCCGCCGTGTCCGGTGCCTGCACCGACCGCTTCAACATGCACGGCTTGCTGTGCACGCTCTGGTTTTCCGGACCGGTACTCATCGTCAACGGACCCGTCCGCAACCGGATCGGTATGAACAGCGGTAAGAACGCGCTCGGCCAGGGCAACCGGGCCAACTCGACGATCGGGCGGGCCCTCCAGTTGGTTGTTCGGAACCTCGGTGGCGGTCGGCCGGGGGTGGACGGCATCGATCGGTCCGCGCTCGGGGCGCCCTCAAAGGTCGGGTGGTGTTTCGCCGAGGACGAGGAGCACCTGCCACCGGGGTGGGACCCCCTGGCCGTCGAGCGGGGTCTTCCACCGGACACCGATGCGGTGACGCTCTTTGCCGGTCACGGCCCGATTGGAGCGGTCGACCAGACGTCCCGAACGCCGGAGTCGCTCACCAGGTCACTCGCCGCCCAACTGCTGGCCGTCGGCCATCCGAAGCTGCCGAGCGAGGCCATGCTGATCCTGACACCGGAGCATCAGCGGGTCCTGGCCGATGCCGGCTGGTCGAAGCAGCGCTTCCGCGACGAACTGGACCCGCTGCTGACGTTGGACGGGGACCGGGCGCAGATCGGCGTCGACGGAATGGACGTCGGTGTCGGGCCGGAGCTCGCCGGGATGCAGGTCCCCAAGTTCCGGCCGGGGTCGTTGATGATTGCCAGGGTCGGGGGTAGTGCCGGCGCCTTCTCGGCGATCATCGCAGGCTGGATCGGCGGGTCAAAAGGGTCAGAGCCGGTCACGGTGCCGATTGCTCCCTGGACCTGACAACACGTCCGATCCTGAGCTTTGAGCCCGACCGGCGGAACGGGATACGGTCGGATCATCATGGACGAGAACGTCAGAAACGAAACGCTCCGGAAATACGCCGAGGAGCGGCAGAAACGGCTGCGGCCCGATGGCAACGACCAGTACCTCGAACCGACCGGACGGTTCGCCTCGCTGCTGGAGGACCCCTACGTCACGCCGACCCCACGCGACCCGATTACCGACACGGTGACCGTGGCGGTCATCGGCGGCGGTTTCGCCGGGCTGGTCACCGGTGCCCGCCTGAAACAGGCCGGCATCGAGGATGTCCGGCTGATCGAGAAAGGCGGAGACTTCGGTGGGACCTGGTATTGGAACCGCTACCCCGGTGCCCAGTGCGACACCGCGGCGCTGATCTACCTGCCGCTGCTGGAGGAAACCGGCCACATGCCGACCGAGAAGTACACGCACGCGCCGGAGATCCTGGAGCACTGTCGGCGAATCGCCAACCACTTCGACCTCTACAACAACGCCTGTCTTTCCACCGAGGTGACCGCACTCACCTGGCAGCAGGAGGATCGGATGTGGCTGGTCGAAACCAACCGTGGCGACGCGTTCCTGGCCAAATACGTGACGATGGGGACCGGCCCGCTTCACCGGCCAAAACTTCCCGGTATCCCCGGCATCGAGGACTTCGAGGGCCACACCTTCCACACCAGCCGATGGGACTACGACTACACCGGCGGTGATCCGTCCGGAGCGACGATGACCGGGCTCGGTGACAAGCGCGTCGGCATCATCGGGACGGGTGCCACGGCCGTGCAGTGTGTGCCCCACCTGGCCAGGTCCGCTCGTGAACTGTTTGTCTTCCAGCGGACCCCGTCGTCGATCGATGTACGGAACAATCATCCGCTCGATCCGGATTGGTTTGCAACGCTGGAACCGGGCTGGCAGGCGGAGTGGTTGCTCAACTTCACCACGCTCCAGACCGGCGGATTCACCGACGAGGACCTGGTGATGGACGGCTGGACCGACATCTCCCAGCGCATTCGGGATCGCGTCTTCGCCACCCCGAACCAGGACTTCAGCCCCGAGTCGATGCTGCGGGCCTACCACGAGAGCGACGACGAGAAGATGGCGGAGATCCGGGCCAGGGTCGACAC
>JBCCGJ010000503.1:0-2644 GCA_039029335.1 Actinomycetota bacterium | reverse complement strand
GTGCTGGCTTTTGTGGCCCATCGGGGCCTACACACCCGGCGTCTGGACCGAAGCGCTCCCAACGATTCCGGAGCCGCAGACCAGCCGGAACCCGGCGAAGCGATCGAGTCGATGGAGCCGACCGCACTCAGCCGCGCCGCCAGTGCGATGACCCTTGCCGCCCGTTTGCTGACGGCTGCCTACATCGCAGGCGTCGACGTTCTCGATCGGGCCGCCCTGCCGCTACCCGAAGCCGTCCGAGCGAGCGGGTTGGGTGTGGCGATCGCCGGCTTCGGCCTCCTCGAGTGGGCCCATCGGTCCCTGGCCGAGAACTGGCGGGACCGGCCGCAGTTGCTGGATACCCACCGGCTGATCACCACCCGCCCCTATGCCCGAATCCGGCACCCGATCTACCTGGCGTTCCTCGCCATTCTCGGTTCGACGTTGTTGCTGAGTGCCAACTGGCTTGTCGGCGGCGCATGGTTGGCCGGTGTCGGTCTGGAGACCGTGGCTCGTGTTCGATATGAGGAGTCGATCCTGGGCGAACATTTCGGCTCGGCGTACCACCGCTACCGCATGCGGACCGGGGTGCTGGTCCCCCGTCTCCGGCCGAGATAGGAGCGAGCGATGGGACGCAATCCACAGCGCAACGCGCTCGAGCGGGCAGAGACCGAACGCCAACTCATCGACGCCGGACGCCGGTTGTTCGCCGAGCGGGGCCTCGAGGGGACAACCGTGAGCGCGATCGCGGCCGAGGCCGGATGCTCGAAGGGGCTCGTCTACCACTACTTCGCCACCAAGGAGGAGCTGGCCGAGGCGATCCTCGTCGACTGGCTCGGTCAGGTCAGCGAGCTCGCCGCCACCGTGGCCCATCTCGACGATCCGGTTGCTCGACTTGCCGGCTTCGCCCGGGCCATGGCTGTCCACGTGGCGGCCAACGCCGACGGCTACCGGCTCAACCTCCGCTCGCTGACCGATCCCGCTCTGCGGGGTATCGCCGCCGACATGACGGACGACCGGTCCGGTCCGGATCACCCCTGGGCCGACGCCTTTTCCCACCTCGGATCCGACGCCCCTGCGGTCGACGGCCGCCTGTTCCAGACCTCGCTGCTCGGGGTATTCGCCCACCACGTCCTCTCGCCGGTGCCGACCGATGTCGTCGGGCTTGTCGACCGGCTGATCCACCAGACCCTGGAGCGACCATGGACCTCGACCTGAGACAACTCGCCGTACTGATTCTGTTCTCCCTCACGCTCCTGCTACGGATCGTCGCCCACCGTCAGGCGGGTGGTGTGACCCGTGACCAGTCGGACGGCATCGAGCTGGAAGGCGGGACCGCGGTCGCCGTTCTGATGCGGTTGCTGTTCCTGGTCGGCGGGCTCGGCGGCATCGTCACCTGGCTCATCGCCCCGGATCTCCTCCCCGGTTCGGTCGAGCTTCCAGCCGTCGTTCACTGGATCGGAATCGGTCTGGCCGAGGCCGGGCTTGTGCTGCTGATGGCCGTGCACGTCGCCCTCGGTGTCCACTTCAGCGGGACCCTGCACCTGCGGGGCGATCACCGGTTGGTTCGGACCGGCCCCTACGCCAGGATCCGACACCCCATGTACACATCCTTTCTTCTGCTGTTCGGCGGTCTGAGCGTGTTGATCGCCAACGTGCCGATAGCGGTCATTCTTCTCGGGTCCCAGGTGTGGGTCATCGGCTGGCGGCTCCCGAAGGAGGAGGCGCAACTGGCAGCCCGGTTCGGGGGCGAATGGCATCACTACCGGAGCGACACGGCCAGGCTGGTGCCCAGATTCGGTGTCGTGAGACGGGCGGCGAGCTGACCTCGGACGGTCCAACGGGTGCCGCTCAGAACCGTGCCGGGGGCTGTCGACGGTGAGCCAAAGATTCGGATTCGCCTGCTGCGTTCCTCGGCAGGGGGCACTACGGTCGGCTGTCCAGGGAGCACACGGTCGGGATGCAAGGACGGCCAGCCCCGCCGCTGCGCCGCTGGTATTTCCATCGCTATGCAGGGCATCGTTGTTGTTCACGGAATCGGATCACCGCCGGAGGGCAGCCATCTGCGCGCCTTTGTTCGCGAATGGCAGCGAATGGCCCACGATCGGGACGTCGAACTGTCCGTCGGTGATGTCCAACCCGAACGCTCAGAGGCCGGTCCGCCTCAGGTAACACTCAATGTCGGCGAAGAACACGTGCTGGTCGCGGAGGCGGGGTGGAAACATCTTGTGCCCGAGCCCACCTTCGTTGCGGTGGCACTGTGGCTGACGACGGTCGGCCCGTTCACGGCGATCGATCTGCTGCGATCATCGGGTCGGCGGTTTCGAGACGCACGAGCGCAGTCGCGGTGGTCGGCGATCGCCTTTGTCGCCGAAGCGTTCGTCTTGCGTCTCAACCTGAGGAACGGCTCCTTGTTGAGCTTGGCTGTCGGTTGATCGCCACCGAACTGTCCGGCGGACAGGTCACCGGGTCTCGCCACCCGGGCGCACCGGGCCGGCCCCGTCGGCCACGGACCCCGTTGTAGGATGCCCACCGTGCCCGCCGCATCTTCTTCCTCTCGCCGCCTGAGTGTCGTCGCCGCCCTCCGGTCGGCCGCCTTGCTCGCCGCGTCCTTCCTCGCCGCATGTGGTGTGGTGAGCGGCGGGGACGATGAGCCATCGGCGGT
>JBCCGJ010000502.1:0-2668 GCA_039029335.1 Actinomycetota bacterium | reverse complement strand
CTCTGCCGCTTCGGCCCGTGCCGAGGCCGAGCGACGGCCCAGTTGGTGGCCGATGGCCAGGCCCACCAACACCGCAACAGCAACAAGCACGATGGTCATGGAGAACTCACGCCTCGGATGGCGGCGACTCGCCGCCCTCGGTATCTCCCGCTCGATGGTTCTTGGCCCGGAGCATGCCGTTGTGCTCCGGCATCCAACCGGTGACCATGTACGTCACCCGCTCGCCGATGTTGACCGCATGGTCGCCGATGCGTTCGTAGTACCGGGCGATCAGCGCCAGCTGCACCGCGGCACCAAGGTCGATCTGGTTGGCGGCGTGGGCTTCGAAGATCGCTTCGACGATGTCCCGGTTCAGCTGGTCGAGCTCATCGTCGATGTCGGCCAGGGCGGCGGCCAGCGAGACGTTTTCGTCGGCGAAAGCATCCAGCGACAGCCGGAGCAGCTTGTTGGCCTCCTTTGCCATCGACGCGATCACCCCGCGGATCTTCGGCGACAGCTCCGCCCCGTACATCCGCCTGCTGGCCTTGCAGATGTTGACCATCAGGTCGGCGGACCGTTCAATTTCGGCCACCAGCTTTGAGATGGTGATGATCCGCCGAAGCTCGCCGGCCATCGGGGCCTGGAGGGCGATGATGGAGTAACACCGCTCCTCAAGCTCGACGGTCAACTCGTCGATGACGTCGTCCTCGTCGATCAGCTGCTGGGCGTCGGAGAGGTTGCCACCGAGAACCGCTTCGGTGCCGCGGGGAATGGTCTCACAGGCCAGCGCTCCAAGGCGGAGAACGCCGGCGGCCAGGTCATCAAGCTCTCGGTGGTACGCAAGGCGGTGATGCGTCTCCGGCGGGAGGTCCGCCGCTGGCTGTTCCGGTTCGGAGGAAGACATAAGTGGTACCTCTTTTTGTCGGCAGGTGCAGCCCCTCAGCCGAAGCGGCCGGTCACGTAGTTCTCGGTCCGATCGTCCGCCGGGTTGGAGAAGATTCGATCCGTCACGTCGAACTCGACAAGTTGACCGGTCCTGCGGTCGCTGTCGGAGTCCATCTCGGTGGTGAAGAAGGCGCAGTGATCGCTGACCCGGGCTGCCTGCTGCATGTTGTGGGTCACGATGGTGATGGAGTACTCGTCCTTGAGTTCCTGCATGAGGTCCTCGATACGACCGGTGGCGATCGGGTCAAGGGCCGAACAGGGCTCATCCATCAGCAGGACGTCCGGCTTGGTTGCGATGGCCCGGGCGATGCACAGGCGCTGCTGCTGACCGCCGGACAGCCCGAGTGCGGAGTCATCCAGCCGGTCCTTGACCTCATCCCAGATGGCCGCGGCCCGCAGCGAGGTCTCGATGATCTCCGGCCACTCTTTCTTCGGCATACCGGCGATCTTGGGACCATAGGTCACGTTCTCAGCGATGGACTTGGGGAACGGGTTTGGCTTTTGGAAGACCATGCCGATGCGGCGCCGCACCTCGACCGGGTCGACTCGCTCGCCGTAGAGGTCGATGCCGAGGTAGCTCACCGTGCCCTCCACCCTGGCGGTCGGGATCAGGTCGTTCATGCGGTTCATGGTTCGCAGCACCGTCGACTTACCACAGCCCGACGGGCCGATCATGGCCGTGATCCGGTTCTTGTAGACCGGCATGTTGACACTGCGCACCGCCCGGAAGTCCCCGTAGTAGACCGAGACGTCCTCCAGGCTCATGACGTGTTCAACGGTGGGCTCGGGGTCGCCGGCCGGCATCGTGCCGACGATCACCGTCGGTTCATCACCGCCCTCCGCCGCCACCTGGCTGCCGGGCTCTGACTCGGTCGTCATCTGCTCCTGCTTCCTAACCTTCACGCTTTGCCTCAAATCTATTCCGTAGCAGCACCGCTGCTGCATTGAATCCCAGAACAACCAGCAGCAGGACAACAATCGCCGCCGCCGTGACCGGCTGCCACTGTGACCCCGGCTGCTTGGCGAAGTCGGTGATGACGATTGGCATTGCGGTGAACTTCTCACCGAGCTGACTGAGTTCGAAGAACCCGGTTCGGTTTCCCAGGCGGCCCTGCACTGCACCAACCAGGATCAGCGGGGCCGCTTCACCGAGCGCCCTGGCCAGCGAGAGCAACGTGCCGGTCAGGATGCCGGGAGCGGCGTACGGGAGGATGTGGGACCGGATGACCTCGGACTTGGTGGCGCCAACCCCGTACGCCGCTTCTCGCAGGCTGTCCGGCACGGCTCGGATGGCCTCGGCCGAGGTGATGATCACCACCGGCAGCGCCAGGATGGCCAGGGTCAGCCCACCGGCGGTTGTGGTGTTGCCTCGGGAGATGCCGGTGTCTCCGTACACGCCCTTCAGCAGCGTGACAAAGATCGTCAGGCCGAGAATGCCGTAGACCACGGACGGGACGCCGGCCAGGTTGCGGATGTTGACGTCGATCAGCCTGGTCAGCCAATTGTCGGTGGCGTACTCCTCCAGGTAGACGGCGGCGGCAATGCCGACCGGGAAGGTGAGCAGGATGACAAACACCCCGATCCAGAACGTGCCGCGTAGGCCCTGGAACACGCCGGACTCCTCCGCTGCAGTCCTGGTGGGGTTGGACAGGAACAGGCCGAGGCGGCACGTTCTGGATCGGGGTGTTTGTCATCCTGCTCACCTTCCCGGTCGGCATTGCCGCCGCCGTCTACCTGGAGGAGT
>JBCCGJ010000501.1:0-2696 GCA_039029335.1 Actinomycetota bacterium | reverse complement strand
CGTGCGGGCCGTCACGCTCGACCCGCCAGGACGCATCGGAGCCCCAGCGCTCGGCCATTCGCTCGACCATCCAGCCGACGGGGCGGGCGTCCCGATCTGCCGGCCCGAAGTTCCACCCTTCCGCCGCCGTCCCCTCACTCAGCCGCTGGGCGAGCAGGAGGTACCCGGACAGCGGTTCGAGCACGTGCTGCCACGGCCGGACGGCTTCCGGCCGGCGGATCACCACATCGGTCCCGGCGGCAAACGCCTTGATGATGTCGGGGATGAGACGATCCTGGGCCCAGTCGCCGCCACCGATCACGTTGCCGGCCCGGGCCGAACCGACACCGACCCGGCCGTCGGCCTCGAAGTACGACCGGCGCATGGCCGCCGTCACCAGCTCGGCACAACCCTTGCTTGCGGAGTAGGGGTCGTGGCCGCCCATCGGCTCGTCCTCGCGGTACCCCCAATCCCACTCCCGGTTCTCGTAACACTTGTCACTGGTGACGCTGACGATGGCCCGGAGGTCCGGAACGGCCCGCACGGCATCCAGCACGTTTGCCGTGCCGACGACGTTGGTGGCGAAGGTGTCCGCCGGGTCATCGTAGGACGCTCGCACCAACGCCTGGGCCGCCAGGTGGAACACGACGGTTGGATTCGCCTCGGCGACGACGGCGTCCACAAAGGGCCGGTCGACGATGGACCCGATGTGGGATCGGGTGTCGCCCGCAAGGCCGGTCAGGGCGAACAGCGACGGTTCGGTCGCCGGCTCAAGGGAGAGTCCGGTGACCTCGGCACCCATGCTTCGAAGCCAGAGCGACAACCAGGCACCCTTGAATCCCGTGTGGCCCGTGACCAGCACCCGCTGCCCGGACCAGAAACTCCTGTCGATCACGCGGGCAACCGTACCGCGGGCGGCGAGTCCACGCCGTTCAACCACGGCCGCCGACAACAAACGCCGGCCGGGAATGGTCTGATTTGTTGTTGTTTCGCGGTTCTTCGACAGCCATGGACCGGCCGCTGGGTAGATCAGCCCACGTGCCGTGGATGCCGCAAAACCACCACCGGTTCCTGCTAGAACTGTGTGGGCGAGATTCCGGAGAGGGCGTGGCTTCGTGGAAAAGCTCCGACAGCTTCATTTGGCGCCCTCACCGTCGAGTATCCAGTTCATCGTTGACCTGCTGACGGTTGCAAGCGGCTGGGGTGCCGTGCTGGTGGTCTCGAACATCACCGAGCAGGAGATCCGCTCCAATCAGCGGTCCGTGGCCCTCACGCTGGCCGCCACCGCCGTCACGCTGCTGATCATGGAGCGGCGCGGCCTGTACGACGGCCGGCCGACGCTGCCCCGGACCGAGGAGATCTCCCGGGTGTTCGTCGCCGTGCTGGGCGGCGCGGCCAGCGTGGCCGTCGCCGGCGCTTTCCTGGACTGGCAGGTCGGTGCGTGGGAGTTGGCGATCGGCGGCGCCGGCGTGTTCGCCGGTCGGGTTCTGCTCCGCGGCCTGCTCCGCTCGCTCGGTACCGAGTTGCCAAGCACCACAACACCGGAGCGGGTGGTCATCGTCGGCACCGGTCTTGAGGCGAAGGAACTGGCGGAGCTGATCATCGACCATCCCGAGGCCCGCTTCGACCTGGCGGGCATCGTCGGCAACCTGAGCGTCGCGGAACGAAACGGTCTGGCCGATCTGTGGATCGGGCCCACCGGTCGGCTGATCGAGCTGATGCATCAGCATGAGGTCGGCGGGGCGATCGTCACCGCCACCGGGTTCCGCAGCCAGCAGTTCCGCAACATCACAAAGGAGCTGTTCAGCTCCGGGTACGAGGTCCACCTCACCACCGGCGTGAGCCGTATGTGGGAGGGCCGGTTCGACGTTCGATCCCTGGCCCATGAGCCGTTGATCGTCATGGGCCGCAATGACCCGCCGACGTGGCAGTACTTCGCAAAGCGGGTCCTGGACATCGTCGGCGCCTCCATCGCCATCCTTGTCTTCTCCCCGGTCATGGCGGCCGCTGCTCTGGCGATCAAGCTCGAGGATCGCGGCGACATCACCTACACCGCCCGCCGGGCCGGCCACCGCGGTGACTTCTTCGACATGTACAAGTTCCGGTCGATGGTGCCGAACGCCGAGGCGATGAAAGAGGAGATGGAGGCCCAGAACGAGCGGACCGGCCCGCTGTTCAAGATGTCCAACGACCCTCGGATCACCAGGGTCGGACGGGTCATCAGGGAGACCTCGGTTGACGAACTGCCCCAGCTGTTTAACGTGCTGCGGGGCGACATGAGCCTGGTCGGCCCCCGGCCCGCACTGCCGGAGGAGGAGCAGGCCTTCGACGAGGAGCTGCGTGAGCGGTTCAAGGTCCGCCCCGGCATCACCGGCCTCTGGCAGGTTGAGGCCCGGTCAAACGCCGCCTTCAACGCCTATCGCCGCCTCGACCTTCACTACGTCGAGAATTGGAACATCGGACTCGACCTGCGGATTCTGCTTGCCACTGCGGAGCAGGTGGTTGTCACGTTCGCCCTGCTGCCACTGCGGTTCATGAGGCGGCGAAACGCCGAACGGGTGGATGGCATCCACGGTCGCCAGGATGAGAACGACGTGGTGATCGACCTCCGTGACCGGAACCGGGCGAAGCTCCGTTCCGCAGAATCGGTCGAGGTGGAGACTGGCGGGGACTCCGCAGGCAGCGAACCGTCGCTGAACCAGTAGATTCACCGGTGG
>JBCCGJ010000500.1:0-2731 GCA_039029335.1 Actinomycetota bacterium | reverse complement strand
TCCGTGCCGACGATCGTGAGCTGCACCCCGACCACCCAACCCGGGCCCGGCACGGACGCCGCTCCCCGAACGATCTGCTAGTGCACCTGGCGCAGCTCAGCCGTCGGGCCGCGGACCCACCCGGCCGGTTCAGGCCGCGCGGGTACTGGCCGGTTTAGGCTGAGGGATACGGGGTGTCCCCCACCGCTGCCTGCTGGCGGGCCAATTCGGCGAGCAGCGTCTCGGTGATGGCCTCGGTTCCCGGTCGTCCGTAGATGTTCTTGACCTCGAGCGGATCATCGACCAGGTCGAACAGCTCCCACTCCTGCGGCTGGACCGGCGCCGCTGCACCGGGCTGCTCCAGCGGATCGTTGTAGTAACAGATCAGTTTGTGGGTTGTGGTCCGAACGCCGTAGTGCGCCGGGCAGGCGTGAGACCGATCGTTGTGCATCCAGTACCGGTAGTACATCGAGTCCGGCCAGTCGTCGGGCGATCGACCCGCCAGATGCTCGCCGAACGAACGCCCCTGGACCGAAGCAGCCGCATCGACCCCCAGGACATCCAGCAGCGTCGGGCAGAAATCGACGTTGACCACGATGTCGTCACAGACCGAGCCGGCCGGAGTACGGCGGGGATGGCGGATCAGCAGCGGCATCGTCAGGGACTCCTCGTACATCAGGCGCTTGTCGAACCAACCGTGATCGCCGAGGAAGAAACCCTGATCCGAGGTGTAGACAACAACGGTGTCATCGGCCTCGCCCCGCTCCTCCAGCCGGTCGAGGAGCCGGCCGACGTTGTCGTCGATCGAGGCGACGACCCGCAGGTAGTCCTTGATGTACCGCTGGTACCGCCAGTCGATCTCCTCGTCCAGGGTCAGTCCCGGCGGGACCGTTGCCTTCAGATCGACCACCGGGTCGAGGTCCATCATCCGCATCCGGACCGCTTGGATCACCTCGGCCCGACCCTCCAGGTCGTCCCGGAAGGTGTCGGGGAACGGGATCTCGACGTCGTTGTACATCTCGAAGTGCTTGGCGTCAGGCTCCCACGACCGGTGCGGTGCCTTGTGGTGGCAGAAGAGCGCCCACGGCCGGTCCGGGTCGGCCCGGTCGAGAAACCTCAGGCAATCGTCGGTGATCAGGTCGGTCACGTAGCCACCCCGTTCGATGACCCGTCCGGCCGAATCCAGGAAGACCGGGTTGTGGTAGTGACCCTGTCCGGGCAGGACCCGCCAGTAGTCGAACCCGGCGGGGTCGGCGTTCGGCCCGTGGCCGAGGTGCCACTTTCCGAACAGCGCCGTCTGATAGCCGGCGGCCTGGAGCGCCTGGGGCAACGTCCACAGGGAGTTGTCCAGCGGCGTGTCGAGGGTGGTCACGCCGTTCACGTGGTTGTAGGTTCCGGTCAGGATCGCCGCCCGAGACGGGGCACAGATCGAGTTGGTGCAGAAAGCGGCGTCGAACCGCATGCCCTCGGTCGCCAGCCGGTCGAGGTGTGGGGTCTCGTTGATCCTGCTCCCGTAGGCCGAGATGGCGTGGGCGGCGTGGTCGTCGCTCATGATGAACAGGAGGTTCTGGCGGCCGGAAGCTGTCATGATCCCGTTGTAGCCGACGCGGTCGCCGGAAGGGTCCTCCTCGTCGGACTTCCGGCCGATCGGGCGCAGCGGACTACGCTCGCGCTGTGGATGTTTCGGAGCCGGACAGCACCGGCGAGGACGCTCGGGGCGGAACCGGCAGGAACCCCGAACCGGGTGGTCCTGATAGCCGAACGGCTCTGCCGCTGGCCGATCTTGTCGTGTTGGACCTCACCATCGCCCGGGCCGGGCCGACCGCCGTACGGCAACTGGCCGACTGGGGTGCCGATGTGGTCAGGATCGAGCCGCCGCTGCCCGAGCCGACCGCGGGCGGACACCTGTCGTCCGACTACCTCAACCTGCACCGCAACAAGCGGAGTCTTGCCGTCGACCTGAAACATCCGGAGGGACGGGCACTGCTCCATCGGCTGATCCCTCGGGCGGACGTGCTGGTGGAGAACATGCGCACCCCGGTCAAGCACCGGCTCGGGTTCGACTGGGAGACCGTCAATCGGTTGAACCCCTGCCTGATCATGGGCTCCATCTCGGGGTTCGGCCAGACGGGACCCTATGCGGCCCGCGGTGGGGTGGATCAGATCGCCCAGGGACTCGGCGGCATGATGAGCGTCACCGGGCTCCCCGGCCAAGGCCCGGTTCGGGCCGGAGTGGCCATCTCCGACGTCACCGCCGGGCTGCAGCTGGCCGTCGGCATCCTGGTGGCCCTCCACGAGCGGACGACCACCGGGCGGGGCCGGTGGGTGCACACCTCGCTGTTGGAGTCCATGGTGGGCATGCTCGACTTTCAGGCCGCACGGTGGACGGTCGACCGGGATCTGCCACCACAGGCCGGCAACGATCACCCGACTCTTGGGCCGATGGGTATGTACCGCACCGCCGACGGCCACTTGAACCTGGCGGCGCCGTGGGGTCGGATCTGGGAGCGGCTGTGTGAGGTCATCGGGAAACCGGAGCTGACCACCGATCCCCGCTTTGCCACCGCCTCATCCCGGTCGGCCAACCGCGATGACCTCAATCAGCTGCTCACCGAGGTCCTGATCACCCGACCGACCGCCGATTGGGTTGCGGCGATGAACGACGTCGGTATCCCCTGTGGGCCGGTGAACGACGTGGCGATGACGTTCGCCGACAGCCAGGTCGAGCATCTGGGGATCGCCGCCGCCGTGA
>JBCCGJ010000499.1:0-2753 GCA_039029335.1 Actinomycetota bacterium | reverse complement strand
GCCTCGGGTTACCATGCGGCGATGGTGATCGATGCGGTCATGATCGGGGCCGGCCAGCGGGGCCATCACGTCTACGGCCGGTACGCGGTCACCAACCCGGACGGAATTCGGTTTCGGGCCGTCGTCGACAACGACCCGGTCAGACTCGACCGGTTCCGGGCCGCTCATCCGGACGCGGTCGGTTTCACCTCGGTCGAGGCGTGGACGGCAGCAGACCCGGTCACCGATGTGGCGATCATCGCCAGCCCCGATCGGCTCCACCATCGCCACGCCCTGGCGGCGCTACGCGCCGGGCATCATGTGCTGCTGGAGAAGCCGATGGCCGCAACCCTGGAGGAGTCCCGGGCGGTGGTGGCCGCGGCCGCCGCCTCAGATCGAACCCTCGTGGTGTCCCACGTGCTTCGGTACACCCCGTTCTTCACCACCCTGAACCGGATTGTCACCTCGGGCCGTCTCGGCGACATCGTAACGGTGGAACACCGGGAGAACGTGTCCTCGTTCCACATGGCGCACAGCTTTGTCCGCGGCAACTGGTCACGCAGTGCGCTGTCCACCCCGATGATCGTCCAGAAGTGCTGCCACGACTTCGACGTCATGGTCTGGAACCTGTCGGCCCCGGTGACCAGGCTCTCCTCGTTCGGTTCGTTGGTCCACTTCCGACCGGAACGGGCCCCGACGAACGCCGCCGATCGCTGTACGGACCCCTGTCCGGTCCCCGACTGTGCGTTCGACGCCCGCCAGTATCTCAATCCGTCCTGGCGGGACTGGCCGATCCACGTCCTCACCGACGACCTCAGTCGGGAGGGGCGGTTGCAGGCACTGGCAAACGGGCCGTACGGCCGATGCGTGTACACCGCAGGTTCCGACGTCGTCGACCAGCAGGTGGTGACGATGGAGCTGGCGTCCGGTGCCACCGCGGTCCTGGTCATGCACGGCCACTCCGGCGAGGAGGGTCGGACGATGCGATACGACGGCACCAGGGCGACCCTGCGGGGGCGGTTCGGCAGGGACTCGGCCATCGAGATCATCGACCACGGCAGCGGTGCCGTCGAACAGGTGGCGATCGACGCATCCGCCGGCGGGCACGGTGGCGGCGACAGCGGGGTTATGGGATCGTTCCTCGATGCCCTGCAAACCGGTGCCGAGCCGTTGACGACCGCAGAGGAGAGCCTGGAGAGTCACGTGCTGGCGTTTGCCGCGGAAGCGGCTCGGCGGCGCGGTGTGGTGGTCGACGTCGAGCAATTCCGGTCCGGGCAGCCGCAGGACGACCAGGCCACGGGGCCGGGTACGCAGACGGAGGCGGAAGCGGGAGTGGAAGCATGAACGAACCGACAGGCGATCATCGGCTCGGTGTTCGGTGGGGATTTGCGGGTGGTGTGGCCCTCTCGACCATCGGCGAGGTCGCCGCCTCGGCCCGGGATGCGGTTGATGCCGGCTTCGAGAGTTTCTGGATCTCCCAGTCGAATGCGGTGGATCCGGTTGTTGCACTGGCGGCCGTCGCAGCGGACGTCCGCCCCCTGGTCGAGGTGGGCACGTCCGTTGTGCCACTCTATGGGAGACATCCCATCGGAGTGGCCCAGATGGTGCGGACCGCCCAGTCCGCGCTGGAGGGACGCCTGACCCTCGGCATCGGACCGTCCCACCGCTCCCCGGTTGAGGAGACCTACGGCCTCCAGTGGGATCGGCCGCTGGGGTACACCAGAGAGTTCCTGGACGGCCTGGAGCCATTGCTTGACGGCCGATCGGCGAACGCCGTCGGGCGGCAGCTGGTGGCCAGGACCGAGTTGAACATCGACGCGCCGTCCACGCCGATCCTGCTCGCCGCGCTGGGCCCCCGGATGTTGGCGCTGGCCGGGGAACGGACCGCGGGGACGACGGTCGGCCAGTGTGGACCGCGGACGATCGCCACGCATATCGTCCCACGGGTCCGAGAGGCGGCAGCCAACGCCGGTCGGAAGGCGCCGAGGATCATGGCCCTGATCCGGTTGTGCGTCACCGACGACCCGCAGTCCGCCTACCGGCTGGCCAGAGCGGTCGGGGCGTTCTATGCGACGCTCCCGTCGTACGCCGCGGTGCTGGAGAAGGAGGGCCTTGACGAACCGGCGGACCTCCACCTGATCGGCTCGTGGGAGCAGGTATTGGACGGTCTTGGGACCTACGCCGAGGCCGGCGTCACCGACTTTCGGCTGGAGATCGTTGCACCGGATCGGAAGACGTATCGCGACACACTCCAGGCGTTTGCCGGCTACCTGAATCGCGGCCCATGAGTAGCTGGCTCCCCCTGCTGTTCGAGAACTGGGGTGCGACGGATGAGGAGCGGGCCGCTCCCCTGCCGGGCGATGATCGGTTGGTCGATCCGTATGTCTCCGCCACCAGGAGCATCACGGTCACCGGTTCACCGGATCGGGTGTTGGCGTGGCTGGTTCAGATGGGTACCGGCCGGGCCGGTTGGTACAGCTACGACCTGATCGACAACTACGGTCGCCGGTCGGCGGAGCACATCGAGCCGTCGTGGGCGGTAACCGCAGTGGGTGAGACCGTTCCCGTCGGCCCGATCTCGTTCGAGGTGACGCACCTTGAACCGGCTGGAGCGGAAGTCGACGATCGCCGAGCAGATGGATCGACCTCGCTGGTCCTGGCGATGCCGGAGGGGCGGTCACTCGGCCACCGCATCGGTTTCACCCTCGCCTACCGGGAGTCGTCGACGGACGGCGGTGTCACCAGCCGGCTGGTCAGCCGGGTCCGGATCGACG
>JBCCGJ010000498.1:0-2759 GCA_039029335.1 Actinomycetota bacterium | reverse complement strand
TGGAGATCCCCCAGGCGTACCACCACATACCGCTCGACCAGCCACTGGCTCTGGTGGCCGCGATCCGGGCGTTCCTGGCCGACTGGGACCACTCGGTCGGCAAGAAGCAGCTGCGCGACCTCACGGGCTGACCGCCGGGGCTGACTGCCTGGGTTGACCGATCGCCGCGGCGCCAGACCCGTGGTGCGCCGGAGCCGCTAGCGGTAACGCGTCCCGGGTGAGTCGGACCTGGTCGCCGTCCGCAGCAGACGCAGGAAGTTCGGGCACGCCATGTGGTCGGGGGCCGGACACGCCGCGACATGGCGAAGATTGTCCCGCATTGCGGCCAGGCGGGCGATCGTATTGTCAAGCTCGTCGGCCTTGCCGAGAAGCTGCCGACGATCGATCCTGGGCCGACCGTTGTCGGCGAACATGTCGCCTATCTCGTCCAGGCTGAAACCGGCCTGTCGACCGAGGGTGACCAGCGCCAACCGGTCGACGACGTCATCGTCGAACTGGCGTCGCAGGCCGTGTCGACCCGTCGAGCGGATGAGGCCCTTGTCCTCGTAGTAGCGGAGCGTTGATGCGGGCAGACCGGACCGCTCAATCACGTCGGCGATGTCCACGGTGAGCTCTCCTTATCTTTGAACCTCGGGCGTCGAACGCTGGGCGACAAAATGCCCGGCTTCGAGTTCGGGGCTTCGGATCGGGCACTCACAGCCGGCTGTCACCAGCGTACGGGTGACGGGCCTTGACCTCAAGTTGACTTGAGGTGGCACACTGACCCCAGCAGCAACCGTCGCCCGACCGAGGAGGCGCCATGGAATCCCCCACTGAACTCGTGCCGGACCGGGCAACCGACCCCGGCTCCGGCCCCCAAAACCAGGTCGAATCGCCGAACCCGGCAGGGCCGTCGGCGGGACCAAGCCGATTGCAGGTGATCCCGGCCCGCTGGTCCACCCTGACCTTTGTCCTGCTCCTGAGCGGCCTGATGACCCTGATCGTGTCCGGCATCTCCACCGCGAGAAACCTCGGCGTCGACGACGCATACATCGGTGACTGGCTGTCGGCGTTCCTGTCATCGTGGCCGGTGACCTTCCCCACCGCGCTTGTTGTCATCCCGCTGGTGCGCCGCGCGGTGGCCGCGCTGGTTGTCCCGGCCGACTCGATGTCGGTCGGGCCGGAGCGGGGGTGAGGTCGATGGACGCCGCAGCATGGGACGACCGATACCGGGTCGCCGAGTACATCTGGACCGACAGGGCCAACATGTTCGTGGAGCGACACGCGGCCGATCACCCGCCGGGCCGAGCGATCGACCTGGCCTGCGGTGAAGGCCGCAACGCGGTGTGGTTGGCGGCCAACGGTTGGGAGGTGACCGCCGTCGATTTCTCAACCGTTGCGTTGGAGAAGGCGCTCCGTCTCGCGACCGACCACGACATCACGATCAATCGGGTGGAGGCCGACGCAACCCGCTGGGCCCCCGACCAACCGGTCGACCTGGTCGTCATCGCCTACCTGCAGATAACCGATCCCGAACGCACGGCCGTCCTGCGCCAAGCGGCGGAGTGGCTGGTCCCGGGTGGCACGCTGCTCATCGTCGCCCACGACCGGACCAACCACGCCGACGGGTACGGCGGACCGCCGGACCCCGCCGTCTGTTATGACCTGGACGAGACCGTCGAGGCCCTCAGCTCACTGACCATCGAGCACGCCGCGGTTGAGCAACGACCGGTGGTGACGGCCGACGGCACCCGACACGCGCTGGACACCGTGGTCGTCGCCAGAAGGCCGGCGGCCTCGTGCCGTCGCCGCGCCGGTTTCAGTTGAGCGAGAACGGCGGGTAGCGGTCGGTGATCAGCAGGAAGGCGTACGCGCTGACCCGCAGGGCCCAGCGGGCAACACCGACCACATAGTCGAACAGCGCCCGGGGGTACGTTCCGGTGAAGAGGATGGCGAACCAGGCGATGATGACCGCGATCACCGCGCCGATGAACAGGAAGAACAGAACGATGTAGTGCGGGATTGCCAGCAACCACTTGACGATGGGGAGCCAGCGGTTCAGATCGTTCTTGGCGTCCGGGTAGTCGAGGTCGAGGTGGACGGATTGCTCGTCCTCGGTCGACGGATAGTGGTCGGTCAACAGACCCATGTAGGCGCCGAGCCGGTGGCCGAAGCGATTGAACTCCAGGGCGAAGTCGAACCACCAGCGGGGGTAGCGCTGGCGGAAGATGATCATGAGACCGGTCGCCACTGCCAACCCACCGGCGATGCCGCCGCTGGATTGCGTCACGCTCTCCCCGGTCTCGGTCACCCAGGTGGTTGAGTTGCTGGCCGACAGGAGGCCGTAGAGAATCGCAATCGGGATGACGTAGATCAGCCGGAGCAGGGTCGACAATCTGTCCAGAGAGTCGGGATAGTCGATCTCGAGCCTCGCCGGGTACGGGGTGGTGTCCGCCAGTGCCATGATGCCTCCAACGCCTCGGTTGGACACATCATTGCCCATCAACCAGAACCCTTCCACCGGAACGCGATGGAACCGTCTGCCCAACCGGCCAGGACCGGGTCCGCCACAGCGGGTCTGGATTACCGGACCCGGGCGATGGTCAGACGATGCGGCGGCGGGCGGCCCAGTTCTGCAACTCGTTTCGGCTGGAGAACTGCAGTTTGCGGAGCACCGCTGAGGCGTGGGTCTCGACCGTCTTGACCGAGATGGTCAACCGGCGGGCGATCTCCTTGTAGGCATACCCGCGGGCGAGGAGCCGCATGACCTCCTTCTCCCG
>JBCCGJ010000497.1:0-2792 GCA_039029335.1 Actinomycetota bacterium | reverse complement strand
CTCGTTCCGGCTCCTCGGCCGACTACACGACCGAGGACTCTTTGTGTCCACCTTCTCCGGCGACACCCCCTGGGAGCGTCACGGCGCGGATGAGCTGCTGCTCATCCTGGAAGGCGAGGCGAAGCTTGTGCTGCTCACCGACGGCCATGAGCACCCGACACAGCTCTCCAAGGGACAGTTCCTTGTTGTGCCGGAGAACACCTGGCATCGGTTCGAAACCCCCGGCATACGCATCCTCGGGCTCACCCCTCAACCCACCGAAACCAGCTCGACAGACCAGCTCCCCGACTGATCGGCCCGGCTGCATCGGCGGGTCAGCAGCGTCGCCGGCGATAGCGCGTAACGGCTGACCTCGGCTCTGTGGACGTGGAGCGGGCGTGGTCGTCGGGCCAGCACCGGCCGGCAGGAGCAGCCGCCCGTACTGCGGACCGTCGGTCGACGATCAGGTGCGGGGACACCACAGCCGCCGCGCGGCGACACATGAGGGACTTCTCACAACGGACTCACTTCGGCTTCACGTCCCCATCACACGATCGTCTGCATCGCCGGACGTTCGATCGGCGACTGCAGAAGTACAAGGAGTCAACCATGCGTGTCTTCAAGATCGGTCTCGTCCGACGCCGGAGGTCGACGTCGACAACCCCATCGGCCGTGATCCTGGCTGCCGGACGCGGTTCCCGCCTCGGAGCGCTCACCGATTCGGCACCGAAATGCCTCGCGGTGGTCGGCGGCTCAACGCTGATCGACCATCAACTCGACGCACTGGCCGCCGCCGGTGTGGACGACATCACGGTCGTGACCGGCTACCGCTCAGCAGCGGTCCGTCGGGTGGTCGGCCCCCGGGCCCGATACGTCCACAACCCCGACTGGTCGATGACGAACAGCCTCTACTCCCTGCGGCTCGCCTGCCACCAGGGTGCTACGTGGATCGGTGATGACGTGATCGTCCTCAACTGCGACGTACTGTTCCACCCCGACGCCCTGAACCGGGTCATCGATGCCGGGCCGAACCGTTTCGCCGTCGACCGCCACGGCGGACTGGGAGCCGAGGAGATGCACGTCGTCCTGGACGGCCAGCGCCTGGTCGAGATGAGCAAGAAGATCCCGATCAGCCGGGTCGACGGGGAAAACGTGGGCATGGTCCGACTCTCCCAGAAGACCCTGGCCGCAGTCCTGCATGCCGCCGATGAGCTTGTCGCCGCCGGTGACCGCACTGCCTGGATGGCCTCCGCCATCGACCGCGTCGCCGCAGATCATCCACTCCATGCCGTGGACATATCCGACCTGCCCTGGGTGGAGATCGACTACCCGGACGATCTCGACCGGGCGGTGCAACATGTCTGGCCGGCTATCGCGGTGCAGACAGCCCCGATCGACGTCGTCGTCGGCCCACGGTGCGAGGTGACGGCATGAGCCACATCACCGACCCCATCCATGCCGCCCTGGTCGAGCTTCGTTCCGATCGAGGTCGGCAGGCGATCGCCGATGCCTGGACACGGTGGACCGGCCTGGAGGTCGAAGTCGAGACTGCAGTCGTCTGGACGACCTACCGCCCACACCACAAGGGCCGCATCGTGCTCGACCTGACCATCACCACCGCCGCAGGCAAGCCCGAGTTCCGGCAAATGATGTTTGTGGTCGACCCACCGGGCACCGAGCGGCAACCGTTCGACTGGAACGACCTTCCCGACGACGTGTTTCCCCCGCTGCAGATCTCACCATGGAACGCAACCGGCTGGACGATCCCTCACGTCCCGCGGCCCTCCGGTCTCGCCGACCTGATGCGGCCAACGACTCTGGCCGACATCCTCGGCTGCCCGACCGAGTTGGTCGGCGAACCGGAGCTTGTCCGGCTCGTGCCGATGCGGCGCGCGTTGATCCGTACCTCGGTCGGCGACGAGACCATCTTCGTCAAGTCCTACGCCGGGGAGCGCAGCTTCCACAGAAGCGTCACCGGCCTACGGGCCGCAGGCGACCTGCCCGTTGCCGTGCCGGACCTCATTGCCGTCGATACCGAGCGATTGACGTTCATCATGCAGGGGCTACCGGGTGTGGAGCTGTCCTCGCTCGTTGGATGCGATGATCTCAACAAAGCCCTGCACGCCACCGGTACGGCGCTGGCAGCGGTGCATCAGGCCGATGCCGGGCTCGCAGGCCATCGGTCAGGGGTGGCCGAGACAACGGACATCGCCCAGCTGCTCGTCGCCGACCTGGCGGCGATCGAACCCCGGTTGGCCGGGCGGATCGAAGTGGTGGCCGATCAGCTGACACGGGAGTACGAGGCGCTCGAACCGGTCACCACCGGACCGATCCACGGCAAGTGCTTCGGCGACCAGATCCTCTACGACGCTTCGACCGGGCAGGTCTCGATCGTCGACTGGGACGATGCCAAGCGCGGCGACCCGCACTTCGACCTTGGTCGGCTCATCGCTCACCTGGGGTTTCTCGTCGCCACAGACGGGCAGCCGGTTGATCTTGCTCCGCTGCTCGATGGTTACCGCAAAAGCAAGGGTCGCGTCTGCCCGAGGAGGCTTCACTGGCACGTCGCGGCGGCCGTGCTTCTGCGAGGCAAGATATCGCTGCTCCGTCCGCTGGCCGACGAATGGTACGACCGGCTGGCAAGACTCGTCGACCTCGTCGAAACGCTGCTTGAGCCGGACGCCACCTCCCGGGACGATGTCGACGCACTGCTCGCCGCCGTCACCTCCCCGAAGGGTCCGACGCGATGACCGCCCGATCGATCGTCTTCCAGGGTTACGCCCCGGTCCATGCCCTCTGTTTCCTGCCCGTTG
>JBCCGJ010000496.1:0-2833 GCA_039029335.1 Actinomycetota bacterium | reverse complement strand
GACCAGCTGAACCGGGACATCGTCGAAGCGATCTTCGAAGCCCACGCCGCCAACCAGATCGACCTTGGTGCCGCGGTGCAGCTGGCGCTGATCGCCCGCTACTACGAACGCATCGGCGACCATGCGGTCAACATCGGCGAGCGGGTGACGTACATGGTCACCGGCTGGATGCCGGAGCACAACGGCATGCTCCGGGCCAAGAACCATCGAGCGGGAGACACCGAGGGCGGCGAGTCGCCGCCATCCGAGGACTGAGCGCATGGTGACCATCGTGCTCGTTGCTGTTGCGGTGTTGGTGGGCCTAGCCATCGGCCACCAACTGGGCCGTCGCTCCGCCTCGGCACGGGCCGAAGCGGCAGAGCGGGTACGGGTTGACGCCGCCGCCCGGGAAACCCGACGAGCCGAACGGAAGGTCCAGACCGACATCGAACGAGCCCTCGCGGACCTGCGGCTTGGGGTGGTGGTGGTCGACGGTGACGGCGAGGAGTCCTACCGAAACAACCAGGCCACGCAGTACAAGACCGGCAGGCACGGAGACGTTCTGGTGGAGGCCGCGCTCGGCCGGGTGCTGGAGGGGGCGCTGCTGGGGCTGTCGCTGGAGGAGAGTGTCGAAGTGTACGGACCCCCGGCCCGTTCGCTGCTGGTCCAGGCCGCGCCAACCTACGACGGGGGCGAGCCGAACGGCGCGGTCGGGGTGATCGAGGACGTCACCGAGGCCCGGCACATCGACCGGGTCAGAAGCGACTTTGTGGCAAACGTCAGCCACGAGTTGCGGACCCCGGTCGGAGCGATGAGCGTGCTGGCCGAGACGATTGCGGACGCCGCCGATCCGGAGACGATCGCCCGGTTGACCAGCAGGATGCAACGGGAGGCGAACCGGCTGAGCGAGACCATCGACGATCTCCTCATCCTGTCCCGGCTGGAATCGGGCCCGGTCATCGACGAGGAGACGGTCGACCTTGTCTCTCTTGTCACGATGGCGGTCGAACGGACGGCCGAGGCCGCCGCCCACCGTCGGGTTCCGGTGACCGTGGAGAACCTCGGCGCAACCCCGATCCTGGTCGACGGGGATCAGGGCCAGCTGGTGTCGGCGGTGGCCAACCTGCTGGACAACGCCATCAAGTACTCCGACGCCGGGACCTCCGTTTCGGTGACGCTCGAGGCGGTCCCTCGCAGTGACACCGTGGCCCCGGTCGGCGACGCCACCCTGCCGGTGCAGACTGACGACGCGGTGCCGGAGCCGTCGGCCCGGCTCGACGGGGACCTGCCGGAGGATCGGCTCGGCACGGCCGAACTCGTCATCACCGACGCCGGAATCGGTATCCCGGATCGCGACCTGGACCGGATCTTTGAACGCTTCTACCGGGTGGACACCGCCCGCAGCCGGGAGACCGGCGGGACCGGGCTCGGCCTCTCAATCGTTCGGAATGCCATCCGCAACCATCGGGGGTCGATTGAGGTGACCTCGGTCGAGGGTCAGGGCTCGACGTTCACCGTTCGGCTGCCCGTCTCCGAAACCCAAACCCAACTCTTTGACGAAAGCGCGTCGCTGTGGACGAACTGACGGTTCTGGTTGTCGAGGACGAAGAGGCCTACGTCGACGCGCTGAGCGTCGGCCTGCCGAAGGAGGGGTTCCGGGTTGAGGTGGCCCGGGACGGGGCGGAGGCCCTGGTTGCGTTCGACCGGGTCGGGCCGGACCTCGTGCTGTTGGACCTGATGCTGCCCCGGGTGTCCGGGCTCGACGTCTGTCGGGAGCTGCGATCGCGGTCCGACGTACCGATCATCATGGTCACCGCCAAGTCGGCCGAGGTGGACACCGTCGTCGGGCTGGAGATCGGGGCGGACGACTACGTCACAAAGCCGTACCGGGTTCGGGAGCTGGTGGCCAGAATGCGGGCCGTGGTCCGCCGCTCCCAGCAGGCCCCGGAGCCGGCGGCGAAACCGGAACCGGAGCCGTCTGCGGCCGCCGAGGCCACGGTTGTCGGTGACGTCTCGATCGACCCCGGCCGCCACGAGGTGGAGATCCGGGGAACCAAGGTCGACCTGCCGCTGAAGGAGTTCAGCCTCCTCAGCTACCTGATGAGCAACGCGGGCCGGGTGGTTACCCGGGAGATGCTGATCGATCGGGTCTGGGGCGCGGACTACGTTGGGGACACCAAAACGCTGGACGTCCACATCAAACGCCTTCGATCGAAAGTGGAGCCCGACCCGTCCAACCCCGCCAGAATCGTGACGATTCGGGGACTTGGCTACAAGTATCAGCTTGCAGATGACTGAATTCGCTGATCCGTCGTGCTCGGTGTTGATGGAGGCCCCTAACATCGGAAGTGGTGAGCAGCACCGTCGATCCCCGTAGCGGCGGCCGCCGATCGGCGGCCGGCACGCAGGAGTACCCGACCAGGGATCGATTCGGCGAGCCGGATGCACGCCGCGGCCGCGGGTCGCGGTCCGAACAGGGGGCGGAGGCGTTTGATGTCCCGCCGTTCCACCGGCTGGCCAGGACCCACGCCCTGTCCGTCGCCGGAGACACGCTGCTGACCATTGCGCTTGCCGATTCGCTGTTCTTCAACGTGGACCCGAACGACGCCCGCTGGCGGATCGGGGCGTACCTGCTGCTGACGATCGCCCCGTTTGCCATCGTCGCCCCATTCCTCGGTCCGGTCATGGACCGCATCACGGGTGGCCACCGATACATGATCATCGGCACCGCGCTGACCAGAGCGGCGCTGATGTTCGCCCTGGTGCTGTACGTGCAGGAATGGCTGCTGTTCCCGCTGGCGTTTGCCATGCTTGTCATGGGCAAGACCTACGCGGTCGCAAAGAGCGCGGTGGT
>JBCCGJ010000495.1:0-2887 GCA_039029335.1 Actinomycetota bacterium | reverse complement strand
GACGGCGGATCGGTGGTCATCACCGGATCGGTCTCCGGGATCGCAGGCGACTCCGGACTCTTCGCGTACAACGCGTCGAAGGGGGCGGTCGTCAACATGGCCAGGGCGGTGGCGCTGGACGTCGCCCATCGGGGCATCCGGGTCAACACGATCTGTCCCGGCCCGATCAAGACCAACATGACGCAGGCGGTGCAGAACCTGCCGATCGGGGAGACCATGGCGGCCCGGGTCCCGCTCGGCCGGTTCGGTGAGCCGCGAGAGGTGGCAAAGGCGGTTGCGTTCCTGGCGTCGCCGGACTCGTCCTTCATCACCGGTGTTGCGCTGCCGGTGGACGGTGGTATCACCAGCGGCACCGGTCAGTGGCCGACGTACGGTGAACGGCGGGCCGATCGATGAACCCCGATTCCTGTTCGATCCCCGAACTTGTCGCCTGGTCCGTCACCACCCACGCCGACGTCGACGCCATCACCGACGGCGATGTCACGCTGACCTACCGAGAGCTGGGTGATCGCATCGACCAGGCGGCCAGAGCAATGGTGGCCGCCGGTATTGAAGTCGGTGACACCGTTGCGGTCTGGGCCCCGAACTGCTGGGAGTGGGTCGTCGCCGGCCTGGCTGCGTCCCGGGCCGGTGCCCGCCTTGTCCCGATCAACACCCGGTTCAAGGGCGGCGAGGCGGCCTACGTCCTGCGGACCGCAGACGTTCGGCTGCTCTTTGTGGTCGACGGCTTCCTCGACATGGACTACAGCGGGTCCATCGCCGACCACGACCTGCCCGCCCTGGAACAGGTGATCAATCTCCGGGGCCCGGCGGCACCAAACGCCGGCACGTTCGAGGAGTTCGTCACCGGGGGCGACCGGGGCAACAACGGGGACGACGGCTCCGGGCGTGACGAGTTGCAGGCCGAGGTGGAGCGGCGATCGGCGGCGGCCACCGGGGATGACATCGGCCTGATCATGTTCACCTCCGGCACCACGGGCAACCCCAAGGGCGTCCTGGTCCGGGGTGGGGCGATCATCCGGGCGTTCCATGCCTACGGCCAGGCCCTCACGGTTCAGGCCGGGGATCCGTACCTGCTGGTCAATCCGTACTTCCACGCCTTCGGCTACAACTCCGGGATCATCGTTTGCCTGCTGTTCGGCGCAAAGAACCTGCCGGTTGCGATCTACGAACCGGGCGAGGTCCTGGAGACCATCCAACGGGAGCGGGTTGCGGTGTTCCCCGGCCCACCCGCGCTGTTCCAGGGCCTGCTCAACCACCCGGAGCTGGAACGGTATGACCTCTCATCGCTGCGAGCGTGTGTGACCGGGGCGGCGTCCATCCCGGTCGAGATGATCGTTGCCATGCGGGACCGTCTTGGGTTCGAGATCGTCATCACCGCCTACGGCATGACCGAGACCTCGGGGATTGCGTCCTACACCCAGCCGGACGACCCGCCGGAGGTGGCGGCCACCACCTCCGGCCGAGCGATCCCCGACGGGGAGCTGCGGATCGTCGACGCGGCGGGCAGCGACGTGCCGACCGGCACCGAAGGGGAGCTGCTGGTCCGTGGCTATCAGGTCACCCCCGGGTACCTGAACGCACCGGAGCAGACGGCGGAGGCCATCGATGCGGACGGGTGGCTCCACACCGGGGACGTCGCCGTTATGAACGAGGACGGCTACATCGACATCACCGATCGCATGAAGGACATGTTCATCATGGGCGGCTTCAACGCCTACCCGGCCGAGATCGAGCGGATGATGGTCGAACACCCCCAGGTCGGGATCGCCGCGGTCATCGGCGTCCCGGACGAGCGGATGGGGGAGGTCGGCGCGGCGTTTGTTGTCCCGGCCCCCGGACCGCGGCCGAATCCTGCCGAGTTGATCGGCTGGTGCCGGGAGCAGATGGCCAATTACAAGGTCCCCCGGTACGTCTGGGTGGTCGACGACCTTCCCCTCACTGCGTCGAACAAGGTGCGGAAGCCCGATCTCCGCGACCAGGCTGCCGCGCTGCTGTCAGACGCGGCCGACGGCGACTGAACCAGTCGAGTATCGGCGTGTGAGGCCGGGGTGATCGAGGTAGCCTTGGGACCTGCCAAGAGGCCCTGGTCGAGGCGACGTAGCTCAGTTGGTAAGAGTGCTCGACTCATAATCGAGAGGTCGTCGGTTCGAGCCCGACCGTCGCTACCAGGGAAAACGCTTCGATGCGGGCCGTTTCCAACCCTCCGAGCGGCCGGAAATCCACCATCCATCCACCATTTTCGTTGCACGAGGTCAGGTCATAGCTGACAGCAACGATCTCAAAGGTTCGCCGTGGCCAAAGGCAGCAAGTATCGGCAACGCCTCTTCGACCAGCAGCAAGTCCTTGACGAGTCCGGCACGCCGGCCGTGGTCTGTCCCATCTGTCTCACGTTGTTTGAGCGCGACGCGATCGAGGGTTCCCGGTCACGGGAGCCTCTGCTACGCATCGAACACTCGCCCGCCGCAGCTACCGGATCAGGGGTCGGTCGGTGCTTGACCTGCCGCACATGCAACAACGAAAGGGCCTTCGAGGCTCGGGCAGGCAACGATCGCAGCCGACGGCGGGGAGCCAAACTATCGCTCGATGGACTCCAAGGCGTCGCCAGCGTGGCTCCAAGTAAGGTCGCAGGAATTGTCCGCGGTGACCCCATCCCTCCCGAACTCCTATTGCTCGCAAGAAAGAGTGAGTACCTCGCCGAGCTAAAGAGTGCGTATCTAATCGCTTTCGCTGTTCTCGGCTACACCTTCATTCTTGACCCGAAGCTGGACCCAATCCGGGACTCCATTTCGAATGGCAGTCTTAGCTTCCAGCCGTGCATGGTCCAGGAGGAGGGTTCATGGGCGGCCCACCGAGTATGGGTGATAGGTGGGCAATTCGCGAGTGT
>JBCCGJ010000494.1:0-2917 GCA_039029335.1 Actinomycetota bacterium | reverse complement strand
GGGCCTGTAGGAGGGGCGCAAGCGACATCAAAACGCCGTAGACGGTGGCGACCGCTTCGATGGACAACATGGTTGGGACTTCCTTGGTGGAGACGAGCACGGGATACAGCCGGTGTTTTCACGCCGGCGGGTGGAGCCGTGATCAGCTATCGGAAGTCGCCGCGTTTGTTGTCCTCGCCGAACAGCGACGTGCGTGATGTACAGGGTGCCGGCTGGTCGGATCGCATCTTCACCGCCCCCAGACTACCTCACCGGCCATCGGCTGCCCGTTAGGTCCGGAGGCTCAGCCGGTCAGGTCCCGATCCTCCAGTTCCCACGCGTGGTCCAGCATGTGCCACGCACAGCGCCTGATCAGGAACGGCAGCGCCCAGCGGCCCGCCGATTCACCCCGAACGTGGCGCTCCCGGATCGCCTCGGCGAACGCCTCGCGATACGCCAGCAGAGCTGCAATATCTTCCCTGGTCTCCAGCGGCACGTTCACACCGACCTTGGGGGCGAACTCATCGATCTCGGCACCGTTGACGTGGGCGATGATCTTCGCCTTCTCCCGACCTCCGCCCCGGGGGCCCTTTTGCAGCTCGTCCGAGACGCGGGCCGCCATTTGGTCAAAGGTGGTCCACGAGGCCCGGAGGAGAGCCAGCTTCCGCTCGAACTCGGCGTCGGTCATCTGACCACCCTCCGCCTCCGCCGTTCGACCCGACACGCCGTAGTAGTCGGTCATACCGATGCCATCGACCTCCTCGACCACGTGGAGGGAGCCAAGACGAGCGAACTCATCCCCGTAGCCGGCCAGTTCGGCGACCGTGGCGAAGCGAGGCCGATAGGACTCCAGTACGGCCAGCACGTCACCACCCAATTTGGTGCTGCGGTCCCACCCGGGCCAGTCGAACGCGCTGGCCACCACACGCTTCTTCTTGCCGCTCTCGAGCATCACCCGGACAGGCTCGGCCATGGGCCAACCATAGGTCCGAGCAGTGACACGGTCGACCAGGTCCGAGGATCAACCCACCAGGCGAGTGACGACTGAGGAAAGGACCGACCAATGAGAATCGCCCTCACCGGTGTGTGCGTCGACGATCAGAACTCCCACCTTCGCTCACCCGGTCCGCAGATCCCGTACCCGGACCGCTTTGCCGGTTGAGCGTTCGACCGTACCCGGGGCGACGGTTTTGACCGCCACGGAGATCCCGATCCGCTGCCGTACCGATCGGCCGAACTCCTCGGCGACGACCTGAGGATCCGCCACATTCGGCATTGTCTCGACAATGACGGTTATGGCTTCCTGACGGCCCTGATCGGAGACCTCCAGCAGGAAGTGAGGGCTCAGGCGAGGATCGCCCATCACCAATTCCTCGAACTGACTGGGGAAGACGTTCACCCCCTTGATGATCAACATGTCGTCGGTGCGGGCCACCACCCGGCTCATCCGGCGCATCGACCTTGCGGTCCCCGGCTCAAGCGAGCAGATGTCACGGGTCCGGTAGCGGATCACCGGCATGGCCACCTTGGTCAGCGAGGTGAAGACCAGCTCGCCGGTCTCGCCGTCGGGCAGCACCTCGCCGGTGTCCGGGTCGATCACCTCCGGGTAAAAGTGATCCTCCCAGATCGTCGGCCCGTCCTTGGTTTCCACGCACTCGTTTGCCACCCCGCCGCCGATCACCTCAGACAGGCCGTAGATATCGACGGCGTCGATACCGAACGCCGATTCGATCTCCCCCCTGGTCGCCTCTGACCACGGCTCGGCCCCGAACAGCCCGACCCGCAAGGACGTCGACGCCGGGTCGATGCCCTGGGCTCGGAATTCGTCGGCCAGGACAAGGGCGTAGGAAGGCGTGGACAGCAGCACGTCCGCATCGAAGTCAACGAGGAGTTGCACCTGCCTCGCGGTCTGCCCGGTCGACGCCGGGACAACCGTGCAGCCCAGTTGCTCGGCCCCGTAGTGAGCGCCGAGCCCACCGGTGAACAGCCCGTAGCCGTAGGCGACGTGTACGACGTCCCCGGGCCGAACACCCGCAGCGACAAGCGACCGTTGGTAGACCGCGGACCACATGTCGAGATCGGACTGGGTGTAGCCGACAACGGTGGCCTTGCCGGTCGTGCCGGATGATGCGTGGATGCGCAGCACCTGCTCCCGGGGGACGGCGAACATCCCGAACGGGTAGTTGCTCCGCAGCTCGGCCTTGGTGGTGAACGGGAAGCGCCCGAGATCCTCCAGCGACGTGACGTCGGACGGATGGACACCGGCGGTGTCGAACAGCCGCCGGTACACGGGAACGTGTGCGTAGGCGTGGGCCAGACTCCACTGCAGGCGTTCGAGCTGGAGGGCGCGCAGGTCATCACGGGGCGCGAACTCGATCGCATGCAGCCCCCGGCCGTGATCGCTGAACTTCTGGACGGTCATGTGGCTGCTCCTTGTACCGGTCATTGCCCTGCGGCGCAGTTGACAGATCGAACGGAACGAGCGATCGTTCCGGTACCGCTGTTCTATCCGGAACCCGCCTCACTGGCAAGCGGACACGGCGTCGAGGCCCAAGGGGAAAGAGACCATGACCGACTTCCAGTTCACGATCCTGGTTGTGCCCTACATGCGCAAGCGGGGCGAGCAGGTGGCACTGGCCGGATCAGAACCCGGCCGCTGGCAGATCCTGATGGACCAGATAAAGACCCAGATGCAGTTCGCCGAGTCGGTCGGGTACGACGGGTTCGCCATGACCGAGCAGCACCTCCAGGTGGAGGGGATCGAGACAACAACCAATCCCCTGTTCTGGGATTACTTTGTGGCCCAGCACACCGAACACATGCGGGTCGGTCAACTGGGTATGAACCTGACCGCGATCAACCCGATCCAGCTGGCCGAGAACCTGGCCATGCTTGACCACTTCACCGGCGGTCGCATGTTCGCGGGGTTCAGCAGAGG
>JBCCGJ010000493.1:0-2981 GCA_039029335.1 Actinomycetota bacterium | reverse complement strand
TGCGGGCATCGATCCGGCCAAACTCATCGTCCCGGCCGACCTCGGGGTGGCGCCGGCAGTGGCCCTTCCGGATTCGGTCCAGCTGTGCACCTGCAACAACGTGACCCGCGGCGATTGCCGCAAGGCCGTGGCCGACGGCCACCACACCGTCGACGAGCTCAAGCAATGCACCACCGCCGGTACCGCCTGCGGCGGCTGTGTACCTGACCTGGTGCGGCTTTTGAACAGCGAGCTGACGGCGCTCGGCATCGAGACCCGTCGAGCACTGTGCGCCCACTTCGACCACACCCGTCAGGAGCTGTTCGACCTGGTCCGGTTCAACCGGTACTCCTCGTGGAAAGAGGTGATCGAAGCCCACGGCCGGGGTCGTGGATGCGAGATCTGCCGACCGGCCGTCGCCTCGATGTTGGCCTCCCTGGCAAACGGGTACGTGCTCGACGGCGACCAGGCGGCGCTGCAGGACACCAACGACCGGTCGTTGGCCAACATGCAGCGCAACGGCACCTACTCGGTCGTGCCCCGGGTCCCCGGTGGCGAGATCACCCCGGCCCAGCTCATCGCCCTCGGCGAGATCGCTCAGGATTTCGATCTCTACACCAAGATCACCGGTGCCCAACGGATCGACCTGTTCGGCGCCCAGCTCCATCAGCTGCCCGACATCTGGCGGCGGGTGATCGACGCCGGCCTGGAGTCCGGCCACGCGTACGGTAAGGCACTGCGGACGGTGAAGAGCTGCGTGGGCGACACCTGGTGCCGCTATGGCGTCCAGGACTCGGTCTCGATGGCCATCCGGATCGAGCAGCGGTATCGAGGCCTTCGAGCCCCGCACAAGCTGAAGTCGGCGGTGTCCGGTTGCAGTCGGGAGTGCGCCGAGGCCCAGAGCAAGGACTTCGGTGTCATCGCCACGGAGAACGGCTGGAACCTGTACCTGTGTGGCAACGGCGGCAAGAACCCTCGCCACGCCGAGCTGTTCGCCGTTGACCTGGACGACCAACAGCTCATCACCTACCTGGATCGGTTCCTGATGTTCTACATTCGTACCGCCGACCGGCTCCAACGAACCGCCCCGTGGTTCGAGGAGCTGGAGGGCGGCATGGACCATCTCCGGTCGGTGATCATCGACGACTCCCTCGGCATCTGCGGGGAGCTGGAAGCCGACATGGCCCGCCACGTCGAGTCCTACCAGTGTGAGTGGACCGCCACCCTGGACGACCCGGACCGGCTGGAACACTTCGTGGAGTTCGTGAACGTACCGGACCAGAACTCGACACCCGTGTGGATCTCCGAACGAGGGCAGAGGATTCCCGCCCGATGACCGGCTGCCCGTCGAGGTACCTGGCCACAAACACAACCCGGACCGGTTCCCGAGTCAGCGATCGGAACGGCCGTCCCGCCGACGGATGGGTCGACGTTTGCGGCGCAGCAGCGGTCCCCGTCGACCGCGGCGTTGCCGTGCTGGTCTCATTCGACGGCGCCGAACCGGTGGCCGTCGCCCTGTTCCGCTTGTCCCCGACGGAACCAGATGGCCCGGAGGAGTGGTTCGCCATCGGCCACGTCGACCCCGCCACGGGAGCGCCGGTGATGGCCCGCGGGCTGGTTGGCTCGATCGAGCGACCGTCGGGGGATGAACCGTCAGAAACAAACTCGATCCCCACCGTTGCATCCCCACTGCACAAACAGCGGTACGACCTGCAGACCGGCGACTGTCTGGACGACCCGTCGCTGCGACTGGACCGGTTTGACATCGTCCATGATGATGGCCGTATTCGTCTTCGGCCCGGAGACCAATCGTCATCCGGCTGATACCGGCCGGAAACAATCGGCTGGGACCGTCTTTGGATGGACGACTCCGCCGCCGACTCGAAGCCGCCGCGGCAGAAGGCGCTTGCCGGCTACACGATCGGGGTCACCGCGGACCGTCGCAGCGATGAGCAGATCTCGCTCCTGACCGGTCGAGGCGCCGAATGCCTCCACGGACCGACCGTCCGCACCCACCCGCTCCGGCCCGAGGCGGAGATCGCCGAAGCCACCGGCCGGCTGCTGGCCGATCGGCCGCAGTTTGTGATCCTGACGACCGGGATCGGGGTGCGAGGCTGGTTGGAAGCTGCGGACGCCCTCCTCATCGGCGAGGAGCTCCGGTCCGTGTTGGCCGACAGCCGACTACTCGTGCGAGGTCCAAAGGCCCACGGTGCGGCCATCACCGCGGGCCTCCAGGTCGAATGGAATGCACCGTCTGCGACCACCGCGGAGGTGATCGAGAAGCTGTCCGAGTTGGCCGAGCCCGGTGACCGGATCGGGGTTCAGGTTGACGGCGACCCCAACCGGTCGCTGGTACCCGTCCTGACGGAACGGGGTTACGACGTGGTCCCGGTCCCCGTCTACCGCTGGTCGCTGCCGGAGGACTTGACCAAGGCGAAAACCCTGGTCAGGGCAGTGGCCGAACGCCGGGTTGACCTCGTGACCTTCACCGCCAGACCCGCGGCCGAGAACTTCATCGCCGTCGCCGAGGAGCTCGACATGCTCGAACCGGTCAGGAACGCCTTTGCCGATTCGGTCACGGCGGTCTGTATCGGCAAAGTCTGCGCCGAGGGGGTGGTCGGTCTGTGCGATGAACCGATCATCCCGGAGCGATTCCGCCTCGGCGCCATGGTGATGACCATCACCGCGGTTCTGTCCGCCCAGAACATCGCAACGGTGATCGGCGGGTACGCCGTGGCGCTTCGGGGTCGTCACGCCGAGGTCGACGGTGCCGAACCGGTGGTCCTGACCGGGCGGGAACGGCAGGTCCTCCGGTACCTGCTGAACCAGGACGGCGCGGTGGTCTCGAAGACCCGCCTGCTCAACGCCGTCTGGGCTGAGTCAGAGTCCGATCCCCACGTTGTTGAGGTCACCATGGGCCGTCTGAGACGGCGGCTCGGGCCGGCGGGCCCCGGCATCGAAACCGTCGTTCGGCGCGGCTATCGGGTCAGCGCCAACTGATC
>JBCCGJ010000492.1:0-2997 GCA_039029335.1 Actinomycetota bacterium | reverse complement strand
GCCGGACTGGGGGAGGAGGATTTCGATCTGGAGAAGGCCCGGTATCACAAGGTGATACTCCTGGCCGACGCCGACGTGGACGGCTCCCACATCCGTACCCTGCTGCTGACGTTCTTCTTCCGCCAGATGCGGCCGCTGGTCGAGGCCGGCTACATCTACATCGCCCAGCCGCCGCTGTACTCCACCGAGTCCGGCCGCTCCAAGATCTACCTCAAGGACGACCCGGCCCGGGACGCCTACGCCGCCGAGCATCCCAATGCGGAGTTTCAGCGGCTGAAGGGTCTCGGTGAGATGGACGCCGATGAGCTCTGGGACACCACGATGGACCCGGACAAGCGCACGCTGCTCCAGGTCACGGTCGAACAGGCCGCCATCGCCGACGAAGTCTTTGCCGTCCTCATGGGCGACGATGTCGAGAGCCGAAAGCACTTCATCCAGACAAACGCAGACGACGTGAGGTTCCTGGACATATGAGTGCCGTTCACCCTTCGGGCTCACCGACCGAGGTTTCGCCTTCGGCGAAACTCGCCGCCTGCACAACGCAGTACCTGCTCGACGGAGGTCGGCAATGAGTGACCAGTCGCCGCCGAACACCGGCGAGGACGAGACCCCGGACATTCCGGACAACGTCGAGCCGATCGAGATCCAGAATGAGATGGAGCAGTCGTTCCTGGAGTACGCGATGTCGGTCATCGTGTCCCGGGCGCTGCCGGATGCTCGGGACGGTCTCAAGCCGGTGCACCGGCGGATCCTGTGGTCCATGTTCGACGCAGGCCATCGGCCGGATCGCGGGCACGTCAAGTGCGCAACGGTCGTCGGTGACGTCATCGGCAAGTACCACCCCCACGGGGACTCGGCCATCTACGACTCGCTGGTCCGGATGGGTCAGACGTTCTCGCTTCGCCACACCCTGATCGACCCGCACGGCAACTTCGGCTCGCCGGACGATCCGCCGGCCGCCTACCGCTACACAGAGTGTCGCCTCACCCCTCTGGCCATGCAGCTCCTGGCCGACATCGACGAGAAAACCGTCGACTTCTCGGACAACTTCGACGGCAAGGAGCAGGAGCCGGACGTCCTGCCGGCCCGGTTCCCCAACCTGCTGGTCAACGGCAGCCAGGGCATCGCGGTCGGCATGGCCACCAACATCCCGCCCCACAACCTGCAGGAGACGGTGGACGCCGCCGTCCACCTGATCGACAACCCCGACGCAACGCCCGATGACCTCATGGAGTTCATAAAGGGCCCGGACTTCCCAACCAAGGCCCAGATCCTCGGCCGGGTCGGTATCCGGGACGCCTACCGGACCGGTCGTGGCTCGGTCCGCATGCGGGCCGTCGCCGAGATCGTCGAAACCAAGTCCGGCGGCAACCAGATCGTTGTCACCGAGGTGCCCTACCAGACCTCGGTGGACCAGATCGCCCGCAAGACCGCCGAGCTGGTGGAGCGGGGGGACATCACCGGTCTCCGGGAGATCCGGAACGAGTCCGCCAAGGGCAACCTGCGGCTGGTCTTCGAGCTGAAGCGGGACGCCAACGCGCTGGTTGTCCTCAACAACCTGTACAAGTACACGCCAATGCAGACCACGTTCAGCGTGAACATGGTCGCCCTGGTTGACGGGGTGCCCCGCACGCTGAACCTGCGTGAGGTCCTTGTGGCCTACGTCGAGCATCAGCAGGAGGTCATCCGCCGCCGGAGCGAGTATCGGCTGGAGCGGGCCAAGCACTCCGAACACATCGATGAGGGGCTGCTCAAGGCCCTCGACCTCATCGACGAGATCATCGCCGCGATCCGGGCCTCTGAGGACCGAGGCGAAGCGAGGCAGCGGCTGATGGGGGAGGGCTTCGAGTTCTCCGAGATCCAGGCCAACTACATCCTTGACATGCAGCTGGGCCGGCTGACCCGACTGGCCAGGATCGAGATCGAGACCCGGCTGGCCGAGACCCGGGAGACCATCACCTACCTGGAGTCACTGCTGGCGGACCAGGGTCTGCTCAACCAGGTCATCAAGGACGAGATGCTGGCCATCGCCACCGAGTTCGCAACCCCTCGCCAGACCGAACTGGTCATGGACCCCGGCGAGCTGGACATCGAGGATCTCATCGACGACGAGGACCTGGTGGTCACGCTGTCCTCCAGCGGCTACATCAAGTCGGTCTCGGTCGAGGAGTTCCGCACCCAGGGCCGCGGCGGTCGCGGTGTGACCGCGGCCAAGCTGAAGGAGGATGACGATGACCTCGTCACCCAGCTGCTTCACACCACCGCCCATGCGTACCTGCTGTTCTTCAGTAATCGGGGCAAGGTCTACCGGATCAAGACGCATGAGATCCCCATCTCCAGCCGGACGTCCCGGGGGACCGCGCTGGTCAACCTGCTGCAGCTGGAGCCCGAGGAACACATCCAGGCCATCGTCGACACCCGGGACTATGAGACCAACCGGTTCCTGTTCTTCGCCACCCGATTCGGGCGGGTCAAGAAGACGCTGTTCACCGCCTATGACTCGTCGCTGAAAGCCGGGCTGATCGCCATCAAACTCAACGACGGGGACGAGCTTGTCTCCGTGGTGCCGACCAACGGTGAGGACGACATCTTCATGACCTCCCGCCGAGGGCAGGCGCTGCGGTTCTCCGAGGAGGACGTGCGGCCGATGGGTCGGACGGCGGCCGGTGTGCAGGGTATGAAGTTCCGCGAGGGTGATCAGCTGGTCAGCTGTGACGTGTTCGCCGGCGATACCGAGTTCCTGGTGGTCACCAGCGAGGGGTTCGGTAAGCGGGTCGACCCGGAGCAGTTCAGCCGCAAGAAGCGGGCCGGGCTCGGTGTCCGGGGCATCGGGGTCAACGAACGCAAGGGCGAGGTTGTCGGGGCGATGTTCGTGTCGCCGGACGATGAGGTCATGTTGATCTCCGCTGCCGGTGTGATCATCCGGACGATGGTCGGGGACATCTCGGTCCAGGGCCGCGACGCCACCGGTGTGACCGTGATGAGCCTCGGCGACGG
>JBCCGJ010000491.1:0-3023 GCA_039029335.1 Actinomycetota bacterium | reverse complement strand
GGTCCACCACCGCGCCTCCTTGAACGCCAGCACCTCAAGCGCCTCAAGACCCTGCGGGCGGCGGATCTCCCGCTCCCGGGTCCTGGCGATGTGGATCACCTCGTCCTGGTCGAAGTGGTAGCCGCCGAACTGGAATTCCACATGCTGGACCCAGACGACCGGCCCGACCGTCGCCTCGGTCATGCCGGCCTCCTCCCACAGCTCACGGTTGGCGGCGTCAGCCGACGATTCTCCCGGATCAATACCGCCGCCGGGGATCTCCCACCAGGGCGGTTTTGACGGGTCACCGGGATCGACCGAGTTGATCAGCAGCACCTCATCCCGGTCGTTCAGCAACACGACCCGGGCGGCCTGGCGCCGCAGTACCCAAGCGTTCATCGCCGACAATCTAGCAGGGCGTCGAAAACCACACGGCGGGCGGTCGACCATCGACCGCCGGCCCGGACCCCCAACGGCCATACGGGTGCCGCTCCGCGCCACAACAGGGCGGTCCGCTGCCTGCCGGTCGGGGCCCGCAGTTGAAGCCGGGAGCAGGGCATGGCACCATGCGTCGCGATGAAGTGCACAGATACTGCGCTGTCGCCGTACATGTCCTTCTCGGCTTCTGCCTGGGGCGAACTGCGTGCGTCGACGCCGCTCAGCCTCACCGAGGACGACCTGGAGGACCTCCGAGGGCTGAACGTTGCGCTCAGCCTGGAGGAGGTGGCAAAGATCTACCTGCCGCTGTCCCGGCTTCTGAACCTCTATGTCGGCGCCTCCCAGGAGCTCTACCGAGCGAGCGACACGTTCCTCGGCAAGCTGCCGGCCAAGGTGCCGTTCATCATCGGCGTCGCCGGTTCGGTGGCGGTCGGCAAGTCAACCACCTCCCGGGTTCTGCAGACCCTGCTGGCCCGCTGGCCCAACCATCCGTCGGTGCAACTGGTGACCACCGACGGCTTCCTGTACCCGAACCGGGTGCTGGAGGAGCGGGGCATCATGCACCGGAAGGGATTCCCGGAGAGCTACGACCGGCGCAGGCTCATCGAGTTTCTGGCCGAGGTGAAGTCCGGACAGGCCGAGGTGTCGGCACCGGTGTATTCCCACCTGACGTACGACGTCCTGAGCGAGTCCGAGGTGGTGGTCCGCCAGCCGGACATCCTGATCGTCGAAGGATTGACCGTGCTGCAGTCCGGCGGGTTCGACGAGCAGCACCGCATCTTTGTCTCCGACTACTTCGACTTCTCGATCTACGTCGACGCAAAGACAAGCGACATCCGGGACTGGTACGTCGAACGGTTCTTCACGCTGCGTGAGACGGCATTCCGGGACCCTCGGTCCTACTTCCAGCGGTACGCCCAGCTCTCCGACGCCGAGGCGGAGGAGACCGCAACCCGAATCTGGACCTCGATCAACGAAAAGAACCTGATGGAGAACATCCTCCCGACACGAGAACGGGCGGATCTGATCCTGACCAAGGAGGCCGACCATTTGGTGTCCGAGGTCCGGCTCAAGCGGCTCTAGCGGGCCGCGGGTTTTTGACGGTTGATCCGATCGACCCATTGTCACTGAGAGTGATGTGCCGTTTACTTTAAGTGCGGGTAGTTGGAAGTACGGACTGCACCCTCTCTGGCGGGTCGGGTGTGCACAAGCGCCGACTTCCACTTCAGTCTGAAGGTGGCCATTCCGGCCACCTTCAGATCGTTTTGGCCCGAATCGGCCGGCGGCCGCCGTCAGCCGGACGCGGCCCGCACGGCGGGCATCACGATCTCCTGGTAGGCGCGTAACGCCTCGGTGTCGAACGGCGCCCGTAGCGCAACGTTGATCAGGTCTGCGCCGGCCTCCCGGTAGGCCATGACCTGCTCCACCGCCTGCTCCGGGGTACCGGTCAACGCCCCGGGTCGGATCATCTCGGTCATCGGCCCCCACTGCTCCGGAAGCTCGGCCAGGACCCGGTCGGCGCTCGCCCGATCAGCGCCCAGGGTGAAGACCAGGTTGACCGACCGTTCGATGTCCGTCGGGTCCCGGTCAATGGCTTCGCAACTGCCGTCGAGGATGGTGTTGAGCCGCCCGAACTCCTCTGCCGACACGTAGGCCGCGTTCCAGCCGTCGGCGTACCTGGCGGTCATGGGGATCGTCCGCTTCGGGCCCCGACCGCCGATCCACAGCGGCAGGGAGCCGTAGACCGGCGGCGGGAGGCTGGACGCGTCGGCCAGTCGATAGTGCTCGCCGGAGAAGCTGACCCGGCGCGGTTCCGCATCGGAGTTCGCAGGGTCATCGCGTCCCGATCCGTCGGCGTTGTCGTCAACGAACCGCGACGCCCCGATCAGCGGGCCGATGAGACGAGTGGCCTCGTCCAACATGTCCAACCGGACACCGACGGCGGGGAAGTCGTAACCGTACGCCTCGGCCTCCCACTGGTGCCAGCCACCGCCGAGTCCCAGCTCGAACCGGCCACCTGCCAAATGGTCGATGGTGATCGCCGCTTTGGCCAGCAGCCCGGGGTTGCGATACCCGACGTAGAACACCAGGCATCCGAGCCGGGCGTTTGTGGTCTCAACCGCCAGTGCGGCAAGAGTCGCCACCGCTTCGAAGTGGGGGATGGTGCCACCCGCCGGTGGCGCCTCGTAGATGTGGTCCCACGCCGAGATCCAGTCGAAGCCGGACGTGTCGAGCCAGCGCCACAGGTCCCGCATCTCGTCCATTTCAAAGTTCTGCTGACCGACGTGGGCCCCGAGTTGAAGAGTCACCTCGCGAACCCTAGCGCCGGGCCGGAACCCACGCAGATTGGCCGATCGGCCGGGAGACGTGGTCCGGGACACCTGGTCCGGGCGTACCGTCGGATCGCAGTCGTTGGCGTTGCGCGATGAGGCACTAGGGTTCCGAAGGTCGCCAATCGAACGGGGCAGGAACCGTGAAGCCGTCATCCCGAAGCGAGGTTGCTCCGTTCCATGTGATGGAGGTCATGAAGGCCGCCGAGACCCGCGAAGCGGCGGGGGCGGAGGTCCTCCATCTCGAGGTCGGCCAGCCGGCGACACCTGCGCCGG
>JBCCGJ010000490.1:0-3072 GCA_039029335.1 Actinomycetota bacterium | reverse complement strand
GACGCGGCACCGGCAATCCCCGCTGCCGGGCCCACCCGACCGCCGAGGTGTGGGATGCTTCGCTGCGTGTCGATGACAACCGCCAAAACCCGCCGCAGCAGGGACAGCCACCGTGGGCCGCCCGAGGGCCGGAACCGGGGTTTATGTCGACTTCACGAGTTTCGTCGCCAGGCGAATTTCCAGGCGAGGCGCTCCGCACCGAAGCCGCTAGCCTCTGCTGGCTGGAGGTAGACCATGGAGTTCTTACCGCTCATCATTGTCGGCTTACTCATGTACGTCGTCCTGATCCTTCCCCAGCAGCGGCGGAACAGGGAACACAAGGCCCTGTTGGCGTCACTGGAGGAAGGTGACGAGGTCATGATCAGTTCGGGTATCTACGGCTTCATAGCTGCCGTCGAGCCGGAGGTCATCTGGCTTGAGGTTGCGGACGGCACCGAGCTGAAGATCGCCAAGAGTTCCGTCTCTTCGAAGGTGGTTGTTTCCGAGGAAACCGACGAGGACTCCTGACATGCCAACCGGTCAAAAAGCTTCGGCGCTGACCGTCATCGGCCTTGCCCTCCTCGGTGCGCTCTACACCCTCCTGGCCGGCAATCAGCCGCTGCTCGGCCTCGACCTTCAGGGCGGGGTGTCCGTGGTGCTCGAGCCGACGGGAACCACGGACGGTGCCGGTCCCAGCCGCGAGGTGACCGAGGAATCCCTCGACTTGACCGTTGAACTGCTTCGGGCCCGCATCGACGAGATCGGTGTGGCCGAACCGGAGATCTCCCGCCAGGGTGACAACATCGTGGTCGGCCTCCCCGGGCTGGTCGACGATCAGGAGGACGCGCTGAACCGCCTCCGTCAGACCGCCGAGCTGCGCTTCCGCCCGGTGATCCGCACGGTTGACCTGCTACCGGACCTGTCCACCGAGGACGCCGGGTCGGACGACGCCGACGGCGGCGACAGCACGGAGCTCGACGAGTCCGATGGCACGAACGACGGCACGGACGACGGAGCCGCCGAGGACGAGGAGGGCTCGTTCGGCGCGGTGACCCCGGTTGCCTTCTCCACCTCAACCGACGACGGTGACCCGGGGAATGAGGACACCGAAGAAGGGGACGGCACCGGAGACGGCGAAGCCGATGACACCGACGATGGCGATCCCGGCGTTGCCCCGATCCCTGACTCCCTCCTGGCGTGTTTTGCCGGCGAGGTCACCCCGGACGAGGAGGATCGGATCGAGGACACGGTGATCCTGACCGATGATGATGGCATCGCCTACTGCCTCGGCCCGGCAATCGTCGACGGTGAGCTGCTCACCGGTGACATGATCGAGACCGCATCGGTCAGCCTGTCGCCCGGCCAGGGCTGGGCGGTCAACCCAACGTTCAACAGCGGCCCGGACGGCATCGACCGGTTCAACCGGATCGCCGGCATCTGCTTCCTCGGAAACAGCGACATCTGCCCACCGTCGCCGGACAGCGGCCGCGGTCGGGTGGCCATCGTGCTGGACCACCAGGTCATCTCCGCCCCGACGATCAACGCGGCCGGGTTCGCCCGTGACTCCATCACTATCAGCGGCAGCAGCATCAACCCCTTCGAGGAGGACGAGGCCCGTCGCCTGGCGGAGGCGCTCCGCTTCGGCTCGCTGCCCCTTGAACTGGTGGCCCAGGAGACCAGGACCGTGTCGGCGACGATCGGCTCGGACGTACTGCGGTCCGGCGTGATCGCCGGCATCATCGGCCTTGTACTGGTCGGGGTGTACCTCCTGGCCTACTACCGCCTGGCCGGGCTGGTCGCCATCTCCGGTCTTGTGCTTTCCGCGCTGTTGCTGTGGACCATCATCGCCTGGCTCGGTGAATCGGTCGGCCTTGCACTCACGCTGTCCGGGGTTGTCGGTCTGATCGTGTCCATCGGTGTCTCCACCGACTCCAATATCGTCTACTTCGAGAACGTCAAGGACTCCTACCGATCGGGCCGTCGCGTCCCGACGGCGATCGAACGGGCCTACGAGTCGGCCATCTCAACGATCGTCAAGGCGGATGTCGTCAGCCTCATCGCCGCGGTGTTGCTGTACCTGCTGACCGTCGGCGCCGTCCGGGGCTTTGCGTTCTACCTTGGTCTTGCAACCATCCTGGACCTGATCATCTCCTGGATGTTCATGCGTCCGGCCCTGTCCTGGCTGGCCGGCCGTCAGGCGGTCGAGGAGAACCCCGCCCTGCTTGGGCTACCGGCGTCCGGAGGTCCCCAATGAGCGTGATTCGAGAGATCTTTGCCGGTGAGTCGACCATCGACTTTCGACCGAAGTGGCGGCGGACCCTGGTGGTGTCGGCCGTCCTGCTGATCGGTTCGGCCATCCTGCTGCTCACCAGAGGTCTCAACCTCAGCATCGACTTTGCGGGCGGCGGCGTTTGGGAGGTCCCGGTCGGTCCGGAGGTCTCGGTGGCCGATGCCCGCAATGCGGTGTCGTTCCTCGACGAAGCCAGGATTCAGCTGATCGGCGCCTCGGACAGCGGGGCAACCCTGCGGGTCCAGTCCGGGACCGACTCGGTCGAACGCAGTTCCGAGGTCACTGCGGCTCTGGCCGAGCTGGCTGGAACGTCGGGCGACGAAGTCGGGGCATCGACGATCGGTCCCACCTGGGGTGATCGGATCACGTCGCAGGCCGTCCGGGCACTCGGATGGTTCTTCCTTGCGGTCGCCCTGTATCTGGCGTGGCGCCTTGAGTGGCGCATGGCGGTCGGCGCCCTGGCGGCGGTGGTCCACGACCTGGTCATCACCGCCGGCATCTACTCGCTGTTCGGGTTCGAGGTCAGTCCGGCCACGGTGATCGCATTGCTGACCATCCTCGGCTACTCGCTCTACGACACCGTTGTCGTGTTCGACAAGGTGCTGGAGAACGAACGTGGCGCGCTCGGTCAGAACCTGGAGGACGTCGATCTGGTCAACCAGTCGATGAACCAGGTTCTGATGCGGTCGATCAACACCACGATCACCACCGTGCTGCCGGTGCTCTCGATGCTGCTCATCGGTGGTGTGTTGCTCGGTGGTGCGTCGATCCGCGGCTTTGCGCTTGCGCTGTTTGTCGGCCTG
>JBCCGJ010000489.1:0-3089 GCA_039029335.1 Actinomycetota bacterium | reverse complement strand
GTGGAATTCCAGTTCGGCGGCTACCACTTCGACCAGGACGAGGTGATCCACATCGCCAGGACCCGGGAGCGGGAGATCCGCCGCCCGCAGGGTCTTGAGGCGCTTGAGGTGCTGGCGTTCAAGGAGGCGCGGTGGTGGACCGTTGACGAGGTTGTCGCCAGTGAGAGTGCGTTCCTGCCGCCTCGTCTGCCGGAGCTACTGCCCCAGCTCATCAACGGCCCGCTCCCCGATCCGCCACTCGATATCTCGCCGACCTGACACACGGTCCGGCGACGAGGTAGGACACCGGTAATCGGCTGGTCGAGCCGGCCCGGACGCCCGGGAGCTCAACGTGCTGTCGGGCGAGCCTAGAAGTCCGCGGTCTGGCCGAGCACAACGATCACGTCGGCACCCTCGGTGGAGACCCCCGGGTTGTCCAGCAGCGGCCGGACCTGCCCCTCCGCGATGTTCAGGACGGTGGCCACCTGGATGGCGTCCGCCTTATAGCCGTCGATGTAGTAGACGAAGCTCTCCTCGATGGGATCCCCGTCTTTGTTGGTGGCGTCCAGCGTGCCGTAGCCGACGTTCGACAACCGTCTGGTGGCCCGACCCGCCAGGCCGTCGCGACCGTCCGACCCGTTACCGACCCGAATGATGACCTCGTTGGGGGGTCGGAGGAGGGGGCTGCCGGGGATGAAGTCGACCGCGTCCTCGCTCTCGCCGCCCTCGGCGGTCCACAGACCCTCATCGACGGTTGCCGAGAGGCGATCGACGCCGAGGGTGATCAGGTAGCCGAACAGCAGCAGGACAAGCGCCAGGGCTATGGCGTTCATGATGTCGCTGCGTTCAACCCGGTCAAGCACGAGGCTCCACACATCTCCTCGGGAGCAGGCTCCCGGATAGCTCCGCGGGAGCGAACTCCCGGGCAATCCTCCCCCGGAGCGGAACCTCCGGGTCATCCTCGCCCGGGCCGCCGCTGCGACGGGTGCAAGACACGAAGAGCGACAAAACTGCCGGCCCGAGCAACCAGAGTTTAGGTCACCCGGGGGGCAAAGCGGTGGCATGGATTCGCCGGGTGCGGTCTCGGGCACCACCACAAACCGGACCTCGAATCGGCCGCTTCGGCCGCCTCGTCCGGCTGGCCGACCCCGGGCCGGTTGGGGCATGGTGTCGGGCATGGACTTTTCCATCCCCGCGGACATCCAGCAGCTGCTCGACGACCTCGACCGGTTCATCGAGGACGAAATCAAGCCCCTGGAGCGTGAGAACGACAACATACGGTTCTTCGATCACCGACGGGAGGACGCCAGGACCGATTGGGATCGCGACGGCTGGCCGAACGAGGAATGGGAGGCCCTGCTCCGGGAGATGCGCCGTCGGGCGGACGCCGCCGGTTTCCTCCGTTACCACCTGCCGGAACGATTCGGCGGGCGTGGCGGCTCCAACCTGGCCATGGCCATCATCCGCGAACACCTGGCGGCCAAAGGCCTCGGGCTGCACAACGACCTGCAGAACGAAAGCTCGATAGTCGGCAACTTCCCGACCGTGCTGATGATGGAGAAGTACGGCACCCGGGAGCAACAGGACTATTGGATCCCCAAGATGCTGGCCGGTGAGGCCAGAATCGGGTTCGGGCTGACCGAGCCGATGTTCGGTACCGACGCCACCCGGATGGAAACGAACGCCTACCGGGACGGCGACGAGTGGGTGATCAACGGGGCAAAGCGCTGGAACACCGGCATGCATGCCGCAACCCACGATTACATCTTCGCCCGTACCTCCGGTAATCCCGGCGAGGCGGCGGGCATCACCTCGTTCATCGTCCCCGTCGACTCCCCCGGCTTCACCGTGGAGTTCATGTGGTGGACCTACAACATGCCGTCCGACCATGCGGAGGTGACGCTCACCGACGTCCGCGTGGCGGACAGCGACATCCTGGGCGACGAGGGCCGTGGCCTGGAGACCGCCCAACTCTTTGTGCACGAGAACCGGATCCGGCAGGCGGCGTCAAGCCTCGGGGCGGCTCAGTACTGCATCAACGAGGCCGTCAAGTATTCCCGGGAGCGGATGATCCACGAGCGGGCGCTCTCGGTGAACCAGGCGATCCAGTGGCCGCTGATCGAGATGCACACCGAGGCGGCGATGCTCCGGGAGCTGATCCGCAAGACGGCATGGCAGCTCGACCAGGTCGAGCATGGCACCGAGATCTCCGACAAGGTGGCCATGTGCAACTACCGGGCCAACCGTTTGGTCGGCCAGGCCGCCGATCGGGCGATACAGACCCACGGCGGTATCGGCTACAGCAGGCACATGCCGTTCGAGCACATCTTTCGCCATCACCGGCGGTACCGGATCACCGAGGGGTCCGAGGAGATGCAGATGCGGCGGGTCGGTCAGTACCTCTTCGGGTACGGCGGCACCACAAACGAGATGTTCGAGACGCCGTCGTTCGCCAGTCGGTTCAACTCGGTCCAGCGAGGTGCACCGGCCAGCTGGCTGGACTGAGCAGCCGCGCTCAGCGTTTCATTTTGCCCAGGGAGGCGAAGCGCAGCATGTGGGCCTGCCCGGCGTGCAGGGTGTATTCGTGCACCATCTTCAGCAGCACGGCGTTGAGCGGGCGGCCGTGCCCCGCACCCGGCGTGTCGCCGGAGGCCACGGCCGCAATGGTGGCGTCGGCCTGCTCGACCGCCTCGAAATAGCGGGTGAGGTCGCTGTCGACCTGCTCGACGGTGGCGCCGGCGAAGTCCGTCTCGCCGTACGGCTCGGTCAACACGCCGCCGCCGATGCCCCAGATCACGTAGCCGTGCTCCATCTGGGTCATGTGGCGGACCAGGCCGAGCACGGACAACTCCATCGGTGGGATCGACCACGCCACCAACTGCTCCCTGCTCAGGTCACGCAGCTTTCGCAGGAATTCGTGCCGTTGATACCGCAACCAGGCCTCGAGGTTGGCCCGCTGGTCCGTCAGGTGTTCCGGCTGCTCCCCTGCGGAGAAATCCGTCCGCTGCAGCGCCTCGTAGGTCATCGACGCACGACTCGTTCAGCCGACCAACCGGGCCCTGGTCAGAAACCCGGTGTGGGCAACCATGCGATGGTCGGGCCGAACGGCC
>JBCCGJ010000488.1:0-3113 GCA_039029335.1 Actinomycetota bacterium | reverse complement strand
GGACTTCGACCACGCCATGGAACTGACCGAACAGATCCTGAATGTGCAGGGCATCGGCCACTCGGTCGGCATCCACACCGCAGAGGAGGACAATGCCGCTCGGATGGCGGCCGAGCTTCCGGTGGTCCGGGTGCTGGTCAACCAGGCGCACACGTTCGGCAACGGCGGATCGTTCGACAACGCCCTCCCGTTCACCCTCACCATGGGATGTGGGACCTGGGCCGGGAACTCGATCAGCGAGAACCTGAACATCAACCACTTCATCAACATCACCCACCTGGTCCGCACCACCGAACCGGACCAGCCAGAGGAAGCGGATTTGTTCGGAGCCCACTGGCAGGCCATCGGCCATCAGCCGGGCTGAGGGGTATGAAGCTCACCGAGTACCAGGCGAAGCAGCTGCTCGCCGAAAAGGGCCTGCCGGTACCCGCCGGTCGACTGGTGACCTCGGTTGCCGAGGCCCGCACGGCAGCCACCGACCTCGGCGGTGGCGTGGCGGTCAAGGCCCAGGTCCGCTCCGGCGGCCGGGGCAAAGCCGGTGGTGTTGTGGTGGTCCGATCGGCCGACGCCGCGGCGGAGGCTGCGGCGCGGCTGCTGGGATCCGAGCTGAACGGCGAGACCGTCACCGAGTTGCTGGTCGAGGAGGCGGCGGACATCGCCGCCGAGAAGTACCTGGCGGTGATGATCCACCCGTCAGCAGGTCGACCGCTCTTGATGCAATCCGACCAGGGTGGTGTGGAGATCGAATCGATGACCGACGGGATCACCCGCACCGTGATCGGGCCCGACGGCTACGCCGGAGACGACCGTTTCGTCGCCACGGTGATCGGGGCGTTCGCCGAACTCGACGCCCTCCTGGTGGAGATCAACCCGCTGGTCGTGACCGGATCCGGTGACCTGGTGGCCCTCGACGCCAAGATCGAGCTGGACGATTCCGCGGCCTACCGCCAGGACCATCCGCCGGACGATCCGACGGAGGGCACCGCTCGGGAACGGGAGGCCGCAGCGCTCGGCCTGAAGCTGATCGAGCTGGGCGGCGACATAGCCGTACTGGCAAACGGCGCGGGGTTGACGATGGCCACGATGGACGCCATCGAGCACGCCGGCGGAACACCGGCCAACTTCCTGGAGATCGGCGGGGACGCCTATACCAAGGCGACACCGGCACTTACCCTGGTCCTCGACCAGCCGGGTGTCACCAGCCTGCTGATCAATTTCTGCGGCGCGTTCGCCCGCTGTGACGTCATGACCGCCGGGGTGATCGAGGCGCTGGAGACGATCAAGCCGGACATCCCGATCAACTTCCGGATCAGCGGGACCGGTCAGGACGAGGCGGAGGAGATGGTCCGTCGCTTCGGCCACGAGCCGCATCCGTCCATGGAGTCGGCGGTTCTGGCCGCGGTTGACGCGGCCGCCGCCGGTCCGGCGGGCGCGGTCGGGGGCTCATGATCGTCCGCCGCGGCGACCGGGTGCTCGTCCAGGGCATAACCGGCAAGCAGGGCACGTTCTGGACCGAGAAGATGCAGGCGTACGGCACGACCGTCGTCGGCGGGGTCAATCCCCGAAAGGCCGGTACCACCCATCTGGACCTACCGGTGTTCGCCTCGGCGACCGAGGCTGCGGAACAACTGGCGGCGGAGGGCTCGGGTGTCGATGTCACCGTGCTGTTCATCCCACCGGCCGGGGCCAGGGCCGCCATCGAGGACGCGGTCGCCGCCGGCGCCCGCCTGATCGTTGTGCTCACCGAGTTCATCCCGGTCCATGACACGATGGCCGCGGTTGCCGCAGCGAGGGCGATGGGTAGTCGGATCATCGGGCCGAACACCGCCGGTGTGGTCACACCGGGGGAGGCGTTTGTCGGGTTCATGCCGGCCTTCGACGATCGGATCTTCGCCCCCGGCAGGATCGGGGTCATCTCGCGCAGCGGTTCGCTCGGTACGTTGACCGCCTTGGAGTTGACCTCGGCCGGACTCGGGCAGTCGGCGTTTCTGGGGATCGGCGGGGACCCGGTGTCCGGCACCACCACGGCTGAGGCGTTCGCCGCGCTTGACCAGGACTCCGGCACCGACGCCATCGTGGTCATCGGCGAGATCGGGGGCACCAAGGAGGAGGACGCCGCGGCCCTGATCGACGCCTCGTCGAAGCCGGTTGTGTCCTTCATCGCCGGGGCTGCATCCCCGCCGGGGAAACGCATGGGCCACGCCGGCGCCATCGTCGAGGGTGGAACCGGCACCTACGATTCCAAGCGGGCCGCCCTGACCGAGGCCGGCGCCACCGTGGTTGCCGTCCCCTGGGAGATTCCGGCCGCCCTGTCCGACGCGCTTGGCTGAACCGGCCTTGCGGCCTGGCCCGGTCAGCCGACGAGGCGACCCGGGAACGCCGTGAACAAACGTCGTTCAGGCGCGGTGATTTTGCGCCGATACACACGGGGTGACCCTTGGATTTCCTCGGCCGTCGAAGGGCCGCGCAGCACGACAGTCGGCGGCTGCCGACGATGCGGCTGCGCCGGTCGACGAGCTGCCGATTGACGATCAGCCGGCCGATCCGCCGGTCGTCGACCAGTCGGTAAACGGTCACCACGGGGTCGGCGAGGTCGCCGATGACGCCGGTCCGGCCGATCACTCGACAAACGGCCATCACGCGACGACAAACGGGGCCGCCCCCGACCCGATCGCCAACGGCGACACCCACGCGGGCCCAGTCCCGGACGACGGTTTCGAGGATGGCGATGCAACTTCGGGAGCCACCGACCCGGCCGAGGGTGACCCCGCCGAGGGCTCGACGTCCGACGAGGGTGCGGACGACGGCGCAGCCCCGGACAACGATGCAGCCCCGGGCGACGATGTCCCGGACGACGATGCAGCCCCGGACGATGGCGCAGCCCCGGGCGATACCGGACCGGTCGACGGGGCGACTGCGGACACCGAGACCCCTGCGGGCGCAGCCTCGCACGAGGGTGTCCCGGACGGCGCGGACGTCGACCCGGACGGCGACCGGCTCGGTGATGACGGCCCCGAGGGTGACGGATTCGCGGTCACCGAGCGGCTGGCGGCTCCGGCCGATGCGGCGACCATGGAGCGAGTAGAGGCCCTGGAAGGCCGGGTGGCCCGTCT
>JBCCGJ010000487.1:0-3170 GCA_039029335.1 Actinomycetota bacterium | reverse complement strand
GTCACCGTCGCCACCGGGTTCGCCAGCGAGGCGGTGGATCGACTGTCGGTGGCCCGGCTGGATCAGATCGGTCTCCAGGACACCATCGACCCGGCGCTCCTGGTCGGCGGTGCCACCGTGCTGCAGTCCCTGGCGGTGATCGTCGTGCTCGCCACGATCGGGCGGGCCATGGCCGGCAGCCAACTGGTGACCGTTATGCAGGTCCTCAACGGGCTGACCGCCCTCGGCGTCGCCATCCTGGCCAGGGGAAGCCTGCTGGCCGTTGCCATGGTGGGCATGATCGCCGCCGGGACCGCACGAAGCGTTGCCAGGACCGTGACCATCGGGTGGACCAACCACTTCACCGAACGAGCCAACCGGGCCACCGTCCACTCCTTTGTCGGACAGTCCCAGAGCCTCGGCGAGATCTCGGGTGGCATCATCCTCGGCCTGGTCGCCCGTCAGGCCGGCATCGGCGCGGCGCTGACCTGGTCGGCGATCATCTACCTGGCCGCCGCAGGTTGGACCGGCCTCGGCAGGCGCCGCTGGGCCACCAATGCCGGCTGATCAGACCCGGTCGGCGGCCGACTCGAAGACGAAGCCGTCGAACCCCTCGTCGGCCACCTCGGTCAGGCGCCGGAAGTAGTGCGATCCGCGAAGGTGACCGAGGAACTGCCGGGGTTTGCCCGGCACGTTGGCCCCCATGTACCAGGAGTTGGCCCGGGGATAAAGCGTGCGGTCGGCGATGGCGTTGATCTCCCGGTCCCACTCGGCCTCGGCATCAGCGGTCGTCTCCATCGACCCGAGTCCGGACTCATCGAGGTGACGGATGCAACGATCGATCCACGCCGTCTGCAGCTCGGCGCCGAGCGGCATGGTGAAGAACACCCCGGGCGCCCCCGGGCCGTGGATCATGAACAGGTTCGGATAGCCGGCGATGGTCATGCCCAGGTAGTTGTTGAACCGTTCCTGCCACTTTTCCCGCAGCCTGACCCCGTCCCGTCCGGCCGGGTTGAGCTTCAGCATCGACCCACTGACCGCGTCGAAACCGGTGGCCAGCACGAGCAGGTCTATCGGGTGGTCCCCATTCGCGGTCACGACACCGGTCGGGGTGAATCGTTCGATCGGGTCCTCCCGCAGATCGACCAGGGTCACGTTGTCCCGGTTGTACGTCTCGAAGTACCCGTTGTCCAGGATCAGCCGCTTGGTGGCGAAGTGATAGTCCGGCAGGAGTTTGCGAGCGGTTTCGGGGTCGTCGACGACGTCCCGAATTTTGCCCCGGACGAACTCGGAGACCTCGTTGTTGAGGTCCTCGTCGACCACCACCCCGACGTAGCTGTTGATCGAGAGGTGCATCCCGCCCTCCTGCCACATCTCCTCGTAGCGGGCCTGCCGCTCCTCGGGGGTGAAGTCCGGGGCTTTGAGCTTGGAGAGGGGGAAGGGCCAGCCGCCCCGCCGGCACATCGACTCCCGGAAGGTGTCCCAGTCGTCGCGGTACTCAGCGAGCGTGGCGGGGTCCATCGGCCGATTGCGGGCCGGCAGTGCGTATTGCGGCGTCCGCTGAAACACGGTGACGTGCTCCGCTTCCTTGGCGATTTCCGGGATGGACTGAATACCGGACGAGCCGGTGCCGATCACCCCGACCCGCTTCCCCTCGAATGACACCGGCTCATGGGGCCAGCGTCCGGTGTGGTACATCGGTCCGGCAAAGTCGTCGATGCCGGGATAGTCCGGCTTGTTGGGAACGAACAACGCTCCCACGGCGCAGATCAGGAACCGGGCCGAGACGGCGTCGCCCCGGTCGGTCTCGATCAGCCACCGCTGAGCCGCCTCGTCGTAGCTTGCGTCGGTGACCCACGTCTCGAACCGGATGTCTCTGCGGAGGTCGAACCGGTCGGCCACGTGTTCCAGGTACGCAAGCACGTCGGCCTGGGCGGACTGGGTCTCCTTCCAGTCCCACTCGTCAACCAGGTCCTTGGAGAACGTGTAGGCGTAGAAGGGGGTGCTTGGCGCGTCGACCCTGGCTCCGGGATACCGGTTGTACCACCACGTCCCGCCGACCCCGGCCGCCCCGTCGTACGCCCGCACGGACAGGCCCATCTGATCCCGCAGGTGGTGGAGTGCGTACAGACCGCCGAATCCGGCCCCGATGATGACGGCGTCGTACGCCGCGTTCGACTGCTCCGGCTGTTTCAACTGCTCCGACATAGCCCTCTCCACAGTAGTGGCGGGCCGGAAAACGTTCAGATCCTCACCGGTCGCCACGGCGCCGGTTTCACCGTCGTTGACCGATGCCCGGAGCCTGCGCCGGCCGCCGGACCATCACCTCCCGGTCGACGAGACCTCGATGGTAGGGTCGCCGGGATGTCAGCCGATGCTCCGCTCAGCCCCCGCCTCACCGACGCCCTGGCCATCGAGGCGCCCATCGTGCAGTCCGGCATGGCCGGGGTTGCGGTACCGGAGCTGGTTGCCGCGGTGTCCAACGCCGGGGGCCTCGGAGTCATGGCCGCCCTGCGGTTGAGCCCGGACGACATCCGGGCGTCCATACAAAAGGTCCGGGAGCTGACCGACAGGCCGTTCGGGGTGAACATCTGGCTCCACGGCGACGTGCGTACCTCACCGGACCCGGCGAGGATCCCCGACGACGTCGTCCGCGGCTCCCAGACCGTGCTCAACCACTTCCGGCCCCGATTCGATCTGGCACCGACACTCGAGCGCCCGCCCGCCGCGGTGGACCTGGTGGACACCGCGTTGGAGGTCATGATGGAGGATCGGGTGCCGGTGTTCTCGGCCGGTCTGGGGGTGCCGGAGGCCGACCTGGTCGAACGGTTCCACCAGGTGGGTACCAAGGTGGTCAGCATGGTGGCCACGGTCGAGGACGGGGCGGCCGCGGCGGCCAACGGCGCCGACGCGGTGGTCGCCCAGGGCAGCGAGTCCGGCGGCCATCGAAGCTACGGCGACAAGCACGACCGGGCCGGGGCGATCGGACTGTCCTCGCTGGTGCTGGTGCCGGCGATGGTCGATGCGGTCGGGGCCGACGTGCCGGTGCTGGCGTCCGGCGGCATCGTCGACGGCCGGGGTTTGGCCGCCATGCTGGCCCTCGGTGCCGAAGGGGCGCTGCTCGGGACTCGATTTGTGGCCACCCGGGAATCCGGCGCGGCCGACATGTGGAAGCGGCGTATGACAACCGG
>JBCCGJ010000486.1:0-3184 GCA_039029335.1 Actinomycetota bacterium | reverse complement strand
TTGTGGTCTACTTCGGTGCGAACGAGATCCGCTCCAGCGTCGAGACCGGCGCCGAGGGTGTACTGCACACACCCTCGACCGTCGCCGATCCGGAGTACGTGCCGACGGAAGGACCGTTCCTGATCGAGGTCCCGGCCACCAACAGCACCACAACGACAACCCGCCCCCGACCGGCCACCACCCAGCCGGCACCGACGGTGCCGGAGCCCGACGAGGAAGTTGTGCCGCCGGCCGATCCGGAGCCGAAACCCGAACCTGAGCCGGAACCCGATCCGAAGCCGGACCCCGAACCGGAACCCGAACCGGAACCCGAGCCCGAACCGGAACCCGAGCCGGAGCCACGGCCGAGGCCCCGGCCCAGACCGACGATCACCATTCCGCTCCCGACGATCACGATCCCGGACATCGTCCCACCGACCGAACCGGAACCCGAGCCGGAGCCCGAACCCGAGCCTGAGCCGGAACCCGAACCGGACCCGGAGCCGGAACCCGACCCCGATGAGGACCCGCCGCCGGACGACGATGACAACGTTGGGGCTGCCGCAGCCGCTCCCGCCCTCTCGCTTCAGATGCAGTCGATCGGACGGCGAAACGTCAGCGCCGATATCAGAAGCGACCAGTGTGTAGAAGTCCGGTTCCGACTGGATGGGGCCGACGGCTCGTCCCGGCAGGGCTCCAGCGCCGGAACCCCCTGCGACGACCGGTGGGTGCTCCGGTTCCGCGGCTCGGATCGGCTCGAGCCGGCGACGGCCTACGTCCTCCAGGTCCGGATCACGGCTGACTCCGGCCAGGCCTCCTCCTCCCAGGTGTCGTTCACCACCCGGGACTAGCCGGCGACCGCCTTCGCTCTTGACCGGCCGGTCACGTACCATTTAGTTCAATGAACGAAACAAATGGCGCTCGGCCACAGCGGGAAGAACAGCGGCCGGCACGACCGACTGTCGAGGAGGTGACGGCGGGTGTACTCCGCATCCAGCTACCGATCAACCTCCCCGGCCTCGGCCATGTGAACTGTTATGCGATGGAGGATCGGAACGGGGTCACCCTTATCGATCCGGGGCTGCCCGGTCGGCGGACCTGGAACCACTTGAAGAGACAGCTCAAAACCGTCGATCTGTCGGTCGATCGAGTCCACACGGTTGTGGTGACCCATTCCCACCCGGACCACTTCGGCCAGGTCCGTCGGTTCCGCAAGGCCGGCGCCGAGATCATCACCCATCGCAGCTTCCGCACCTACCTGGATCCGGAGGCCGAGGCCGACGATCAATCCCTGGACACCACCGTCGACGAATCACCTGGCGAGACGGCCGACACCACCGACATCGCCAACGGAGATGGTGGCACCGTCGGCGCCGACCGTCACGCCTGCTCCCTGCATACCCACTCGACGCCGCCCACCACGAGTCGCCAGGAGCGGGCGACACCGTTCTCCGGTACCACACCGTGGGGCGGCAAACCCTACGAAATGCCGCTGACCAGGCGGCTGCAGTACAAGGCGATGCGGATGGCGGCCGGTCGGTTCGTCGCGGCGCCCCGCCCGACCAAGCGGGTCGAGGACGCCGAGGTGTTGGAGATCGGCGGCCGTGAGTGGGTCGCCGTCCATACCCCCGGGCATACCGAGGACCACCTGTGCCTCTGGGATCCCGACAACGGGATCATGATCAGCGGCGACCATGTACTCCCCACCATCACTCCACACATCAGCGGGCTCACGGACAGCGTTGATCCGCTGAAGAATTTCTTTGAAAGCCTGGATTTGATGACGACCTTTTCGGGAGTAACAGCGGTGTTACCGGCACATGGTCTGGTTTTTGACGATCTGAGTGGTCGCGCAAACGCAATCAGTCGCCATCACGAGGACCGGCTCACCGAATTGCGCCAGGCGGGTGAAAAACTCGGCGCAGGCACCGTAGAGCAGTACATGAAACAGCTGTTTAAGGAGCGTTCCTGGGGTCCAATGGCCGAAAGCGAGACCTACGCCCACCTGCAGCACCTTCGGCTTCGTAACGAAGCTGACATCAAACATGACGGTCCCCAATTGCGATACACCATGAAAGACTGAACATTTTGTCTTCCGATTCTGCCCATTGTGAATGATTCAAGAACCTTGCCGACCGAATATCGGTTTCGTCGCTGGTGGTGTACGATTGGCCAAACACGGCGGATGATTGTGGCTAGTGAAGAGGCCGCCGTATCTACTTGACGCTTCCGGCCCGCGTACGCAGTCGTTGCGGCAACTCGGTTGTGTCTCAAAGATCGGGGTGTGGCCGATGCGCGGCGGCACGGCCACACCCCTCTCTTCACCGGCCACCCCGCCGACGAACATCCGGCCCGGCCCCGTCCCCCAGGATTTGCGGCGCCGTGCGGACGTCGCCGACGATGGCCGAAGTCGAACACCGGACTTCGGGAGCAAACCATGTCAGACGACGCGGCAACGGGCGAAGCGGATGATCCCCGGATCATCGACCAGGATGCGCTGAAGCGGTTCTCCTTCACCGTCTGGAGCTACAAGATGGGCGAGCAGGTCTCGCTCATGATCCATCTCGGCGATGTGCTCGGCCTCTATCAGGCCATGTCCGGCCGTGGACCAGTGACCAGTCAGGTCCTTGCCGAGGAAACCAACCTCGACGAGCGACTGGTACGCGAATGGCTGCTCGGCCAGGCGGCAGCCAACCTCGTCGACCGCCATGAAGACGGTCGGTTCGAGCTGACCGCGATCGGGGCAGCGGTGCTGGCGGACGAGGACGGCTCGCTGAGCTTTGCGGCGGGGGCCTTCCGGGGCGGCACCGACCCGGCCCATGTCGACGCCCTGGCCGAGTCCTTTCGGACCGGCCTGGGTGTGAGCTACGAACAGCAGGGCACGGCGGCCGCCGCAGGTCTTGCCAGAATGACCGGCCCCTGGTCCCGGCTGGCCCTGACCTCGGTGATCCTGCCCGCGCTGGACGGCGTTGTCGAAAAGCTCGAAGCGGGGGCAAAGGTAATCGACGTCGGCTGCGGCGCCGGGGTGACCGTCGCCACCATCGCCGCCGCCTACCCGAACACCACGTGTATCGGCTACGACCCGTCCGAGGTGGCGATCGGCCTGGCCAACGAGCGGGTCGCGGAACAGGGTCTCGACAACGCCACCTTTGTTGCGGCCCCGGCGGAATCGCTGCCGGCCGATGGCGACGCCGACCTGATTCTG
>JBCCGJ010000485.1:0-2386 GCA_039029335.1 Actinomycetota bacterium | reverse complement strand
CTTCTGTATCTGGCCGGGAATCGTGACCCGGAGGTGTTCGATGACCCGGCTCGGTTCGACATCACCCGGGCCGACGCCAGGAACCACCTGGCCTTCGGGGCCAACGGCCGGCACTTCTGCCTCGGCGCCCAGCTGGCCCGGTTGGAACTGCGGGTGCTGTTTGAAGAGGTTCTGGATCGGTGGCCGAACATCGCACCGGCCGAGCCGGGTGGACCACGGCCGGAACGAACCGGCAACTTCGTACTGGGAATCGAGCAACTGCCGGTGACGTTCTGACCGGCCACAACACAGGGGGTTATCGACATGGCACGACGTGACGCACCGGTGGTGACGGTCGCCCAGGGTTCGCTGCAGGGGGTGTGGAAGGAGGGCGGATCGGTCGCGGTCTTCAAGGGGGTGCCGTTTGCCGCGCCGCCCGTCGGTGAGCTTCGATGGCGTCCGCCCCAGGACCCGGCACCGTGGACCGGCGTGCGGGACGCAAAGAAGGACGGGCCGATGGCCATCCAGCGGGCCGCCGACCTGGAGCTCTTTATGCACGAAATCCTGACCGGCCAGGGGTGGGGCCGGGCCAGGGTCGGGGCGCTCAAGACGATGATCAAGTACCTGCCCCAGCCGAAGCAGGACGAGGACTGCCTCTACCTGTCGGTCCGGTCACCCAACCCGGACGGCTCGGCGAAGCTGCCGGTGATGGTGTGGATCCACGGAGGTGACCACCAGGACGGTGCCGGCTCGGACGTGTACTACAACTCGAATGCGCTGGCCGCCACCGGGGTGGTGACCGTCTCCATCAACTATCGCCTCGGGGTGATGGGGTACCTGGCCCACCCGGAGCTGGTGGCGGAGTCGGAGCACGGCGTTGCCGGCAACTACGGCACGATGGATCAGATCGCCGCGCTGCGGTGGGTCCGGGAGAACATCGGCAGTTTCGGTGGGGACCCGGACAACGTGACTATCTTCGGCGAGTCCGCCGGCGGCGAGTCGGTCATGCACCTCATGACCTCGCCGTTGGCGCGCGGGCTTTTCCATCGGGCCGTTCCCCAGAGCCCGGCCAACGGCGGGCAGATGATGCACCTGGACAAGCCGCTGCACAATCTGCCGAGTGGTCTGGAGATCGGCACCAGGTTCGCCGAGGCGCTCGGCGTCACCGGGTCGGACCAGATCACAAGGTTGCGGGCGATGTCGGCCGACCAGCTGTACGAGGTGGCCAGGGCCGATCGGCTCCTCGGCAACCACTATCCGATCATCGACGGGTACGTGCTCCCGGTGTCCCCGTTTGTAGCCTTCGCCAAGGGGGACCAGGCACCGGTACCGCTGATGATCGGCTCCAATGCGGATGAGGGCACACTCATCCGCCCGGTCCTCGGCGCGCCGATGGTCGACTTCCGCCATATCGATGCGCCGGCCGGCGGGCTCCAGCCGGAGATCGCAGAGGCGTTCGGTGCCGACCTGCCGCTGCTGCTGCAGTTGTATCCCGGCCTCGACCGCCAGGATCGCCGAGCGGAGATCGATTTCATGGGCGACCACATGTTCGGTGCCCGCGCCTATTACTACGCCAGGCACCACGCCGGGGCGGGCCATCCAACGCACCTGTACTTCTTCACCAGGGTCCCCAAGAGCCCGAAGCAGACCGCCGGGTCATACCACGCCGCCGAGCTGCCGTTTGTCCACGGCAGTAACGTGCCGATCTTCCCGATGACCGCGGCGGACAAGGCGCTGTCGGCCAAGATGATCGGTTACTGGTCGGACTTCGCAAAGACGGGCGATCCCAACGGGAACGGTCGGCCGGAGTTCCCCGGCTTCGACCCCGCGGATCCGCGGTGGCTGCGACTGGATCACACCATCACCGCCGAGCCGGTGGCCCGCCGAACCCAGTACGAGATCTTCAACGCCCGCACCGATCGGCTGGTGGCCGACATGACGGCCTTGATCACCTAGCAGCCTGCCGGTGGGTTTACGTGCCCGTAACGTGCCGCACACACTGCTGAATCAGTGGCCGCATACTGTCTTGTTCATGGCCTCGCCACCAAGCGGCGGTCCTGCAACTGTCTCTTCCCCCCGGACATAACGATGATCAGGTGAACCGCCAACGGTGTCGGTTGGCACCGTTGGTCATCGGTCAGCAGGATCCCCCACATTGGTGGCGGGGCCATTGGTCTGCCGTCCGCCAACGTTCGGTGCAAGACTTGGTCATGTCCCGACCGCGCCTGCTGGTCACGATTGCCGTGCTGGTCGCCCTTTTGGTCCCGGCGGTCCTTGACCGGGACAGCTTCCCCCACTCGACCTATCCGATGTACGCCCGGTCCCGGGGTGATGTGGTATCCATCGACACCGCAACCGGGACAACGCCGGACGGTCGGGAGGAGCGGCTGTCGCTTGCAGTGATCGG
>JBCCGJ010000484.1:0-3286 GCA_039029335.1 Actinomycetota bacterium | reverse complement strand
GTCCGCCTCGGGGAACGACCAGTACGTCCTGGTTGTTGTGGCGCCGTCGGCGTCCGGCGAGAGCGAGATCAGGGAGTGGACCTCGTCAACCAGCCGGTCGAGCCGCTCGGTCAGCGCAGCCTCGGCCATCGGGCTGGCCATTCCGGCCACCTTTCGTTTGACCGCCACCGACTGGGGTAGACCGAGTTTGTCGGTCACCAGGTCCTCCAGCCGCCTGACGGCAAAACCGTCCGGTACCTCCGCAACCGAAACCGCTTGCCAGGCCCCCTGCTCGGTGAGGCGGGTGTCCCGGCGACGACCGGTACTGGTGCCCACCTTGATCGACCCGTCACGGAATGCGGCCAGGTACAGATTGTTGGCCTGCTCCAGATGTTCCACCACGTCCCGGTCAAGCTGGTCACGGTCTCGGGTGTGGGCGTGGTGCAGGCTGGCGGCGAAGGTGGCGTCGGCCACCGCACAGCTGACGCAGGTCCGTTCGGTCGGCTGGGGTGGATTGTCGCAGTCCCGATAGCCATCACCGCGACTGGGGGCGTGATGGCCGACGCAGTGTCTGATCGGGGGTTCGGCAACCCGGTAGCGCAGTTCGAGGCCGACCATCGGAACAAGCGACGAGGGCCGGCCCGGCGCCCGCAGCCGGGCGACGCAGCAACCGTCCGTCCACCCTGAGCTCAGCATGACCAGGGGGCCGTTTGTGGTGCCCGGTTTGGGATGGACGGCGGGGCTGGTCATGGACCCAATGGTAGTCTTGGCTGATGGAGCAGTCTGCGGTGGACTACAAGGATTGGACCCGGATCTTGCCGCTGATCTGGCCGGAGTACGGCGACGATGCGGCAACGGTTTCACCGGAGGATGTCGGGCCGAGGATGCGGAGCAACGCCGCCTCCTTCCGGGCCGCGCTCAAGCGGGGAGACATCGTCCACGAGCGGCCGCCGGTTCCAGCCGGTGAACCGGCGCAACCGTCCGCCCTGGAGGTCGCGGCCCACGTCCGCGACCAGTACGCCAGTGCCGCCGAGCGACTGGCGAGGATGATCAAGAAGAAGTCGCCGAAGTTCGGGGACTGGGATCGGAACGAGGCGGCAAGCAATGCCGACTACTCGGCCGAGGACCCGGACAAGGTCAGTTACGCCCTGGCGGTCAACGCTGGAAAGGCGGCCGACATTCTGGACAAGGTCCGCGGTGACCAGTGGCAGCGGATCGGCATCCGGTCGGATGGCGCCCAGTTCACGATCGCCAGCTTTGCGGTCTACGTCCTCCACGATATGGTCCACCACCTGACGGCGGTGGAGCAGGGGTATGCGGCGATCATCGAGGCGAAGAAAAAGAAGGACTGACCGCTGGTGAGCACCTCGATCGCCCCCGACCTTCGGATCGACGGGGCCCGGCTTCTCGATCGCCTCATCGAACTCGGTGAGATCGGTGCCATCCCCGACACAACCGGCTCGTCCCGGCTGGCGTTCACCGACGCCGACAAGACCGGTCGGGACCTGGTCATGACCTGGATGGCCGACCTCGGCCTGACCACCACGATCGACGGCATCGGCAACGTTGTCGGCGTGTGGGTACCGGAAGGCGTCGACCCCGCCCTCCCGCCGGTGATGACCGGCAGCCACATCGACACGGTCCGTACCGGTGGCCGCTATGACGGCAACCTCGGCGTGCTGGCCGGCCTTGAGATCATCGAGACCGTCGCCGCCGCCGGAGTCATCCCGTCGAGGCCGCTGGCCGTCACGTTCTTCTCCAACGAGGAGGGGGCCCGGTTCCCACCGGACATGATGGGGTCACTGGTCTACGTCGGCGGGTTGGGCCTCGAGGAGGCGTACGCCATCGAGGGCATCGACGGCACAACCGTCGGCGCGGAACTGGATCGCATCGGCTACCGGGGGCCCGCACCCTGCCCGGGGCTGGTGCCCCATGCGTTTGTTGAACTGCATATCGAGCAGGGCCCGGTCCTGGAGGAGCAGGACATCACCATCGGTGTTGTGCAGAGTGTCCAGGGCATCTCGTGGACCGAGGTGACCATCGACGGACAGTCCAACCACGCCGGGACAACGCCGATGCGGCTCCGCCGGGACCCCGGTTACGTGGCGGCCGAACTGACGGTCTTTGTCAGGCGTCTGGCCGCCGAGCTGGGTAACCCGCAGGTCGGCACGGTCGGGGCGATCGACCTGCATCCCAACCTGGTGAACGTCGTTGCCGCATCGGCCAAGCTGACCGTTGATCTGCGCAACACGGACAACACCACCCTGCTCACCGCGGAGAAGCGCCTGGCGGCCCGGCTGGACGAACTGGCCGCCGCCGAGGGGGTGGCGGTGTCAACCCGCAGCCTCGCCCGGTTCGACCCCGTCCAGTTCGATCGGACCGTGGTTGACCTGGTGGCCACAACTGCGGAGAGTCTTGGTCTCTCGACGTTGCGGATGCCGTCCGGGGCCGGGCACGACGCCCAGATGATGGCCCGGGTCTGCCCGACGGCGATTATCTTCACCAAGAGCAAAGACGGCATCAGCCACAATCCGGCGGAACATACCGATCCGGAGGATCTCACCGCGGGGGCGAACGTCCTGCTTCAGGTGATGCTGAGCCTCGCCGGCTGATCGGCCGGCCCGCTCACGGGATCGTTCGACGCGGGCTTTGCAGACCGCACCGTCCCCGACAAGACTCTCGTTGTCATTCGCTGATGGCTGCGAGGCAGATGGCGTTGCGGTCCCGGGCGACCGGGCAGCGAGTATCGGAGGGAAATACATGGTCAGTGGACCGTCTCAATACAAGATCCTTGTCGTCGACGACGAGCCCGATGTCCTGGCGGTGACCAAGCTCGCGCTCGGCAACATGGATGTCATGGGTCTACCGCTGGTGGTCGAGGGGGTGGCCGGCAAGGCAGAGGCCATCGCCTACTACGAAGCGCAGCCGTCGTGGATGCACGACGTTGCGGTGGCGATCATCGACGTGGTGATGGAGAGCGACTCGGCCGGGCTGGAGCTGTGTGAGTACATCAGGGAGGTGGCCCAGGACCGCACGGTTCAGATCTACATCCGAACCGGTCAGCCCGGCGTTGCCCCGGAGCGGGAGGTCATCGACCGCTACGACATCAGCGGCTACTTCACAAAGGCCGAGGCCACCGAGGAGAAGCTCTACTCGATGATCAAGGCCGGCACCCGCCAGCACGACACCACCAGAAACCTGGCCGGTGCCCTGGCGATGCTTGAAGGGGTGATCGCCGTCGGTCACTCCCGGGAGGCGATGAAGGCCCGGTTCCTTGAGATGTTGTCCGGTTTCCTGCCCGCTCAGC
>JBCCGJ010000483.1:0-3296 GCA_039029335.1 Actinomycetota bacterium | reverse complement strand
CCGGGGCCTTCGAACCCACTACCCCGACATCGCCGTGCACTCGGTCGAAGAAGACCTCGACGACACCATCGGCGGCATGCGGAATCAGGAAGATCCGTTCCAGCCCCCAATCGCCGACTTCGGTCTGGTCAAGGATCGGTATGTGATCAGCCGCGCCGTGGCCGAGGCCAAGGTACAGGAGACCATGAACGCCGAAGGCCACTTCGTCGGCACCTCATCGGGCGCGGTGATCGAAGCGGCCCAGCGTGAACTGTCCCGACACGGCGGCGCCGCGGTGGTTATCCTGCCCGACGCGGGTTGGAAGTACCTTTCCGGCAACCCCTGGCAGTAGCAGCCCTTGCGCCGGACTCTCGGTTACACCCCGCCAAATCTGGGCGCGTAGACCACAAAGTCTGTGGCCTGTGCGCCCAAATTTTCCGAGAGTTCGGTTAGTCCTCGTCGGTGTTTTCGGCCGCTCTGCTTGCGATCTCGGAGACCACGCCGGGATCGGCCAGCGTCGTCGTGTCGCCGAGGGACCGACCGTCGGCCACGTCACGCAGCAGACGCCGCATGATCTTGCCGGACCGGGTCTTCGGCAGGTCCGGCACGATGATCACGGTCTTCGGCCTGGCGATCTTGCCGAGTTTCACACCGACGTGCTCCCGGATCTCGTCACCGAGTTCCTGGGACGCCTCGTTCCCGCCGCGGAGAATCACGTAGCCGACGATGGCCTGACCGGTGACCTCGTCGTTCGCCCCGACAACCGCCGCCTCGGCGACCGCCTGGTGGTCGACCAGTGCGGACTCCACCTCGGTGGTGCTGATCCGGTGGCCGGAGACGTTCATGACATCATCGACCCGGCCCAGCAACCACAGGTAGCCGTCCTCATCCAACTTGGCGCCGTCACCGGCGAAGTACCGGCCCTCATAGGTGGACCAGTAGGTCTCCCGGTAGCGGGTGTCGTCGCCCCAGATGCCGCGCAGCATCGATGGCCACGGTCGGGTCAGCGTCAGGTAGCCGCCACCCTCAGTCACCACGTTGCCGCTGTCGTCCACCAGCTCGGCGAACACGCCGGGGATCGGATGGCAGGCCGACCCGGGTTTTGTGGTGGTCACGCCCGGCAGCGGGGTGATCATGTTGCCCCCGGTTTCGGTCTGCCACCAGGTGTCCACGATGGGGCGCTCGTTGCCGCCAATGTGCTCGTGGTACCACATCCACGCCTCGGGATTGATCGGCTCACCGACCGTGCCGAGCACCCGCAGGCTGGACAGGTCATGGGCCGCCGGCTCCTGGGCACCCCACTTCATGAACATGCGGATGGCGGTCGGTGCGGTGTAGAGCTGGGTGACGCCGTACCGCTCGGCGATGTCCCACAGCCGGTCCTTGCCGGGGGTGTCCGGGGTGCCCTCGTACATGACGGAGGTGACGCCGTTGGCCAGCGGTCCGTAGACGATGTAGCTGTGGCCGGTGACCCAGCCGATGTCCGCTGCGCACCAGTAGATGTCGGTCTCGGGTTTAATGTCGAACACGTAGCGGTGGGTGAACGCCACCTGGGTGAGGTACCCGCCGGTGGTGTGCATGATGCCCTTCGGCTTTGCCGTTGTACCGGAGGTGTAGAGGATGTAGAGCAGCTGCTCGGAGTCCATCGGCTCCGCCGGGCAATCGTCGGAGGCGTCCGCCATGAGGTCATGCCACCACAGGTCACGGCCCTCGGCCATGTCGGGGTTCAGATCACACCGGTTGGCCACGATGACCTTTTCCACCGAGGGCGCCCCCGAGGCCAGCGCGGTGTCGACCGTCGGCTTCAGCGGTGCCGGGGCGCCGCGCCGGTAACCACCGTCCGCAGTGATGATGACCCTGGCCTGCGCATCATCACAGCGGTCGACGATGGCGTCGGCGGAGAACCCACCGAAGATCACCGAGTGGGCGACGCCGATCCTGGCGCAGGCCAGCATGGCGATCGGCAGCTCCAGGATCATCGGCATGTAGATGGCGACACGGTCGCCCTTCTCCAGGCCCTGGGCTTTCAGGACGTTGGCGAACTTGCAGACCTCGGTCAGCAGCTCGGCGTAGGTGATCGTGATGGTGTCGCCTGGTTCGCCCTCCCAGTGGTACGCCACCTTGTCACCACGGCCGGCGGCAACGTGCCGATCGAGGCAGTTCGCGGTGATGTTCAGCTCACCGCCGATGAACCACTTTGCGTATGGCAGCTCCCACTCCAGGATGGTGTCGAAGTCCTTGTCCCAGGTGACCAGTTCCCTGGCCTGACGGGCCCAAAACGCCTCATAGTCCGCATCGGCCTCCTCGTAGAGCGAGCGGTCATTGGTATTGGCCTGTGCGGCGAAGTCCGCAGGAGGCGGGAACGTCCGTCCCTCGACCTCATAGACACCAATCGTTTCCGACATCCCTGTACTCCCCTTTGATGTTCTGCCAGCTGTGGAAGCTGGTGCGATCCTACTTGGCGGCTCTGTGATTCGGCCAGAGAAGTGGACGCGGCGCGAACCCGACGCTCCCGCGAGGGCTTACCGCGGGTCCGGAAGGTTGAACCTGGCCCGCAGACCGGCGATCACCACGTCGAGGCCGACGTCGAAATAGGCGGGTTCACCGACCGACCGCCGGACGATCAGGAAGTTCCTGAGCGCCGGATCGGAGAGGCTGTCGAGATCGATGAGATCGTCGTCCGATCGGCCCATCACACCGATTTCGTTCGCCGCGTTCCCCATGACAAACGAAACGATGAACCGAAACGCAAGCAGCGAGTCCTCGGGGCTCAGCCCGACAAGCTCGAACCGCCGGTACGACCAGTACAGCACCTCGAGCGCACGTTCGGTCGGGGGCGGTCGAGAGGCGAACAGCTCAATGGCGGCCGAATGGCGAAGAAGGACCTGCCGAAACGAGGTGAGGCCGTCACGGATGGCCTGCTCCCACTCGTCATCGCCGACGTCACGGGGCAGCTCGACCTCGCCGTAGAGCAGGTCGAGCATGGCGTCCAGCAGGTCGTCCTTGTTGGCCACGTAGTGGTAGAGCGACATCGCCTCAACACCAAGCTCGGCACCGAGCTTGCGCATCGAAAGACCGGCGAGACCGGAGTCCTCCGTGAGCCGGAGAGCGGTCTCCGCGATGTGTTCCCGACTGAGGGCCGGTCGCCCCTCCCCTGTCACCCCATCAACCCTAACGGGTTGTCGGCCGGTCCGGACCCCAACGGGCAACCCACCATCGGCCGAGGGAGTCCTGGTCGAGCAGCGCCTCGCCCTCCGAGATGCGCGATCGCATTCGCATCGCGGTCAGGTCCGGCGCGTGTGCATGTTCCTTCCAGT
>JBCCGJ010000482.1:0-3325 GCA_039029335.1 Actinomycetota bacterium | reverse complement strand
GCCAAATGCTCCAGCCCAGGCGGCAACCGATCCGGCATCGGACCGCTGGAAGGCTCCGCCGTAGGGGACCTCATATCCAAATACAAGCAAGCAGCCAAACGTGAATGCGAGAACAGACAGCTTGCGGCCGAGACTAGAGGACAGGGCGGCGTTGATCACGTGGACGGAGTCGTCATGGCTTTACAGTCGAAGCTAGTGAAGAAGTAGGCCTAGGTGGGGTAGCGAGGAGGCGGTCGCTGATCGGCCAAGCGTGCACAGGACTCTCCGGAGTGGCACGTTTGTGGCATGCTCCAATGTAGCTCGCTCCCTCTAGCTGAGTCGTCTTAGAGGTTGCCCCTGGTGAGAGCTTTGAGCGGGTGACGAGAATCGAACTCGCGTATTCAGCTTGGGAAGCTGATGTTCTACCATTGAACTACACCCGCAGGTGAGCAGCCCACGTTAGCCGACCGCCGCCGACTTGGCATGGCCGACGCCTAACCGAGCCGACCGGGCCGGATCCGTCCCGCTTGACGGGACAGTTCCGACTGGCGGCACGTATCGGGCACGAAGAAGAAATCGTCACCTGATCTAACAAGATGTCAATCGGCGATGGCGGCAGGCACCCCTATCGTTTCTACAGTGCGCTGGAGGAGCTATCCGGTAACGCTGTTCGATTGTGACTCGACGCTGTCTGCTGTCGAGGGTATTGACGAACTCTCCGTCGACCCCGAGGACCAGGAGGCGGTCGCCGCCCTCACCGATGCTGCAATGGACGGGCAGGTCCCCCTCGAAGAGGTCTACGGCCAACGCCTCTCCCTGCTCAATCCGACTCAGGCCGACATCCGCTCGGTCAAGTCGAAGTACAAATCGTCCGCCGTGCCGGACGCCCAGGCCACCATTGCGGCCCTCGAGGAGTTGGAGACCGAGACCTGGGTCATCAGCGGCGGTCTTTTGGAACCGGTGGCGGAGTTCGCCACCTGGCTCGGCGTCGACCCGGACCGGGTGCGGGCCGTTGGCGCGGAGTTCGACCCCCTCGACGGTGAGTGGTGGGCCGGCCGCAGCCACCCCCGCTACGCCAAACATGACGAGGGGGAGCTGACCACCACCAGCGGCAAGGCCGACGTCATCCGTCGCTCGGTGAACACGGCAGGCCGGCGGATGCTGGTGGGCGACGGTGTGAGCGACCTGGCCGCCAGCCCGGCGGTCGACCTCTTTGTGGCCTACGCAGGCGTGGTGTCCCGCCAAGCCGTTGTCGAAGCGGCCCCGGTGGTCATCAACAGCAAGACGATCGCCCCGGTGCTGGCCCTGTCGGCCGGACCGGCGCGGGTCAAGGAGCTGATCGGCGGCCCCCACGACCTGGTGGCCAGGACCTGCCTTGAGACGATCGACGGCGGCGCCCTGCACTTCAACGACGAAGACCTCGGTCGGCGCTTCTCCGCCGCCTGAGTCGGGCCACCACACCGACCGAACCCACGACACCCAACAGTTCGAAACCAACCAGCGAGGGAATACCCATGTTCAAGGTCCTGATCTCCGACAAGCTCGGCGAGGACGGTGTTGCCGTTCTGAAGAACGCTGACGACGTCACCGTCGATGTCCGGACCGGCATGTCCGAGGACGAGCTGGTCGACGTCATCGGCGCCTACGACGGGTTGGTCATCCGGTCCGGCACCCAGGTCACCGCCCGGATACTGGCCGCCGGAACCAACCTGAAGGTCGTCGGCCGGGCCGGCGTCGGCACGGACAACGTCGACGTTGACGAGGCCACCCGTCGAGGCGTCATCGTGATGAACACCCCGGACGCCAACACCACCGCGACCGCCGAGCACACGTTCGCCCTGCTGATGGCCGCGGCCCGCAACATCGTTCCGGCCCACAACACCATGGCCGCCGGATCATGGGACCGGTCGCAGTTCACCGGTACCGAGCTGAAGGGCAAAGTGCTGGGTGTTGTCGGGTTCGGCCGGGTCGGCCGGGCGGTCGCCGCCCGAGCCCAGGCGTTCGGCATGTCGATCCTTGCCTACGATCCGTTTGTCAGCGAACGGGTTGGTCGGGACACCAAGGTGGAGCTGGTCGATCTTGAGGAGCTGCTCGAGGCGTCGGACTTCGTGACCCTCCACACGGCCCTGTCGGAGGAGACACAGAATCTCATCAACGCCGAGCGGCTGGCCATCATGAAGCGGGGCGCGGTTCTGATCAACTGCGCCCGGGGCGGCCTGGTCGACCCCGTTGCAACCGCAGCAGCGCTGGACCGCGGCACGTTACGAACGGTCGCCGTCGACGTCTATGCGGTGGAGCCGCCGGAGGCCGGGCACCCGTTGGTCGGCCACCCCAAGGTGATCCACACCCCCCATCTCGGGGCATCGACCACCGAGGCTCAGCGCAGCGTCGCAATCGAGATCGCCGAGCAGGTGCTTGACGCCCTTCGGGGCGATCGGATCTCCAACAGCGTCAATCTTGCGCTGGCCCCCGGGCTGGACTTCGGGAGGGTCAACCCGTTCATCAGCCTTGCAGCCAAGATCGGGCGCCTGCAGAGTTCGATGGCCGACGCCCAGATCGAGCAGCTGGAGCTCGAGCTCTACGCCGACGACGCGGAGGACATGATGCGCCCCGTCGCCGCCGGTCTGCTCAAGGGCATCCTGGACCATGCGATGCCGGACTCGGTCAACTTCGTAAACGCCCCGGTCCTGGCCAGGGAGCGCGGGCTCAAGATCTCCCGCTCGGTCGGCCTCGGGAAGGCCGACTACCGGAACCAGATCACCTGCCGGGTCAGCTGGGCCGACGGCGAGCGGACCATCTCCGGCGTGGTCTTCTCCGACGACCACCCCCGGATCGTCCAGGTCTCCGACTACCGCCTCGAAGCCGACCCGACCGGCACCGTTCTGCTCATGCTCAACGATGACGTTCCCGGCGTGATCGGCACGGTCGGCGGAGTGCTCGGCGCCCACGGGATCAACATCGCCGAGTGGCGCCTCGGTCGGAACAGCGAGCGCTCCGAGGCGCTCTCGTTCATCAACCTCGACGCCCATCCACCGAGCGATCTGGTCGACGAACTTCGCGCCCTGAAGCCGGTGAACAAGGCCGTCATCGTCGAACTCTGAGCGAGCGTCCCATCGGGGAACGTTCCAGGGTGTTTCGCACTAGTGTGAGTGCTCGTGATCCTCTCAGACCGCACCATCAGGAAAGAGATCGCCAACGGTCGCATCATCATCGAGCCGTTCGACGACTCCTCGGTCCAGCCGTCCTCGGTTGACCTCCGGCTCGATCACCGATTCATCGTCTTTCGGAACCACACGTTCAGCCACATCGACGTGAAGGCCAACCTGGAAGACCTGACCGACATGGT
>JBCCGJ010000481.1:0-3406 GCA_039029335.1 Actinomycetota bacterium | reverse complement strand
CAACCGGCACCTCAGGAACCGGCACCTCAGGAACCGGCACCCCCGGAACCGGCACCCCCGGAACCGGCGGCCGAGGCGCCAGTCGGGGAAGAGCCGTCTGCCGAGGCCCCGGCAGACGAGGAACAGACCGCGGCGGAGCCGGCGAATCAGGATGGCGCCGTCGAGGACGGCGCGGTCGAGGTCGACCCGATCGAGGAGTCGGCAGAGGACCGGCAGGCAGCCGAGGGCCCATCCCCAGTACCGGCCGCGGCGGACCCGCTCCCCTGGTGGAAGTCGAAACGAAAGAGTCCGAAGGGACTCGACAACCGGCGGAAACCGAGGCAGCCCCGGCCGCGTCGGCAACCCGGGCTGCAGGTCCCGCACCCGGGTGTCGAGACCGATCGTCAGCCGATCGGCGGGCCGGGGAATCCACCTGCGGCTCAGCCCGCTCCTGCGGCAGCTTCATCCGACCAGCCACGCATCCTGGATCTGCTCGACGGCGTGACGCTGCCGTTCGATCTCACGCCGCTCACCGCACGGATCGCCGATCCGGAAACCCACATCATCCTGATCTCCCCTCACGGCGACGCCGCAGAGGTGGGCACCGCGTTCGCCGACGAACTGGTCGAGCAGGGGTTTGCCATCGAACCGGCCGGGTTCGACCAGGCCTTGGCCGTCCGAGCGGGTGAAACCCTTTCCATGCGAATCAGCCCCGAAGCCGGGACGATCACCGAGGGCGGCCAACTTCGCTACCCGAGCGTGAACGACACCGACGTGGCCATCGAAGTGTGGCTGGGCAACGGCTCGCCGCCGGCCCTGGCCGACTGAACGCCGGCTCGATCAACAAATTCGCCAGCGGGCGAGGCCTCAACACTCACCGAAATGTGGGCACCCTGGCCACAATGCCTGTGGGCGGTGCGCCCAAGTTTGGCGACGCGGGCGGGGTCAGTCGACCGGTGGCGGCAGGATCCGGATCCCCAGCTCCTCCAGCTGTTCCGGGTCGATCTCGCCCGGTGCGCCGGTCATCGGGTCAAGCCCGGACTGGGGTTTGGGGAACGCGATGATCTCGCGGATGTTCTCCTCGCCGGCCAGGATCGCGGCCAGCCGCTCGATGCCGTAGGCAAAACCGCCGTGGGGCGGCGCCCCGTACTTGAACGGGTTGAGGAAAAAACCGAATCGGGCGTCAGCCTCGGCGGCATCGATGCCGAGCAGGGAGAAGACCCGCTGCTGCAGAGCGTGGTCGTGAATCCGGATACTGCCCGAACCGAGCTCCCAGCCGTTGAGGACCAGGTCGTAGGCCCAGGCCCGAACCGACATCGGGTCGGTTTCCAGTTTGTCGATGTCCTCCGGGTGGGGGTGGCAGAACGGGTGATGCCCGGTCTTGGGAATGCCGGTTGCTTCATCAACACCCACGAACAGCGGGAAGTCGACGACCCACAGGTACCTGTAGGGACCATGGCTGACCGGCGGACGCCCAAGGCGGTTCCGCAGCTCGCCGAGGACCTCACACGTGGTGTGCCATTCATCCGCGATCATAAGCATCAGGTCGCCGGACTCGGCGGCCAGTCGTTCCACCAGCGTCTTCTGCTCGGTCTCGGAAAGGAACTTGGCCACCGGTGAATCAAGACTCAGATCGTCCTGCACCTTCATCCAGACCATGCCCTTGGCGCCGAACGACTTTGCGGTGTCGGTCAGCCCGTCCAGCTTGTTCCGACCCCAGTCGCCCGCCTGGCCCTTGGCGTTGATGCCCTTGATGGCCCCGGCCGTGGAGAACGCTTTGAACTCGGTCTCGGCGAAGACGTCGGTCAATTCGACAAGCTCCATCTCGAACCGGATGTCCGGCTTGTCCGTGCCGTACCGGTTCATCGCCTCGTGCCAGGTGATGCGGGGAATCGGATCGGGCCGGACCCCGGTGACCGCCTCGGCGGCGTCGAGGACCGATGCCTCCACCGCCGCATAGACGTCGTCCACCTCGACGAAGCTCATCTCCATGTCGAGCTGCATGAACTCGTACTGGCGGTCGGCCCGCAGGTCCTCGTCCCGGAGGCAGCGGGCGATCTGGAAGTAGCGGTCGAGGCCACCGACCATCAACAGCTGCTTGTAGAGCTGGGGCGACTGAGGCAGCGCGTAGAACGAACCGGGACGCTGCCGGGACGGCACCACGAACTCCCGAGCCCCCTCGGGGGTGGTCGGCATGAGCATCGGGGTTTCCACCTCGACAAAGTCCTGGCGCACCATGGCGGCCCGGATGGCCGCGTTGACCTTTGACCGGATGCGCAGGTTGCGCTGCATCCGCTCCCGCCGCAGATCCAGGTAGCGGTGGCGGAGCCGGACCATCTCGTCCACGTCGTCGGCCCGATCGTCCATCGGGAACGGTGGCGGTTCGGCGGCGGACAGGATCTCAACGGTCGCCTCGGTGATCTCGATCTGGCCGGTGTCCAACCCGTCGTTGACCGTACCGTCCGGCCGCTGGGTGACCTGGCCGGTGATCTTCACCACGTACTCGCTGCGGACGTCGACCGAGTTGTCCACCACACACTGCACGATGCCGGAATGGTCCCGAAGGTCGACAAAGGCCAGATGCTGGCTGTGCTCCCGGCGCTTGTTCACCCAGCCGGTCACCGACACCTGTTCACCGATGTGGGACTGGCGGAGTTCTCCGCAGAGGTGGGTACGCATCATGACAACAACTACCTGACCTTCTCAAGGATCTTCTGAACGACCTGGCTGCGGGCGACAAGCGCCTGTTGCGGCTCGTCCGAGTCGTCGGTGGCTCGCAGCATGCGCAAGGAGACGCTACCGGCTTCCAGCTCTTCCTCACCCACGATCACGGCGATCCGGGCCCCCGATCGGTTGGCCGCCTTCATCTGGGCTTTCATCGACCGCGGACCGCCCTCCGGTCCGGCGTAGCTTCGATCGACCCTGATGCCGGCAACCCGCAGCTCCTCGGCCAGCTCAAGTGCCTCGGTGCCCGGTGTGGTGGCAACCACCCAGACGTCGACGTCGGTGGCCGCCGGCCCGAAGACCTCCTCGGCGTCGCACGCCAGCAGGGTTCGGTCGACGCCGAGCGCAAACCCGACACCGGGCTCCGGCGGCCCACCAAGCGCTTCGACCAGGCCGTCGTAGCGCCCACCGCCGCCGATGGCCGTCTGGGCCGCATCAAGGCCGGTGGCCACATATTCGAAGGTGGTCCTGGTGTAGTAGTCGAGGCCACGCACCAGCCGAGGGGCCAGCTCGAACGGCACCCCGAGCGCCTTGAGCCCCTGCTGGACCCGCTCGAACGCCGCTGCGGCATCGTCGGAGAGATAGTCGACGATGACCGGGGCCTCGGCCACGATGGCCTGGTCCTGCCGACGCTTTGAGTCGAGCACCCGAAGCGGGTTGACCGCCATCGTGGCAAGCGACTGCTCGGACAGATCCCCTCGGT
>JBCCGJ010000480.1:0-3421 GCA_039029335.1 Actinomycetota bacterium | reverse complement strand
CGGTCCATACCAACCCCGACCGTGTCGGGGCCGTGCCGCAGCACGTAAGCCAGAAACCGGGTGACCTTCTTGCTCGCCGGAGGGTTGGAGATGCGAGTCCTGGTGCTTGTATCCGCCATATGGTCGACAACATATCAGCACATTGAGTGGTTGTCTTACCGCTGTGGGTGCATCTAGGTGCTTGCTGAACGAGAGCGCGGTTCAGCGGGCGTCGGCGGCCGGGGCTACTCGATTCCGTGCTCCAGTGCGTAACGAACCAGCTCCTGTTTCCGGTTGAGGTGCAGCTTGCCGAGGATGTTCCTGACGTGGTTCTCCACCGTCTTCGGCGAGATGAACAGCTCCTCCCCGATCTCTTTGTAGGTGTGGCCCCTCGCCACGTACTGGAGGACCTCACGCTCCCGCTCGGACAGCGGTTGTACCCCGCCCGCGTCCTTGCTCATCCGGCGGAACTCGCCCAGTACCAGGCTGGCCAGCTGGGGTGAGAAGACCGGCTCGCCGTGGGCCGCCTTCCACAGTCCTTCACGCAGTTGATCTGGCGGAGTCGACTTGATCAGGTAACCGGAGGCGCCGGCCGCAACGGCGTCGAGCAGGTCACGTTCGGCCTCGGAGACGGTCAGCATGACGATGTTGGTCATCTCGCCGCACTCCTTCGCCACCTTCAACCCGCCGCCGTTCGGCATGTTGAGGTCACAGACCACCAGATCCGGTTCGGTGCTGCGGATGATGGTCACCGCCTCGTTGGCGTCACCGGCCTCACCAACGACGTGGAAGTTCTCCCCGAGGTCGGCCCGGACGCCGGACCGCCAGATCGGGTGATCGTCGGCCAGGACGACGGTCACCCGGCTCTTCCACTCCTGTTTCGCGTTCTCCGTGTTACCCGTTCGGTCCTCGCTCATCGTTGCCCCTCGTTCGCCATCAGGTCACACCCGCTCACACCCACAGGCGGATCTCGGCGCCCCGCCCCGGCCGTCCGTCGATCTCCACTGCGCCGCCGACTTCGATGATACGGCCCCGAATCGAGCCGCTCACCCCCTGGCCCTCGGTCATGGTCGTCTCGTCGAAGCCCGCCCCGTTGTCCTTGACCGAGATGAAGACCTGCCGTCCGGGGGTCTCGTCGTACGGTTCCGCGTAGACCGTCGCCTTCTCCGCCCGGCCGTGTTTCGCCGCGTTGTTCAACGCCTCACCGACCGCCCCGCACACCGCCCGGATCATCTCCTGGTCGCCGCTCGGCAGGTCCGGTGCGACGATCACGTCCACCCGGATGCCGTGCCGTTGCTCGGCCGTCCTTGCCGCGCTGCGGAGCCCGGCACCGAGGTTCGCCTCAACCTCCGGCCCGCCGAACAGGTAGTCCCGCAGCTCCAGCTCCTGCACCCGTGCCAGGTCGATCAGTTCGTCATCGTCGCTGCGGCGTTGGATGACGGCCAGGGTCTGGAGGACGCCGTCGTGTAGCGTTCGGGCTACTTCCTCCCTGGCCCGGTAGGCAGAGATCGATCGGTCGGCGGCGCTCAGCCGTTCGAGGAAGTACCCGGCGCTCCAGCCCGCAACGACCAGCAGGACCCAGCTGGCCATCCGCTGCAGGGAGAAGAAGCCGTCCTGGGCGTAGGGCATCCAGCCGACGTATCGAGCGAGGCCGAGGCCGAACCCGGTGGCCACCGCGGCACGCTGTCCGGCGGCGATGCCGACGGCGAGGACCGCGGCCACCACCCAGACCGACGGGATCGACTGGGCGTGGTCCGGGAAGCCGTACACCCAGACGTCGGCCATGATGGCAACGGTTGCGACCCCGATCTCCAGAAACACCGGGACCGGGCTGACCAACCGATCGGGTTCCTCCCGGTACAGCACGGTCAGGTAGAGGTTGAGCGCCGCAATCGCCAGGACCAGGACAAACCCGGCGGCGGGCTGGGCGATCACGTCGTCCTTGGTGTCCAGGACGTTTCGCTGCACCACCTCGATCACGTAGACCAGCGCCACCCACACCCACGTCGCCCAGCGGTAGAACAGCACGCCGCGAAGCAGGCTCTGTCTGGTCGGTGGGGACACCCGGGCGCTGCGGAGCGGCCCGAGCACGGGCACCGAGCGCACGTTGCCGCCCGGTGAGCCTGTGGTCACTGACCCGGCAGGCAGAGGAGCGTCGGGTCGCCGTGGTAGGCCATGATCGCCCCGGAGCCGAGGCACAGCGGCGAGGTCAGGAGCGGATTGGCCCCGGCGCCTGTCGCCCCGTCCGACGGTTCGTCCGTCCCGGTCAGTCGACCGCCGAGGAGGCTGAAGAAGTCATCACCGCCGCTGTCCAGGCGTTCCACCTTGAAGGTCTGCTCGTCGGTCATGCCGGCGGCCACCGCAGCCTGCTCATAGCTGTCGTTGCGGTTGGAGATCCCGTCGATCAGGCCGTTGGACACCGCCTGCTGCTCGCCGAAGATCAACGCGCCGAGTCCGTCGACGATCTCGCCTTCGGTGAGGCCGCGGCCCTTGGCCACGTGGGCCACGAACTCGTCGTAGGCGTCGTCCAGGCCGACCTGGAGCACCGCCCGTTCCTCGTCGGTGAACGGTCGGTACGGGTTGCCGAAGTCCTTCGAACGTCCCGCGGTGAGGAACTCGAACTCGATACCGCCCTCGGTTGTCACCCCGCCGCCGAGGATGCCACCGTCGATGGCCCGCACATCGTTGTAGGTGACGAACGGTCCGAAGATGACACCGATGCTGCCGATGAGCGTGCCGTGGTCCGCGTAGATCCGGTCCGCCCCGGCCATGGCGTAGACGCCGCCGGACGCGCTGATGCCGGACACGTAGGCCACGACCGGTTTGCCGGTTGCGTCCTGATAGGCGGCGACCCCGTCTGCGATGGCCTTCGAGCCGAAGATGGTGCCGCCGGGACTGTTGACCTCCAGGATGATGCCGTCCACCGAGTCGTCCTCGGCCAGCTCCGCCAGGTCCTCCTGGATGGTGTAGCCATAGGTCAGGTCGGTTGGGGCGAACAGACCGCCACCGCCTCGATCCTCACCGAGGATCACCCCCTCGACGGGGACGGCGACCAGGGTGATGTCGGCGTTGCTCTCCCCGGCGATCAAAGTTCTTGTCCGGCCCGCGTCGTCCAGGTCACCGCCCGCCGATCCGGCGAAGGCGGCGATGAGGGCGATGAACAGGAACGGGATGAGCAGCAGCACACCGCCGAAGACAACCACGGCGGTGAGTGCCTTGATGGCGGTTGTGGCGATGGCCGATCCGATCGTCTCCCGCGGGGCCAGGCCGGCGATCGGCAACGGGCCGTTGTACCAGCCGCTGGTTGCCGGCTGGTTCCCCGGCGAGGGCCGATTGCCCGGTCCCGGCGGACCGATCGCCGTCCCGATGGTCGGCGGGGGAAGGGTTGACGGATCGACCCGATCCGGATCGGCGCTTCGGGGTCCGGGGGGTGCGGCCGGGG
>JBCCGJ010000479.1:0-3471 GCA_039029335.1 Actinomycetota bacterium | reverse complement strand
TTCTGTCCCCCGGTCACCGTCCTCGCCGCTCCCTGACCGCCCGCGGGGCTCACACCGGCAAACGGGGCCGTCAGGACTCCGCCCGGCGGCGAGCCCGATGGTCGGCGGTGTGGGTTCGACTGGCGCATCGCGGATCGGAACAGAAGCGCTTCGACCGGTTCCTGGTTCCGTCGTAGAAGAGCCGATCACAGTCGGCGGCGCTGCAGATGCCGAACCGGATGGTCCCGTTGTCGCAGATCTCCTGGGCGAGCGCCATCAGGATGTCGGTGATGACCTGGTCGTCGAACGTGGTGGTTGCGGGGGTCCAGTGGATATGCGGACCGACGCCGTCGTGATCGACGATCGAGGGGCTGATCGGCAACTCCGTCAGCTCTTCGTTCACCCGGGCGGCCGCAACCGGTTCGTCAAGGTCCGGTAGGTCCCGGAACAGTGGGGCCAGGCCGCTGATCCGCTGAGAGACCCGTCCGACCGACGCCTGCGATGCGTTCGCGGCGCGGCTGAACCCCGAGGCGGCCAGGTAGTCCCGCACGTCAAAGCCCGCCTCACCAACCTGGTTGACCAACTCGACGGAGACCTCGAGTGTCAGTCGAACTTCCGAGAGGGTGACCGATGCCACGAGCATGCCGACCAGGTTACCGCAAATCCCGTTGCGTCATGACTAAAAGCACGATAGAACCTTACACTGGATCATCCCAAGAAAGTATCTAAACGGATTTAGCACCTTACGAAACCCGGAGAGGAGTGAACGATGCATCCCCTGATTCTGTCCGCCCTGGTGGTCATGGCCAATGTCCTCGGCGTCGGTATGATCGTGCCCCAGGCCACGCGGTTGCTCGGTCGAAACGGCTCGGCGAACGGCGTGTCCGGGACGTGGATCGGCATCGGCATCTCACTGAACTCCTGGTGGGTGGCCTACGCCCTTCGATCGGACCTGCCCGGACTGCTGCCGGTGTCGCTCGGCGCCGCAGCCCTCTACCTGGTCATGGCGGTGGGCCTCCATCGGCACAACGGCACATCGGCGATCCGCTCGGTCGCCGCCGGGGTACTGCTGCTTGGTTCCGCCCCCGTGCCGTTTCTTCTGGCGGACGGCTGGAGCGCCGCAGGCCTCGCCATCGGCGCGTGCTACTGCCTACAGTTCGTGCCGGCCGCGGCCGTCGCCGTTCGCTCGTCGGACGTCTCGGGCATCTCCCCGACGACCTGGGTCATGGCTCTGGTGGAAGCCGCCATCTGGTGGGGTTACGGCCTGTCGGCCGATGACCGCGCCCTGGTGGTCGGTGGGGCAGGTGCATCGGTGTGCTCCCTGATCATCCTGGCCCGACTGCTCGGCGGGACCCGCCGCCGACGGTGGATGGTTGGTCGGGCAGCTCCGGTCCCGGCGGGTACCGTCTGACCGTCAGGACGCGTGCCGACCGGCCTCCCAGCCGTTGACCGACAGGTTCGCCGTTGCAAAGGCCGTCGGTTCGGCCTCCAGCGTTGTGGCCATCGTGTCGTTCCAACGGTTGAGGTATCCGAACAGGGCACAGACCGAGACGATCGAGGCGATCTCCTCCTCCGTGTAGAACTCCCGGCAGGCGGCGAAATCCTCGTCCGTTGCAGCGTTGGGCACCTGACCGGCGTGGAAGGCGAGGCGAAGGGCCGCTCGTTCCGCATCGGTGAAGAGATCGCTTGTCTCGAACTCCCACAGCGCGGCGATCTTGGCCGGATCGGTACCGCTGTTGGCCGCTGTTGTGGCCGTGTGGGCCTGACAGTACCGGCAGCCGGCGGCGTTGCTGGTCACGTGGGAGACCATGTGGCCGAGACCGGGATCGAGGATCGGGTTTGCCATAACGGCACCGGCGAGCGCCTGGAAGCCCTCGGCAAGGCCGGGGACCCGGGCCATCGTCCGCATGGACGTCGGCAGGAACCCCATGACCGCCTCGATCAGCTGAAACCCGGGCTCGAGGTGGGGCAGATCCTCCCGCGGAATCGGTTCAACTCGAGTCATGACCACGTCCTTTCAACGTGGCGGCCCGGCCGACCGGGTGACGGCCAGGCGGGCCGCCGCCTGGCCGGATCGTAGGACACCGTCGCCAAAAACACCGAACCGGTCACCATGGCGGAGACCGGTTCGGGTTGCTGCACGCACCGTGCACAGCTCTCGTCAGGGGGAGTTCGAGATCACCCGGAGGATGATCCCCCGGTGCTGATCAGGGGACCAGGACGGCGTCGATCACGTGGATCACACCGTTGCTGGCCTTCACGTCCGGAGTGACAACGTTTGCGTCGTTGATCTTCACACCATCGCTGAGGTCGACCGTGATCTCGGCGCCGTTCACCGTGGCAGCGGTCATGCCGTCGCTGAGATCGGTGCTAAGGACCTCACCGGACACCACGTGGTAGGTGAGGATGCTGGTCAAGGTCTCGGTGTCGGCGAGCAGTTCGTCCGCCGTGAGACCGAGGGCCTCCAGGGCGGCCACAAAAGCGTCGTCGGTCGGGGCGAACACGGTGAGGGGTCCGTCACCGCTGAGCGTCTCGACGAGGTCTGCGGCCTCGGCGGCGGCCAGAAGGGTGGTGAACGAACCGGCTTCGGCGGCGACGTCCACGATCGTGCCCGGATCTTCCATGGCGTCGTCTGCCGCCTCCGAAGCGGATGCCGTCTCCGTGGCCGATGCGGATGCCGAACCGGCGTCGTCCGATGCGTCATCACCGCAGGCTGCGGCAACGAGCGAAAGGGCGAGGAAGAGCGCGACAAAAGGGAGCTTCTTGTTCATGTTTGATTCTCCATCGTGAGGGGGGTGAGGTGATGGTTTGCTGTACAGGGAGGTCTTACGCTCCCCCGCCGTGGACGGATGCAGTTCGGACAAGATTCTTCCGTCGACCCTAGGATCGGTCCATGTACCTCCCGAAACAGTTCCGTCTGGACGACCGGGCCGACATCCTCGGTGTTCTACGGGAGCGGCCGTTCGGTCACCTGGTCACCGGCGGCAGTGAGGCGGACCGGCCGATCGCCGCCACGCCGCTGCCGTTTGTGGTCGACGACGAGATCACCTGCGTCCGGGCCCACTTCTCCCGGGCGAACCGCCACTGGCGTTCGATCGACGGCGCCCCGGCGCTGCTTATCGTGCCGACGGTCGACGCGTACGTCTCCCCCCGCTGGTACCCGTCAAAGGCCGAACACGGCAAGGTTGTGCCCACCTGGAACTACGAGGTCATCCACCTGCGGGGCACAGTCGAGATCCATCACGATGCGGGTTGGAAACGAGCACTGGTCAGCGAGCTGACCGACCGGAACGAGGCGGCGGTCCCACCCGTTCCCGAGACCGGAGACCGGCCGGCATCCCCGCCGGAGCGTCACGCCGTGCCCGCCGGGTCGACCTCGGCCGACTCGGAGCCGTGGCAGGTCTCGGACGCACCGGAGGACTTCATCGCCGGACAGCTGAAGGCGATCGTTGGGGTACAGCTCAGCGTGACCGACGTGATAGGGAAGCGGAA
>JBCCGJ010000478.1:0-3498 GCA_039029335.1 Actinomycetota bacterium | reverse complement strand
TTCACTCGTCGGACCGACCGGCGCCGGGCCGGGGTGGGGAACAGGCCTGTGGTGGGCCATCGCCCCCGCAGCGGTCGGAAACGTGCTCGGCGGTTCGCTCCTGGTTGCGCTGCCGTTCTGGTACGCGGGCACCCGACGCCCCGCCGACGCTGGGCCTGCCCGTCACTCCTGACAGTCGGCGGCTTTCCGGAGCGCGTCGATCAGCGTGTCGCACTCGTCTTCGGTGAGGGACGAGAACAGGTGGTCGCCACTCCACAGCTTGTCCTGGACCGTCTTCTTGAAGCGACGGCCTTTGGCGGTGAGGACCAGGTTTTTGACCCGACGGTCCGACGGGTGCGGCTGGCGCTCGATCAGGCCGAGCTCCTCCAGCCGATCGGCTACGACGGTGACGTATGACGGGTCGATGTCCAGGCAGACCGCCAGTTCCTTCATGGGTGTGGGACCCTCAACGCTTCGGAGCGCGTAGTAGTCGTTGGTGGTCATGCCGAATGCTTCGAGCCGACTGTTGACGTGTTTCGCCACCATCGGCATGACCGTGAAGAGGATGTCCGCCAGCCCGGCGGCGCCGGTCGCAATGGTTCGCTCGGTAGCCACGACCGTCATACTACTGCAGGTCGCTCTCCATTGGCAGTGTAAAAAGTATTCAGAGAAAAAGGTTGAGTGACTTAACTATTTAGTGGCATGATGATCTCCTGCGTCGGGCCGCAACGGGGTCCGCCTGCGCATCGATGGAGGCTTGATGGCTGTTCTGGAATGGATCACTACCGCACTGCTCGTTCTTGCGATGGGCGGCATCGGCGGCATGAAACTCGTCGGTAACAAGGACGGCATCGAGCAGGCCGAACGGCTCGGCTACGCGAGGCTCCGTATCCCCATCGGTATCGCCGAGGTGTCCGCTGCCGTCGCCATCCTGCTCGGCGCCGCCGTGACCGACCTGGAATGGCTTGGTGCGGCGGCCGCCGTCGGGGTGATCCTCATGATGATCGGCGCCCTCGGTCTCCACCTTCGGGCCGGTGATCGTTTTGAGAACATCCCCGCCATCGTTGTGACCACCGCCGCCGTTCTCTACCTCGTTGCCATCAGCAACTGACCCTCGTCGCCGGAAGGACTGAACCATGACCTTGACCCTTGGCACCGGACCGCTTGCCTCCGGTGCGCCGCAAACGGCCAACTACCTGTTGGACGGTCCGCAGCACAAACTGCTGTTCACCGCGTTTCCCCGACGCATCAGGGCAACGCTCAATGACCGGACGGTCGTTGATTCGGAGCGGGTGATGTTGCTCCACGAGAGCAACATCTTCCCAGTCCTGTACATCCCGAAGGATGACGTGGACATGGACCTCCTCACCCTGACCGACCACTCCACTCACTGTCCGTTCAAGGGTGATGCGTCGTACTGGACGATCACCGTCGGCGACGCGGTGGAGGAGAACGCCGCTTGGAGCTACGAGACGCCGATCGATGGTGCGGCCTGGCTCGCCGGATACGTGGCCGTCGAGTGGGGACGTATGGACCGCTGGTTCGATGAGGACGACGAGATATTCGGCCACATCCGTGACCCCTACCACCGGGTCGACGCCCGGCCGTCCAGCCGACACATCGAGGTTCGGATCGGCGGCCACCTGGTTGCCGAGACCACGTCTCCGTTTGTTGTGTCGGAGACCGGTGGGGACAACCGGCTGTACATCCCTCCCGCCGATGTCCGGACCGGGGCGTTCACCCGATCCGAAACCACCACGCACTGCCCCCACAAGGGGAACACCGTCTACTACAGCCACCGGGAGACCGGCACTGCGGATGTGGCATGGAGCTACCCCGCTCCGTTGGAGGAGGCCACACGGGTGGCCGGCTACTGGTGCTTCGACGGCCCCAACGTGGAGATCACCCGGCTCGAAGGCTGAGCAGCCGCCGCTCAGGCTGTCGGTGCGGGACTGGTCGGTGCGGCGTGCGCAGCGGGCCCGCCGCCGATCGCCGGTACTCCTGGTTCGATTCGGTCGTTCGCGATAAATTTCTCTCAAGGGGAGGCCCTTCGGGGTCACAACACAAGGAGGGATTTGATGGCGCTGTATTTGGCGATGGTCCGCTACACCGAAAAGGGTGCGGCCGGCGTTTTGCAGGACGGGTTCGAGTCACGGGTCGATGCGGCAAAGACGGCCCTGGAAAGCGTCGGGGCGAACCTGGTCGACTATTGGTTCGTCGCCGATGGCGACTGGCACGCCGCGGCCCTGATCGAAGGCCCTGCAGACATGGCTGCCGTGCAAGCCAGGGCGGCGATCCAGCAGATGGCCACGGGGACGGTGTCCGTGCAACGTACGATGCGTCTGGTCACCGCCGCGGAGGCGGCAACGACCTCCGCCTTGGACTACCGAGCCGCCGGCGAATAGCCGGCCGGTCGGCCACCGTCACACGGTAAGACGTCCGCGTCACCCGGTCAGGAACTCGAGGAGTAGCCGATTGGTCTCCTCGGGCTTTTCCTGCTGGATCCAGTGACCGCAGTCGAGGCTGACAACCTCGACGTTCGGGACGTAATCGGTCAGGTTGTCCGTCCGGGCCACCAGGTCCCGGTCGCCGTAGATCATCAGCGCTGGCTGTTTGATGATGGGGTCGGCATCGGCCAGCAGGTGCCAGTTGCGGTCGAGATTCCGATACCAGTTGATCCCGCCGGTGAATCCCGACGTCTCGAACGCCGAGGTGAAGACGGCCAGCTCGTCGCCGCTCATCAGCGGCTCGCCAAGCGGGGCCTCCGCCCTGGCCAGGTTGATCATCGCCATGCCCGGCTCCGGCTCCGCCGGTGGCACGTTCTTGCGGTAGAGGTTTCGGAGAAACCGGCCGGTGTGCTCGTCGAGTACCGCGTCCGCGACGCCGGGCTGTCGGTTGAAGTGGACGAAGTAGAAGTCACCACCGAAGGCAGCCTCCATGAACTCGATCCACGGCTGCTCACCCCGCACCTGGTACGGGAGGCTGAGCGCCACAACCTTCGTAACCCGATCGGGATGGAGGAGGGTCAGCCCCCAGACCACAAACGCACCCCAGTCGTGGCCGACGAAGGTTGCCTCGCGGTAGCCGAAGTGGTCGAGGAGGGCCACGAGGTCACCGGTCAGATGGGTGAGGTCATAGTCGGTCACCTCGGTCGGCCGGGAGGAGTGTCCGTATCCCCGTTGGTTCGGGACGATGACGTGGTAACCGGCGGCCACCAGGGCGGGGACCTGGTGACGCCACGAGAACGCATGCTCCGGCCAGCCGTGGCAGAGCACAACCGGGTTTCCCGCATGCTCGCGGCCTGCTTCGAAGACTTCGAGCTCAAAGCCGTTGACAGGAATGCGGGTGGGGGTTGGGAAACCGCCGGGCGTGCGGGAGTCAGTGGTGAACATGTGGGTGTTCCTTCTCTTGTGGTTAGTGGTACGTACGTGACCGTACGAACCCATGCGGACGGATCTTGTCCGCAATTCGTGAGAAGCTGGGAACATGCAAAACGATCCGACCGGCCGGGCGCTGCAG
>JBCCGJ010000477.1:0-3516 GCA_039029335.1 Actinomycetota bacterium | reverse complement strand
GGGTTGCCCGGGGCCCCACGGGGTTTGGGGGTGGCGGTGGTCGTGGGTACCCTCAAACCGTACTCGCAGCCCCTGCGTTTTTGGCCGCCGTCCCCCCGGTGGGGGGCCCCGGCGACGTTCAGCACCTTGACCGGCTTCTGATTCGCCGTGAGGTCTCCGCAGTTCAACGCATCACCGGGAAAGTTGGGGAGACAGGGTTCGTATGCCGGGTGGCAGTCCGCAGCCGCCGTTGTGGCCACCGTGGTTGTTGTGGCCACGGTGGTCGTTGTGGTTGTCGGCGCCTCGGTGGTCGTCGGGGCCACGGTGGTTGTCGCTTGGGTCGTCGGTGGTTCCGTTGGCGAGGCAGGGTCGGGAGCGGTGGTGGTCGACTCGTCCTCGGTGGCAGCAGGGGTGGTCGTGGGGCTCGTCGCCGTTGTCGACGCGATCGTCACCGTGGTGGTTGTCTCGCCGTCGGCGGACGACTGCTCATCGAGGAGGGGCTGGATCGAAACGTCCGCGCCGTCCTCACCGGTGGCATCCTCACGTGCATCAACACTGACGGCTGCGTTGTCCGCGCCAGGGGTTATGGCCGCGGCGACTCCAACCGCCGCGATGGCGGCCACAACCGCCGTCGGGATAAGCACCGCCTTCCGACGCCAGAGCCTGCGATCGCCGGGACGGGCCGGGGCAACCTCCCGACCGTAGCCGTATCCCCCCTCATTCGAGGATGGCTGAAGGACCAGCGGCTTGGTCGGCTCCGGGGTGAGGAACGCCGGCGACGCCGGCTGCCGCGAGGTTGCCGCGGTGGGAGTTGACGCCACCGGAGGATGTGGGGCCGTCACCGCAGTCGGCGGTGGCGGTGGTGGTGGTGGCAACTGTGGTGGCGGTGGCGGCACCACCGGCTGGGTATGAGCGGTCCACTGCCGTCCGTCCCACCACCGCAGCGTCTGCGGCCGCACGTGGTCCGGGTACCAGCCAGGGGGAATGAGGTTGTCACCCATCGACGTCCACCGTTCTGTCGAACGGACCAGATTCTATCGGAAGTTCCCTACGGTACGGACGCCGGCGGGGCATACCGGGCGGACCGCTCATCGAGCCAGGCCGTTTGAGCCCGGCGGGTCGTCCCCGATGCCCTCGACCGCCGACTCCTGCTCGCCCCCGGCGGTCGTGTCGATGCCCAACTCCAACCGGGCGGCCAAGTGGAAGGAGTTGATCGCAGCATGCCAGCCCTGCACGTGCTGCTCGTAGACGTCGCGGTCCAGCCGTTCCCGCAGTCGGCTCGGTTTCTCCAACAGCCAGGCGGCTTGATTGACCGTGGACAGCCCGTCCAGGACCTCCTGGCTCTTGGTCAGCAGGACCACCTTCTCGGCGGCCATCGACCGTTCCAATTCCGCATCGGCCAGTTCCTGCAACCGCACCTCGTCGACGGCTTCCCAGTCGACCGCCCGCTGGATACGCCGGGCCAGGGTGACCACATGTTTCGACGCGGCGATGTACCCGGCGAACGCCTCGAGCCGCTGATCCATCCACCGGGAGTTGTCGTCCCGCCGGATCCGGACCAGTTCAAGACCGACGGTGGTGAGCATGGTCAACCCGGCACCGACGAACACGCCGATCAGCGTCAGAACTCCTTCACTCACCTCAAGAAACCTAGCGCAGGCAGTGGTGAGGACCAGCTTGACGCCTGCTCCGCGCGTCAGGACGGCACCGTCAGCCACACTCGCCGAGAACGGTGACCAGGGAGACTCCGGCCAGAGTCTCGACCTCGGCGGCGATCGCCGCGATGGACTCGGCCGATATGCCCGGTTCGAACCGCAGGAGGAATTCCGTCGGCCCGTCGTCGGACGCCGCCACCCGGGCAACCTCGTCGACAAACGGACTGCGCCCGAGGAACAGCTCGGTGCTGTGCAGCAACTCCCGATCGACGTCGACGTCCATCGCAACGATCGCAAACTCGGCGTCCGGCCCAGGGAGAAGGCCTGCGTTCATCACCGGGCGACAGGCCTCGGGCGCCGGGGATCGATCGGCGTCGGACCGGGTGGCATCGGCGCCGTCGGCCTGCGATGAACCGCCGGGGCCGGATGGTTGGGTCGTCGTCGGTGTGGTCAGGCCTGCCGACTCCAACCGGTCCACCTGTCGGCGAATCCAGGCCTCGAACGAGGAGAGGTCCCCGTCGGAAAACGGTTCGGCGTAGCCGGCCCGAAGCACCACCCGGTCGCCGACGGCGTACTGGTAGAGGTGCTGTACACCATCGGCACTCTCGTACCGGCGTCCGAAACCCGGGTGGCCGATGTCGAGCGGCGGGAGCTCGATCACGTCCGGCACCGACGCCGCCAGCTCGTCGTCCTGGACCGTGCACCCGTCAAGGATGTCGGCCGCAGCTTTTTCCGTCTCGAACACATCGGCCTGCTGGTCGGCGTTGTCCAACACGGCGAGCCACATGCTGTACGAGGTCTTGTCCTCGGGTGTGAGCGGATACTCCGCCGGTCCGGTGTAGAACCAGACGTCGGCCAGGGGGTACGCCCCACGATCGACCACGTAGGTGCACTGGTTCGCGACGACCCGGGGCCAGGTCCAGTCCGTACCGACCCGAGCGTCACCGTTCGGATCGTTGACGTCAACGAAACCGACCTGCGGCTCGTCGACGAGGTCGTCCAGCGGGGCGACCAGGCTCAGGAGGTACCGCTCCCCCATCTTGTAGTCCCGGTTGAGGAACGGCGGGAAGGTCTCCACGATCGACGCTTCAAGCGGGACGGGCGGATCGGCTGAACGGGTAAAGAGGGCGCCGAGGCCGAGCACCGCCGTGGCCACCGCCAAGGCCAGCAGCGGCACCAGCAGTCCCCGCCATGGCCGCCGACCCCCTTCGATCACGCAGCGATCATAGGCGGCCTACCGTGACGCCTGGCCGCGGCCGGGCGTCCTCGGGTGCGCCACGGAACGGATGCCCGTTGGCCGTGCCGGACGAGACCGGCGGGCGACACGGCGGCTTCGTCAGCGCAACCGGCTGGCCGGACCACCCAACCGGTGGAGGTCTCGGAGCAGCGCGATCTCCGCCCCGTGATGGGTCAGCTCGTTGCCGGCGTGCATCGCCATGTCCGCCACGCAGTGACTCGACCAGGGGCCCCAGTCCTCGCCGAGTTCACTCCACCAATCCCGGCCACCGATCTCCCTGCGGTAGGCGATCCAGGCCTCCTGCAAACCTTCGATGGCTTCTTGAGCGCTCAGCGTCCAGATGTCGGTGGCAGCCGCGTGGTCGCCACCGAATCGGCGGGTGTAGTCGTCGAAACAATCGAGCGAAAGGTGCCAGAGGCGCCAGGCGATGGTTGTTGTCGGGGCATCTTCCAGCTCACGGACGCCCGCACCGTCGACCTTTGGCGGACCGTCGGTTGCCCGCACCGACCACATCCCCGGCACCGGCTCCCAGAGGTACTCCTGGTCGGTCAAGCCGTCCAGGCGATCGACGAGCTGGCCGAACATTCGGTCCATCGAGTCGAGGATCACCGCTTGAACTTCGGTCGTTGGACGTGACGGTGGCTG
>JBCCGJ010000476.1:0-3538 GCA_039029335.1 Actinomycetota bacterium | reverse complement strand
CGTCGACAAGCTCGGTGTCAGCCAACCGGCGGCCTCCCGCCATCTCAAGGTGCTGACCGATGCCGGGCTGGTCATCCCGACCAGACGGAAGGGCTGGGTCTACTACCGCCGGGACGAGGATGCGCTGGCGGCCGTCGCTGCGGCCCTGACCACCATTTAGCCCACCTACTGGAGCGAACACATGACGGAGCAGACGAACTATCCATCCCTGGTCGGCAAGGTGGTTCTGGTTACCGGCGCCGGCCGGGGCATCGGCCGGGCCATCGCCAGCCGCTTCGCCAGGGCCGGCTCACTCGTTGCCGTCAACGACGTGACAGCCGACGCCACCAAAGAAACGGTCTCGGCCATCGAGGCCGCAGGTGGGTCGGCCATGTCGGCTCCGGCCGACGTCTCAGACGGTGCATCGGTCGGGGCCATGATCGAGGCCGTCATGGCGGCCAACGACCGGATCGACGTTGTGGTCAACAACGCAGGCCTTGTCTCGCCGATGCTGCACTTCTTCGAAGCCGACGAGGCGTGGTGGCGCAAGATCATCGACGTGAACCTCACGGGCCACTTCCTCGTATCCCACCCGGCGGCCAGGATCATGGCAAAGCAGGGTGGCGGGTCGATCATCAACATGAGCTCCGGGGGCGCCACCAGAGCACACCGCAGCTTCACCGCCTACGACGCAACAAAGGGCGGCATCGAAGCCTTGACCCGGGCGATGGCGTTGGACCTGGGTCCCTACAACATCAGGGTCAACGCCCTGATGCCGGGCTCCATCGACACCCACGGTCTTTCGCTTGAGGAGCGGAAGCTCCGGGGGGAGAACGTTCCGCTCGGCCGGATCGGTGAACCGCCGGACATGGCCGGTGCCGCGCTGTTCCTGGCATCGGACGACGCCTCGTACATCACCGGGGACGTGATCAAGATCGACGGCGGCATGTTGGCTCAGCAGCGGTCGGCCACGGTGGACATCATGCCGCCGGGTGACTTCCCGAAGGTGGAGGACCTCTAGCGATGGCGGGCGTCAAGATCGGGGCCGACGTCGGCGGCACCTTCACCGACATCGTCGTCGAGCGCAACGGCGAGTTCCTCTCCACCAAGGTCCTGACCACCCAGCGGGGCCCCGAGGAGGGCATCCTGGCCGGGATCCAGGCCCTCAGCGAGGAGCACGGGGTCGACCTGGCCGACGTGGATCAGATCATCCACGGCACCACCCTGGCCACCAACGCATTGATCGAGCGCCGCGGCGCAACCACCGCCCTCGTCACCACAAAAGGGTTCCGGGACGTCATCGAGACCCGGACCGAGAGCCGGTTCGAGCAGTACGACCTGAACATCGTCCTGCCCACCCCGCTCATCGAACGCAAAGACCGGCTGGTCGTCCCGGAACGGCTGAACGCCAGGGGCGAGGTCCTGCTGCCCTTCGACGAGGACGCCGCCCGGGATGTGGTCGATCGTCTGGTCGCCGGTGGCTACCAGTCCGTGGCCGTGGGGTTCATGCACAGTTACCGCAACGGCGACCACGAGCGCCGGTTCCGGGACCTGCTGACCGCCGCGGCACCCGACATCGCCGTCTCGATCAGCTGCGAGGTGTCGCCCCAGATGCGGGAGTTCGAGCGGTTCAACACCGTCTGCGCAAACGCCTACGTGCAGCCGTTGATGGCCACCTACCTGCGGCGGCTCGAGGCCGAACTACAGCGGTTGGGGGCCACGTGTCCGCTCTACCTGATCCACTCCGGCGGTGGGTTGATCGGTGTTGACACCGCGGCGGCGTTCCCGGTCCGGCTGGTGGAGTCCGGCCCGGCAGGCGGGGCGATCTTCGCCGCCAACCTGGCGGCCCGTTACGGCCGGGAGCGGGTCATGTCCTACGACATGGGCGGCACAACAGCCAAGATCGCCCTGATCGAGGACTTCGTCCCGGAGACGGCAAAGACCTTCGAGGTGGCCAGAACCACCCGGTTCAAAAAGGGCAGCGGCATGCCCATCTCCATCCCGGTGATCGAGATGATCGAGATCGGCGCCGGTGGCGGTTCGATCGCCGGCGTCGACGCGCTCGGCCAGATCCGAATCGGGCCCCACAGCGCGGGCTCCGAACCCGGCCCGGCGGCGTACGACCTGGGCGGCACCGAACCAACGGTCACCGACGCCAACATCCAGCTCGGTCGGATCCACCCGGACACGTTCGGGGCGACGGCCATCACCCTGGCTCCGGACGCCGCAGCGGCGGCGCTGGACCGGGCCGTCGGTCAACCCCTCGGTATGGACGTCGACACCGCGGCGGTCGGCGTGTCGGAGATGGTGGATGAGAACATGACAAACGCCGCCAGGGTCCACGCGGTGGAGAACGGCAAGGACCTGTCGGAATTCTCGATGATCGCGTTCGGCGGCGGCGCCCCGCTGCACGCCGGCAGGCTGATGGACAAGCTCGGGCTTGACGAGCTCTTTGTGCCGACGGGGGCCGGGGTCGGCTCGGCCATCGGCTTTCTCCAGGCGCCGTTCTCCTACGAGGCGGTCAGAAGCTTCTTCACCACCACCGACGACCTCGACGTTGCGGGTGTCAACCGGGTCCTGACCGAGCTGACCGCCGAGGCCGAGACGTTCGTCCGGCGGGGGAGCGACCCTGCAAACGGTGACGGACAGCTGACGATCGACCGCCAGGTGTCGATGCGGTACCGGGGCCAGGGTTGGGAGATCCCCGTCGCCCTCCTGCCCGGCGACTTCGACGCAATGGCCGCGGATGCCCTGGTGAACGAGTTCGTCAAGACCTATGAACGCTTCTTCGGTCGGGCCATCGCCGACCTGACGATCGAGGCGGTCAGCTGGTCGGTCCGGGTGGCATCCATCGTCGACCGGCCGGAACCGGTTGAGCTGCAACTCCCCGGGGAGCCGATCCCGGTCGGCGAGACCAGACCGATTTTCGATCCCGCCGTCGGGGAGACCGCACCGGCCGCGATCTTCCGGCGTGACCGACTCGCCGTCGGGGAAACCGTCGCTGGCCCGGCGGCGATCGTCGAGGCCCAGACGACCACCGTGCTCGGCTCCCATCACGTGGCGGTGGTGCAGCCGGACAACACCCTCATGATCACCAGGAGGAGCCGATGAACACGTCGACCGATCGAACGGACTCGGTCCACAACCAGATCATGTGGAACCGGCTCATCGCGGTTGTCGAGGAGCAGGCCCTGACGCTGATACGCACGTCGTTCTCCACGTCCGTGCGGGAGGCCGGCGACCTGTCGGCCGGGGTCTTCGACCGTCGGGGTCGGCTCATCGCCCAGGCGGTCACCGGGACGCCCGGTCACGTGAACACGATGGCCGCGGCCGTGGTGCACTTCATCAACGACATCGGGCCGGAGCGGATATATCCCGGCGACGTGTACCTGACAAACGATCCGTGGAAAGGCACCGGTCACCTCCACGACATCACGGTCACCACCCCGGTTTTTGTCGACGATCGGCTGATCGGCTTTTTCGCCTCCACGTCCCACGTTGTCGACATCGGCGGCCAGGGATTCGGGCCCGACGCCAGCGAGGTCTACCAGGAGGGGAT
>JBCCGJ010000475.1:0-3555 GCA_039029335.1 Actinomycetota bacterium | reverse complement strand
TGTCCTCGGTGCGGGCGGTGCCGCCATGTTCACCGGTGCCGCGGTGCGCTCCATCGAGCTGGCGCCGTCCGACCGGCGGAGCCAGGCCGCCAGCTTCATTCTGATCTCGGTCCACGTCGGGCTGGGGCTCGGCCCCATTCTCGGGCTCCGGCTCCTGGAGCGGTTCGGTTACGACCAGGTTTGGCTTGCGGTACTGGTGCTGTCGACGATGGGCGGGGCGGTCGCGCTGCTCCTGACCGCAACGCCGAGACAAACCGAGGCGCAACCGGCACCGCTCATTCACCGCAATGCGCTACTGCCCGGTGTGGTGACACTGCTCGGTGTAGTCGGGTTCAACGGCTTCATCACCTTCGCCTCGCTGTACGGCCGGGAGGTCGGGGTCCGGGATGTCTCACTGATTTTCACGGTGCTGTCCGGATCGATCGTGGTGGTCCGACTGTTCGGCGGGCGTATCCCCGACATCGTTGGTCCTATCATCGCCGGTACCGGGGCGCTGATCGTCACGATCATCGCCACGTTGGTCGTTGCGTTCTGGGCGACCCCGGTCGGTGTTTTTGTCGGCGCCGTGATGCTGTCCGTCGGGCTGTCGCTCCAGTCCCCGGCGTTCATTCCGCTGGCGGTGTCCGGCGTACCGGACAGTGAGCGGGGGTCGGCAATGGCCACCTTCACCGGGTTCTACGACATCGCAAACGCCCTTGTCGGCCCGGTGCTCGGCCTTATCGTGGCCGGTGTGGGCTACCGGGTGGCCTTCTCGTTTACCGCGGTCACCGCGGCAATCGCCCTGGTGATCCTCAACGTCGCCGTCGCACCGCGATGGCGACAGACCGCCGCGCTCGACTGACCGGACCCGGTGGCACGCCCCGGCGGAGCAATACCTCCCAAACCTCCGATTTTTCGTGCAACCACGGAGTCTTTTTGGACAATACTGAGGCGACGGTGCCCGCCATTGCCGAGGGCGGTTCACGCGGGACGGCGCGTGGCATCGTTGTGGTGCGGACCGGTAATGGTGACAGGAGCGTCTTGACCCTCGGAATTCGACACGACGGGCTTGTTGGAATGGCCGAAGCAGCCGCCTCGGGGGATGAACGCGCCGCGGCAGATCTGGTCGCCTACTGCGGATCGGACATCGTCCGCTACTGCGCTCGTCGCGGCTCGGCCGACGCCGAGGCGCTGGCCAATCTGGTCTTTGCCGAGTTCTACGGCGCACTGCCACGGCTGCAGTTCGACGTCGATCAGCAGGTATGGGCCTACCTGTACCGGATCGCCAGGAACCGGCTGATCGACGAATTCCGCAGACCAAGCCAGGAGATTGCTCCCGATCTACTGACCAACGGGGTACCCACCGCCCATCCCGACCCGGCGGACGGGGTGGTCAACCGGGAGTGGATGAGCGGGCTGGTCTCCAGCCTGTCCGAGGAACAGCGGCAGGTCATCGAGCTTCGGTTCGGCGAGGAGCTCTCCCTGGCCGAGACCGCACAGCGAACCGGCAAGTCGGTCGGTGCGGTCAAGGCGCTCCAGCACCGGGCCTTTGCGGCTCTCGGAGCCCTGGTCGCCGTTGGTGTTGTCATCGCCATCGTCGCCCTGTCGCTCGGGGCCGACCGCGATCGGATCGTCAGCGTTGACCACGGTCCCGCCGATCAAAGCCCGACGATCATCCCCGAGCTACCCGAATCCCCTTCGGCAGTTGATGCGGGTCCGAACCGGACACCGACGATCGACGTCACGCCCGACCCGTCGGCTGGTGGCACGATCAAGCCGGTCGAGCCCGATACCGGCGGCGGGGCGGACCTCGACGGTCATCCCAGCCCGCTGAACGGCGCCGGGCACGGTGACGGTGAGCCCGGTGAGGCCGGTGACACGGCGGCCGACGCCGCTGCGGACCATGTCGACGGCGTAGTGGTTGCGCCGACCGCCCCGAGCGATGACGGCGCTGGCGGTGTCGGCGAGACCGAGGGAGGTGGCACTCCCCACGGGGACGGCGACGGCGAGGCGGTTTCGCCCGGTGCGGAGAGTGAAAACAGCACATACGCCGAAGAAGGTGAGGATGGTGCGGCGGTTGCGGACGGCGCCGGCGCTGATGGCGCCGACGGCCTCGAGGGGGTTGGCCCGGAAGGCGCCGGCGGGCTGGAGGGTGCCGATACCGAAGGCACCGGAGCGGAGGCCGGCGAGGCCATCATCATCAGGCCGAGTCGACCCGAAGACCCGCCGCCGGCCGGGCCCGGGGAGTTCCATCTGGTCGGTGATGCTTTTGTGCTGCCGATCGAGCACGTCGGACAGAGCTTCGACCTGCATGTGATGGTCAACGACCAGCTGGTTGCTCCCGAGTCCCTAACCGTTGTGGCCGTCAGCCCGGACGCAGACGCCGGTGTGCGGCTCGGCGATGGTGACGGCGGCTTCTACGGGGTGATCACCTTCACCCCGCCGGCCATGACCGGTATGCACACCATCCTGTACGAGGTCTGCGACAGCGGGGTTTGTCAGCAGGCGATCGTTCTAGTCAGCTACACCCCGGCCGAGTAGCTGTCCACGGCGTTCCAGGATCAGTAGTAGGACCTGAAGCACCACCAGCCCAAGGGCGATCCACGTGACAAAGACGTTGGTGCCGCTCTGGGCTCCGGCGTTGAGGTCGCCCAGTTGGCCGACCACCAGCATCGCCAGCGAGGTCAGGACGATCGGCCGCAGCCGTGTGACAACGCCGATGACGAGCACGGTCACCATTGCCGTGTTCTTGCCGCCCCAGCTCCACAGCAGGAATTCGTGCTCGGGCGTTGGGATGTCCATGCTGTCGTAGAACGTCGCCTGGTCGGCCAGTGAGATGTAGCTCAACATGGCGTAGATGGCGACCAGCAGGGTCGGGACAATCAGCAGCGGCCACGACAGTCGGTCAGACAGTCCGTCGGCCGTGGTGGTGGTCGGGGCAGGTGTCGTTCTCATGATGTGATCTCCTGGGTGTTGTGCCCGGCCTCCCGCCGGAACAGGGTTCGCAGTACGTAGAGCTCGGACAGAAGCAGCACGCCGAAGAAGATCAGCTGACCGACGACCTCACCGGCCGACTCCACCTGGGTGAACGCCATGACCAGGTCGGCGACGTCGGTGATGAACCGGGCGCCCATGAGGCCGAACACGGCCATGCGGCTCTGGAGGAGCAGGGCGACAAGCAGCCCGAGGCCGACGCCGATGTTGCGATTGGCGTAGAGCCCGACGGCGAAGTTCGAATCGTCGTTGACCACCAGGTCGGGGAATTGGTTGGACGAGTCGATGTGGGCGAGCGCACCGAACAGCAGGGCCGCAAGCAGGTGGAGGCCGGCGATGACGATCACGGAGCGGGGGAGGTTCTGGTTCACGAAGCGGTTCTGCCTTCCAGTCGGCATCGACACCATCGGGTCGGGTGATGGTATTTCCGATACAACGTGTAGCTCTTCGGGGACACTATCTCCGTCTGCACGTTAAACGCAACAACGTGTAGCGCTTTTGTCTCGGATACGGTGGGTGGGTGAGTTCTCGTCCCGGTCGCCGAGCCGGCCCGACCGCCGAAACGCAGGAGCAGGTGTTGCA
>JBCCGJ010000474.1:0-3568 GCA_039029335.1 Actinomycetota bacterium | reverse complement strand
GGCGGCGCGGCTGAGTGCGGTCGGCTCCATCGACTCGATCGCTTCGCCGGGTTCCGGCTGGTCTGCGGCTCCGGAATCGTTGGGAGCGCTTCGGTCCAGACGCCGGGTGTGTAGGCCCCGATGGGCCACAAAAGCCAGCACCAATCCGGCTACGGCGAAGCGAAAAAACATGACAACCACCACCTCCCTGACCAACCTCGACAAACGACCGACCGGGCTGACATGACCGGTCGACGGAAGTGACAGTCAATCATTGACTGACCGCATAGTCAATGAATAGCGGCCATGGTCGGACGGCGATCGTCGAATCGTTCAGGCCCGATAGCGAGTGAGGAACCGGCCGGTGACTTCCTCGCCGTCGGCGTCAGTGGTTGGTTGGCCGAGTAGGACGTGTTTGGCCAGGAGCGGTCCGCAGAGGTCGAGCAACGCGGTGTCGGCGTCCGAAATGGCGAGGTCGCCTCGTCGCACCCCGTCTTCGATCGCCCGTCGGATCGGAGCGAGCACCCCGTCGATGTACTGAGCGGCCAGGTCGTCGAGGTGTTCCGTACCGCTGCTGCCTCGCTCGCTTCCCTCGTGCCGCCCGTGTTCGACCAGGGCACCGAACAGCGGACGTAGTGGGCGCTCGTTGAAGCGGAAGATCAGGCTTGCCACGGCGACTGTGAGGTCATGTTCGAGGTCGTCGATGAAATCGGGGATGTCCTGGTTGCCGGTGGCTCGCTCGAGCATTGCGGTCATGAGGTGGGCCCGTGTCGGCCAATTGCGGTAGACGGTTGTCCTGGCCAGTCCGGTCTCCCGATGGACCCGCTGGGGCGTGAGGGCGTGAGCGCCCTCGTTGATGAGGATGCGGAAGGCCACGGTCAGCATGCGTTCGATGGTGCCCGCTCGAGGTCCTCGCTCGGTCGGCGGGTGGTCGACTTCGCCCGGTTCCTGCACGCCCGACAGTGTACGAGAGGGGCCAGGACCGGCCCGTGCACTGCTCACGGAAAACCGATACATGTTGTAGCGTTTAGTTTCTAACGCTACATTTTGTAGCACTTGGCCAACCCGGGCCATTCTCGACAAGAGGAGGAGCCGTAGTCATGCGGATCTCATGGAACTGGCTGGTCGGCTTCGTCGCCGCCGTTGCCCTGATCGGGGCGGCATGCTCGAGCGACGCAACCGAACAGGCCGAACCCGATGCGTCGTCGGCCACCGCAACGGCGGGAGACAACAACGCCGTAGCCACCGAGTCAGGGACCGAGACGCGGACCTTCAACTCCGGCGGCATCCCGGTGCACACCTTCACCGTTGGCGAGGAGTCCTTCGGGAACACCACGGTCGTTATTGAGACCGACGACTCCCTGGTGCTCATCGACACCCACTTCAGCGACGGACCGGCCTCGGAGTTTCGGACCTTCGCCGAATCGTTCGGCAAACCGATCGACCGCATCCTGATCACCCACGCCCACCCGGACCACATCGGCGGGCTGGCCTCCGTGTTCGCCGACGTCGCCTCGTTCTCCTCGGCCGGGGTGATCGAGGCCGCCGCCGCACAGGACATCACCATCACGGACGTGATCGAGCCGGGAGAGATCGAGGTCGGCGGCGTCCGCATGGAGTTGGAGGTCTTCCAGGACGCCGAGGCGGAGGAGCAGGTGGTCATCACGCTGCCGGACGCCGACATCATCGCCATCGGGGACCTGGTCTACTCCGGCTACCACACGGTCATGTCCCCCACTTTCGACAACTGGCTGAACATCCTGGAGACGCTGCAGGCCCGCGGCGCCACCACCGTCATCCCCGGCCACGGCGCGCCGGGCGATGCCGACGTGCTGATCGCCGACGCCATCGACTACCTGTCCACGGCTCAGACCGAGTACGACACAATCGATGACGCCGACGCGTTCGAAGCGGCCATGATCGAGGCCTACCCGAACTTTCTGGGCCAGAACCTCTTGGGCTTCGGACGGCTCTACCCCAAACCCGAAGAGGCCGCCCCTTCCGGCGACGACGAGGCCACGGGGCCGGTAAGCCTTGACGCTGAGGACTTCTTCCCCGAATCGATCGCGGTCAACGGAGCCACCGCCTACGTGTCCGGGTTCTTCACCGGCGAGATCAGAACCGTTGACCTGACGTCCGGCACGTCGGAGGAGCTTGTTGCCGCCGGGGCCGACGGTGTTGTGGCCGGGTGGGGGTTGTGGTGGGACAGCACCGACGACTCGCTCCTGGCCTGCGGCAACCGGAATGCGGTTCCCGGCCCGCAGGCGACGGCCAACGCGGTGCGGCGCATCGACCCGGCGACCGGAGCAACCGTCGAGCTGTGGGACCTGCCCGACGGGGCGGCCTGCAACTCGGTGGTCACCGATCCCCAGGGGGTGATCTACCTGTCCGATGTCGGCGCGACAGCCAGCATCGTACGAATCGATCCGGAGTCCGGGGTGGTCGAGACCTGGGCCGACGATCCGAGCTGGGAGAACGACACCGGGTTCGGCCTCGGTGGTCTGGTGATCGACGACGCCGGAGACATCTGGGTCTCCGCGGGCGGACCCCTCGTCCGAGTACCGGTTGAAGCCGACGGCTCCGCCGGCGATCCGGTGGTCCAGCAGTTCCGGAGCCCGGGCGGTGACCCGGTCGACCCGATCGCTTTCGATGGCCTGACCGTGGCCGACGGCGTGCTCTACGGGGCGGCCTTCGACTTCGCCACCGGCGTCAGTTCACTGAATGCGGTGACACCTACCGAAGACGGAGTCGTCGAAGTCGAAGTCGTTCTGGCCGACGGACCGGTGGGCATGACCGGGGTCGATGCCGACGGTGGAACCATCTATGCCATCGACGGCCAGATCGCCAACAGCCTCTTCGCCGGTGGCGAGTATGAGCCGGTCCCGTTTCGGCTGTGGTCCGTCGACGCCCAGTGACGTTCGCCGCCTCGACTCGCAAGGATCGGGCATTTCATCGACCACGGAGTCAGGGGGCGGACGGAGGTTCCGATTGACCTCAACTCGGATTGAGGTTGAATAGTCGACGTATGAAACGTCTGCTTCCTCCGCTTCTGTTCGCTCCGCTCCTGGTCCTTTCGGTCGTGCTGGGGTTGGTTGTTCCCGTCCTGGGGCCGGCGCCGTGGCCGGTTCGGGTACTCGGGGTGCCGGTTGCCCTTGCCGGACTGGCGTTCAACCTCGGCGGCGCCGGGTTGTTCGGGCGGCTGGGAACCAACATCAAGACCTTCAACGATCCGGGACAGCTGGTGACATCCGGCCCGTTCCGATTCACCCGAAATCCGATGTACCTCGGGTTCACCCTGATCCTCAGCGGGGTCGGGCTACTGGTGGGCACGTTGACCGCCTGGCTGGGCGCACTCGCGTTCTTTGTGGCGGCCGATACCTGGTACATCCCTTTCGAGGAACGGCGAATGCAGGCGCTGTTCGGCACTGACTATGACGACTACCAACGGCGGGTGCCGAGGTGGCTACGGCCGATCAGGTCGAAGTGAGCGAGCGGATCGAACAGTCCTGGTTCCTCTGAACAGGGGAAACTTGGCGGAGGAGGTGGGATTCGAACCCACGGACCCTTGCGGGTCACACGCTTTCCAAGC
>JBCCGJ010000473.1:0-3575 GCA_039029335.1 Actinomycetota bacterium | reverse complement strand
TCGGTGTCGACGGACATGGCGTGCTAGCCGTACGTGACCCCACCGTTGTCGATGACCACCCGGCCGTCGTCGCCGGTGGTCTGGAAAATGGCCGCGCCGTCACCGTTGTTCCAGACCTTGACCGTCAACGCCTCGCCGGGCATGACCGGCGAGCTGAACCGGCCCTCCATCGACGTGAACCGATCCGGGTCGGAGTCGCACAGGGTGTGCAGCAGTGCCCGCCCGGTGAACCCGTAGGTGCAGAGTCCGTGGAGGATCGGCTTGGGAAAGCCACCGACGTCGGAAAACTGCTTGTCGGAGTGGAGCGGGTTGCGATCACCGCAGAGGCGATACAGCAGCGCCTGGTCCGGCCTGGTCTGGTACGTCACCTCGTAGTCCGGGTCGGCGTCGGGAGCAACGTTTGGCTTTTCGGTCGGTCCCCGATCGCCGCCGAAGCCTCCCTCGCCCATGATGAAGACCGACGAGGTCATCTCGTAGAGGGGTTCACCGTCGGACACGAGGTTGGCCGAGACCTTGGTGGCGACAACCGCCCCCTTGCCCTTGTCGTAGATGCCGGTGATCTCGTCGACAAGCTCAACCTCGCCGCTGGTGGGGATGGGCCGGTGCAGCTTCACCCCCTGCTCGCCGTGGACCAGCATCCGGTTGTCCCAGGTTCCGGCCTGGCCCATGGCCGAGCGGCCGCCGGTTGCGGTGAACCCGGCGATGACGGCAAACGTGGGGAACACCTTCTGGTCGACACCGGCGGTGTTCTCGGTGGTGAACTCCAGCTCGTGGCCGACCGGGTCGGCGACCCCGGCGCCGATACCGAGCGCATAGAGCAGACAGTCGTCAGCGGTCCAGCTGGCCCGCCGGGGTTCGCCGGTGGCACCGACGGCTTCTGGGTTTACGGGCATGACGTGGTTCCTTTCACGCAGCTATTTGGGTTCGGCGCCGGGCGGCGCAAATCGGTCTGAGAGAGCGCCTGTTGGCGGGTTTCTAGTACGGAGTCGGGAAGCCGGGGCCGGTCACCGGGGCGCCGGACATGTTGCTGTTCGGCTGGGCCTCGGACATGAGCTTCTGCACCATCGAACCCATTTCGGTCGGGTCGTCGACCGGTTCGATGGTCGGGCCGCGGTGCCACGTGTTGGCAATACCGAGGACCTGGCCGCTTGCTTCGAAGACCCGACCGGTCACGTTCGCCGACTCCGGGCTGGCCAGCCAGGTGCAGATCGGGGCGATCCACCGGGGGTGCATCATGGCCTTCCCCTCGTCATCCATCTGCCCCATGCCGAGGTTCTCGGTCATCCTGGTCAACGCACCCGGGGCGATGGCATTGACGGTCACGCCGTACCGGTGGGCCTCCTGGGCGGCGATGACGGTGAAGGCCGCGATGCCGGCCTTTGCGGCGCCGTAATTGGTCTGGCCGGGGTTGCCGTAGATGCCGGACACGGAGCTGGTGTTGATGATGCGGGCATCGTTTGTTTCGCCGGCCTTTGACCGTTCCCGCCAGTAGGCGAGGGCCCAGCGGGCGGGGGCGAAGGTCCCCTTCAGATGGACCTTGATGACCGCATCCCACTCGGCCTCGGTCATGTTGGCCAACATGCGGTCCCGGAGAATGCCGGCGTTGTTGACGACCACGTCGAGGCCGCCGAAGTTCTCGATGGCCATGTTGACCATCCGCTGGGCGCCCTCCCAGTCGGACACGTCGTCACCGTTGGCGATGGCCTCACCGCCCATGCCCTTGATCTCCTCAACCACCTCTTGGGCGAAGGACAGCGCACCACCGGTCCCATCGACCTCACCGCCGAGATCGTTCACAACGACCTTGGCACCGTGTTCGGCCAGCATGATCGCATGCTCCCGGCCGATTCCCCGGCCTGCGCCGGTCACGATGGCTACTCTTCCGTCACACAATCCAGTCATTGCTACCTCTTGGGCTCTGACCCGACGGTTGAGATGACGACACGACGGTGAGGGTCGGGCCGGCATCGCCGGGTCATACCGTCCCGGGCCGTGGGTTCGTCTGACAACATCGGGGGCAAAGACCGCATGGTCTCCGCCTCCGTGGTCCCCGATCATGACACAATTGGGGGCCGAGATCGAAAGTGGCGGGCCACCCCCATCGACGCGGGTAGATGACCGCATTCGTCGGCGCGGAGATGGAAGAATACGGGGAGAGTGAGGACGGCGAGGGCATGACCGCAGAGGGTTCCGGAGAGGGTGAGCAGCGCAACGTCGACGACACCGACGCGCCACCGTCGGAGGGATTCACGATCCTCGATGCCGGTGACCTCCTGGAGATCGAGGAGGCCGCTGCTGCCGATGCGGACGGCGGTGCTGCGGCAGATGTCGACGGCGCTGGCGCAGATGGCGGCGGCGCTGGCGCAGATGCAGACCCCGATGCCGATTCGGTGAACGGTTCGGCTGCCGACGACCGGACCGCAGCCGACGACGCAGCCGACACGGGCGACGATGACGGTGATGCCGTCAACCCCGAGGCGGCCGACGACAAAGGCAAAGCCGACGGCGACACCGCAGTCGACGGTGACGACGATTCGGCCGTAGCCGACGCCGAGGCCGCAGACGACGGCGATGACGATTCGGCCCGGGACGGTGCTGCTGCAGACGACGACGCAACGGAACAGGCGGACGATGACGACTCCGACCGGGAGGGGTCGTCCCGCGACGAACCGTCCGGCGACGAACCGTCCGGCGACGATGCCCCGGCGGCGGACGGATCAGGCGACGGTGAGCTGTCCTTCGACGAGTGGCTGGCAGCCGCAGAGCTGCCCACTGATGACGCCGAACCGACCGCCACCAACGGCGGTTCGTCCGGTGGTACCGGGGCCGGGGCAACAACCCAGGGGCAGCGGCGAAAAAAGGGCAGGCGATCCAGACGCTCGCGGGCCAAGCGCAGCGCTGACGGCACCACGGAACGCGACGACACCGAGGCTTCGGACGCGGCAGCCGATGTCGCAGCGACCTCGGGCGACAGTGCCGATCTCAACGCACCGGAATCCGATGGTGACACCACCGACCGCCGCGCCGACGGGGTGGTGGTTGGCACCTCAATGTCGGAGATCATGGCCGAGCTGCTGGCCGCGGCCGAGGAGCGCTCCGCCGAACGGGGAGGACAGGGAGGGTTCGAGCTGGACACCGAGGTGGCGCTGACCCCCGAAGCCACCTCCGAGTTCGCCGCAACCGAATCCGGCGACGACGGTGACGATACGAGCGCCGCGGCCAGAACCGATGCCGATGCCACCGAGGACCGCACCGATACCGACGAGACGGCCGACGCCGACGACGAGGGCCCGGAAGCCGGGGCGAACGCTCCGGAGGCCGATGAAACAGCTCAGGAGTCGAGCGACGACCCCAAGAAAACGACCCAGGGCCGAGCGACGGCCATCAGCACCGCCGTTGGCCCGGCCGCCGACCCCGAGGTTGTAACCGAGGACGACGCCGACCAGGCCGACGCAGCCGAGGCCCGGACCAGCAACACCGACAGCAAGACGGACACCGACAACAAGGTGGGCAGCGACAGCAAGACGGGTGCCGACAGCAAGACGGACACCGACAGCTAGGCGGACAGCGCCAAC
>JBCCGJ010000472.1:0-3580 GCA_039029335.1 Actinomycetota bacterium | reverse complement strand
TACGAGGTCCTCGACCCGATGCTTGTCGAGCTCGTCGAGAAGAACCGGACCGCGGCCGAGCTGATCGAGGACGGGGGAGACCCCGAGGTCGTCAACCGCATCGCCCGTCTGGTCGACGTCGCCGAGTTCAAACGGCGGCAGAGCCCGCTCGGGCCCCGGATCACCAAGCGGGCGTTCGGCAAGGACCGGCGGATGCCGATCACCAACCGTTATCGGGGCACCTGACAGAGCCGGGAGAGTTCCCGAGCCGGGAGCAGCCCTGGCCGCTCAGTTCTTGTAACCGTCCCACGGTTTCATGACGATGGACCACGGGTCAGGCGTGATGCCGATCGGTACGTCGATCAGCGCAGGCTCCCGGGCATCGATGGCCGTGCCGAGCATGGTCTGCAGCTGCTCGGGATCCTCCGCCCGGTAGCCGGTGATGCCGAACGCCGAAGCCAGCTGAAGCATGTCCGGGTTGGTCAACTCCGTTCCGAGATGTTTCCCGTCGAACTGGTCCTTGTGCATCCGCTGGACATTGCCGTAGGCGTCGTCCCGGAACACCACACCGATGAGCGGAATGTTGTAGTTGGCCACGGTGGCCATCTCGGCCAGGCCGTACCCGAACCCGCCATCGCCGTTGATCGACACGACCGGTCGATCCGGGTTGCCCACCGCCGCCCCGATGGCCGTCGGGTAGCCGTAGCCGAGGGTCCCCTGGTAACCGGGTCCGATGTAGCTGCGGGGTGCCCGCACGTCGTAGGTGTAGCGGGAGACGTACCCGACCTGGGTCAGCTCCGTCACCATGACCGCATCGTCCGGCATCGCCGTCCGCAGCGCAGACGCGTAGGACATCTGCGGTTCGAGCGGCGCCAGGTCGGCCTGCACCCGATCGTTCACACCGTCCGGGTCCGGTAGCCACGGCTCCCGCTGGCCGTCGAGCAGTTCGAGCAACGCGTTCGCCCCGGTCTTGGCGTCCCCGTGAATGGTCACGTCGAACCGGCGTGGCTCGGTAAAGGCGTTTTGATCGTTGTTGAGGCTGATCAGTGTGGCGTCGGGCGCGGTCAGCATCATGCCGCCCCGGCCGTCGACGCAGCGGCTGCCGACGAACAGCACCGTGTCCGCCCGGCCGAGCAGCTCCCGGGACGCCAGGGGGAGGAACGCCATCGGGTGGCGATCGTCGAACGCCCCCTTGCCGTTGACACTGGCGACGATCGGCGCTCCCAGCGCCGTGGCCAGGTCGGTGAGCTCCGTCCAGGTTCCGGCGCCGACCGCGCCGCCGCCCACGTAGATCACCGGCCGCTCCGCCGCGGTCAGCCGTTCCGCCGCGGCGGCCAGATCCTCGGCCGCACCCGGGTCGGGGGTTGTCGGCGGTTCCGCGCCGATGGCCGCGCCATCGGTTCGGCCCGACAGGACGTTTGGTGGGATCTCCACCGCAACCGGTCCCGGGCCGGCGTTGAGCTGGACCATCGCCCCGTGGAGGGCGCCGGCCACCTCGTCCGCATTGGCGGTCAGCGTTGATGAACGACACAGCGTTTCCAGCAGCCCGGACTGGTCGGGGATCTCGTGGAGAAGGCCGAGGCCCCGCCCGATACCCCGCGTCGGAATCTGTCCCGCGATCAGCAGCACCTTCGACCAGCACGCCAGTGACGTGACCAGACCACTCCCGGCGTTCAGCACGCCGGGGCCGGGCACCACCAGGGCGACCCCGATCTTGCCGGTGCTCCTGGCGTAGCCGTCGGCGGCATACGTGGTGGTCTGCTCGTGCCGGGCGTTGATGAACTGGATCGTGTCGGACACCCCGGACAGGCCGTTGCTGGCGTAGTCCAACTGCACGCCGGGGATGCCGAAGATATGGGTGACCCCCTCCTCGACCAACTGCCGGGCCATCGCCTGGCCGCCGGTGACCTGATTTACGGGTTTTTGATCATCCACGTATCAGACCCTACCCGGCCGCCGTCTGGGGGGACAGGTTGAGAAACGCAACACGAATTTGAGGGAGATTGCCATGACGGATGTGGTCACATCTGAGGTGTCCGGCGATGCCAAAAACACCGTTGAGCAGGCCGAAACCGGCGACGAGCTGACGGTCACCGAACGGGCGCTGCAACGAATCAGCGTCACCGCGCCCTACTTCGCGCTGGAAAATCTGACCGAGCTGGGCCACGGCATCGTTTCCGCGACCGTGCCGGCCACACCACCGACCAATCCGGAAACCGGAGTCATGGAGGCGGCCCAGGTGGCGCGGCACCTCGCCATCCTCGGCTCCTGCGCCGCCGCCCTCGACCGGGATGACAACAAGCGCCACCACTACCTGGCGACCAAGGCCCACTACAGCAGGTTGTCGACCAGCGGGTCCGAACCCTCGGCCCCCGGCGAGCCGCTCGAGGCGGAGGCGCTGGCCTCCTGGGTCGACCGGCGCACCGCCCGGTCGTTGGTCAAACTGTCCACCAGGTCCGGTCATGGCCTGTACGTCCTGGATGTCGAGTACACCGTGCTGGCCCCCAAGATGTTCAGCAGGCTCCACCCGCCCCAGCCGAGCGCGGTCGAGGGTGAGGATGGCGAAGCCACGGACGTCCCGACCGAGCTCGGGTTTGACGTGACACCGACGCCGCTCGGGGTTGATGTGGACTGCGGCCCGATCCCGCCGTCGATGTGTGCCGGGCACTTCCCGGACTATCCGGCTGCGCCGGTGGCCATCGTGATGGGCCAGCTGTGTCGCGGCGCCGGACTCGGTCTGGCAAGCTACCTGGGCATTCCGGATCTCCGGTACCGCATCGAAGCCGGCCACGTCCTGGCAACCAGGCTGGCGGCCGCAGGTCAACGGCTGGCGCTGCGGACCCGGTATCAGGAACCGGTGGCCGGCGGTCACCGGATAACCGGCGTGGCCGAGGCCGACGGTGAGACCATCGGTGAGGTGGACGTCATCATGTCAACCACCACCCCCCGGCCGGAGCCGGTCGAGGGATACGAAGGGATGCCGTGCTGAATCGCATCGCCGATCTGGTGATCCGGGCCCCGAAGCTGGTGGCCGGCGTCTGCCTGCTCCTGGTGGTGGGCGCCGCCGGCTACGGCTTCGACGCGGCCAGCCGGCTGTCGCCCGCCGGGTACGAGGTCGGGGGGTCGGAGTCGACGGCGGCGCTCGATCGGTTGGCCGCCGAGTTCGACACCGGGCCGGCGAACGCCGTCCTCCTGGTCACCACCGATGATCCGGCAGGCATCACCGGTGCGGCGGCCACCGCCCAGGGCCTCGCTCTGGCCGACGGGCTTGCGGCGCTGGACGACATCGAGGGGGTCACCTCCTATTGGGGTACCGGCGCACCGCAGCTGCTGTCTGTCGACGGGACCATGGCGCTGATCACCGCCAGGATCGTCGCTGACGAGGAGCGGGTCTACACCAGAACCGAGGCGCTCCGGGAAGAAATCGACGGCCTGGTGGGGGACGGCACACCGAACGACGACCTCGCGGTCATCCTCGGTGGGAGCGCCCAGGCCAATCTGGAGATCGTCGAGGAGTCCGAGCGGGATCTGCTGCGGGCCGAGCTGCTGGCCATCCCCCTGACCACGATCATCATGCTGCTGGTCTTTCGCAGCGTGGTCG
>JBCCGJ010000471.1:0-3592 GCA_039029335.1 Actinomycetota bacterium | reverse complement strand
GACAACCAGCAACAACGCTAGTGCAGCACCCAAAGGCGAACCACGACCGCAGCCGGGTCATCTCACCCATGGCGTAAGACCGGTCCGTCGAAACCGCACGGCCCTCCGGACCTCGAACCGGACGGTCCTTCGGATCTCAAACCCGGACGGTCCTCCGGACCTCAAACCGGACGGTCCTTCGGACCTCAACCCGCACGGTCCTCCGGACCTCAAACCGGACGGTCCTTTGGACCCAACCCGCACGGTCCTTTGGACCCCAACCCGGACGGTCCTTCGGACCTCAAACCGGACGGTCCTTTGGACCTCAACCCGCACGGTCCTCCGGACCTGGCTCCGACCGGATGGCGCCGTCTACCCTCGATGCCATGAGCAACGACGCCGTCGCCAAGTGGCAAGCACGGGCCGAGAAAGAGCTGAAGGGCCGACCGCTCGATGAGCTGACGGTCGATACGCCCGAGCAGATCTCCGTAAAACCGCTCTACACGGCGGCGGACACCACTGCGCTCCCCCACCTCGACGGCATGCCGGGCGAGCCGCCCTACGTGCGGGGCCCGCGGTCGACGATGTACACACACCGGCCGTGGACGATCCGTCAGTACGCCGGATTCTCCACCGCGGAGGAGTCGAACCGCTTCTACCGGGACAACCTGGCCGCAGGCCAGATGGGCCTGTCCGTTGCGTTCGACCTGGCCACCCACCGGGGATACGACTCCGACCACGAGCGGGTGGTCGGCGACGTCGGCAAGGCCGGTGTGGCCATCGACTCCGTCGAGGACATGAAGATCCTCTTCGACGGGATCCCGCTGGACAAGATGACGGTGTCGATGACCATGAACGGTGCGGTGCTGCCGGTCCTGGCGTGCTACATCGTGGCCGGCCAGGAGCAGGGGGTGGCGACGGAGGCGCTGGCGGGGACCATCCAGAACGACATCCTCAAGGAGTTCATGGTCCGCAACACCTACATCTATCCGCCGGAACCGAGCATGCGGATCGTCTCCGACATCATCGGTTACACGGCAACCAATATGCCGAAGTACAACTCGATCTCGATCTCCGGCTACCACATGCTGGAGGCGGGTGCGCCGGCAGACCTCGAGCTCGGCTACACGCTGGCAGACGGTGTCGAGTACGTCCGCAGCGCACTGGCCGCAGGTCTTGACGTCGATGCATTCGCCGGCAGGCTCAGCTTCTTCTTCGGCATCGGCATGGACTTCTTCATGGAGGTGGCCAAGTTGCGGGCGGCGCGGCTGCTGTGGTCCGAGCTGATGGCGCAGTTCGAGCCGAAGAGCCCTCGCTCGTCGATGCTGCGGACCCACTGTCAGACGTCGGGCGTGTCGCTCACCGAGCAGGACCCGTACAACAATGTGATCCGCACAACGATCGAGGCGATGTCCGCGGTGCTCGGCGGCACCCAGAGCCTCCACACGAACGCCTTCGACGAGGCGCTCGGTCTGCCGACCGAGACCAGCGCCCGCATCGCCAGGAACACCCAGCTCATCCTGGCCGAGGAGTCCGGCATCACCCGTTCGATCGACCCCCTGGCCGGCAGCTACTATGTCGAGACCCTGACCGCCCAACTGGCCGATCGGGCCAGGGCGGTCATCGCCGAGGTTGAGGAGTTGGGCGGCATGACCGCGGCGATCAACCAGGGCCTGCCGAAGATGCGGATAGAGGAAGCGGCGGCTCGGCGGCAGGCCAGGATCGACCAGGGGCTCGACGTGATCGTCGGGGTCAACAAGTACGAGACGGACGAGACCGGCACGGTCGATGTGCTGGACATCGACAACACCGCCGTGCGAAATCAGCAGATCGAACGACTCAACCGGATCAAGGCGGAGCGGGACGATCAGGCCTGCCGCGACGCCCTCCGAGGGTTGACCGACGCGGCGAACGGCTCGGCCAACCTGCTGGCCGCCTGTGTCGAAGCGGCGAGGGCCAGAGCAACGGTCGGCGAAATGTCCGACGCGCTGGAAGCGGCCTACGGGCGCCATCAGGCAACCACCCGTATGGTCAGTGGCGTGTACGCCTCCTCCTACAACGGCTCGGACGACTTCGAGGGCCTCCAGCAGGAGGTCAAAACCTTCGCCGACGCCCACGGCCGCCGGCCCCGGATGCTGGTGGCGAAAATGGGCCAGGACGGCCATGACCGGGGGGCCAAGGTCATCGCAACCTCGTTCGCCGACCTCGGGTTCGACGTTGATGTCGGCCCGCTGTTCCAGACCCCCGCCGAGGTCGCCCAGGACGCAGTGGACAACGACGTACACATCGTCGGCATCTCGTCCCAGGCCGCAGGCCACAAGACGCTGGTCCCGGAGTTGATTGATCAGCTGAGGAACCGCGACGCCGGACACGTCGTGGTCGTCTGCGGCGGGGTGATCCCGCCCCAGGACTACGACTTCCTGACCGACGCCGGGGTCTCGGCCATCTTCGGGCCGGGGACCAACATCATCGAGGCGGCCAGGAAGGTCCTCTCGGTGACCGCCGCGGCCTCGTAGGCTGTTCACCCACCCCCCACCCAACCAAAATTTGGGTTTCCCGGCAACAGAATTTGTGGGCTGTGGACCCCAATTTCCCCGGGCTTTGACCGCTAACCACCTCCACCCGAAGGCCGAACCGCCAAATGGCATCCGAACTCGCCAGCTCGATCCTCAACGGTGACCGGCGAGCGCTGGCCAAAGCCATCACGCTTGTCGAGTCGACCAGGAGCGACCACCACAAAGAGGCCGAGGCTCTGATCGATGAGGTACTGCCCCACACCGGCGGCTCCATCCGGATCGGGGTGACCGGTTCGCCTGGCGTCGGCAAGAGCACGTTCATCGACGCCTTCGGGTCGGTGATCATCGATCACGGTCGGCGGCTCGCCGTACTAGCCGTCGACCCGTCGAGCGCCTCCGGGGGTGGCTCGATCCTGGGCGACAAGACCAGGATGGCCAACCTGATAACGAAGCCGGAGGCGTTTGTCCGACCATCGCCGAGCGGGGGCAGCCTCGGTGGCATCGGGCGGCGGACCAGAGACGCCATCCTCCTGTGCGAGGCCGCCGGATTCGACACCATCGTGGTGGAGACCGTCGGTGTCGGTCAGAGCGAGACCACCGTCGCCACCGTCACCGACCTTTTCCTGCTGCTCGTTGCGCCGGGCGGCGGTGACGACCTGCAGGGAATCAAGCGGGGCGTCATGGAACTTGCCGATCTGCTGGTGGTCAACAAGGCGGACGGCGGGCTGGTCGAACTGGCCGCCCAGACCGCATCGGACTACCGCCTGGCGCTGCACCTGGTCCGGTCGAAACGACCGGACGGTGACACGATGGTACAGACCTGCTCAAGCACCGAAGGCACCGGCCTGAAGGAGACCTGGGCGGCGCTGTTCGAGCTGCACTCGGAGATGGCGGCCTCCGGCGAGCTCGACCGGCTACGAGCGGCTCAGGCGGTCTCCCAGCTCGAGGACGAGATCAAAGCGGCGCTGTTCGCTCGGGCATCGGACAACGACCGGTTCACCACCGAGCGCCGGGCGCTCGAGGCGGCAGTGGCCGACGGCGAGGTGTCGGTGTCAGCCGCCTCCCGGCAGCTGGTCGACCTGCTCTGGCGCAACGAG
>JBCCGJ010000470.1:0-3603 GCA_039029335.1 Actinomycetota bacterium | reverse complement strand
GGGGTGGTCTTGATGGCGCACGACTTCGGCAGGCGGAAGTCCTGCCCCCGGTTCTCGGTGAGGGCGGCGGCGATCACCCTGGTCGCAGCTGCGGTGGTCCTTGGGATCATGGCTCTCTGGGGTGCGGCGGTGTCGGCCGTTGGCACCGATGGCTTCCTCCCCGTCTACGCCGCCGTCGGCTGGGTTGTCTCCACTGCGGTGTTCCTGGCGATCCGTGCTGCCTCGTCCTGGTTCCGGGGCAACCGGTCGGTCCTGTCGTGAGCCTGGAGGATCTGGATCCCCAGCTCACCGCGCCGAAACGGTTGGCGGCCATGGGACTCCTGGCCGCGGCCAAGCGCATCGAGTTCGGCTACCTCCGCGATCACCTGCAGCTGTCCGACTCCGACCTTTCAAAACAGCTGAAGGTCCTGACGGACGCCGGCTATGTCACCTCGAAACGCACCGGCAAGGGCCGGACCAGAGCCTCCTGGTTCTCCATCACCCCCGAGGGGGCCGCTGCGCTGGACCGCCACGCCGCCGCGCTGCAGGGCCTGCTGCAACCGGATGCGCCGGCTGCGGCCGCCGACCAGACCATGGCCGCGGACACGCCGACATCGGACATTGAGGGGGCCGCCACCCCTGGGCCGGCGGTCGGCGGACCTGGCATGGCCGCGGCAATCGAATTCGGCTGATAATCGGCCCGAGGGCCACTAATCGGCACGGGACCCTCCGGAGGTCAAGCTACTCTTTTGGCTGTGACTACCGACGACAGTGCTTCCGCAGACTTCATCCGGGCCAAGGTGGCCGATGACAACGCGTCCGGGAAGTACAACCAGCGGGTCAAGACCCGATTCCCTCCCGAACCCAATGGCTACCTCCACATCGGCCACGCCAAATCGATCGGCCTGAACTTCGGCGTCGCGGACGAGTTCGGCGGCACGTGCAACCTCCGGTTCGATGACACCAACCCCGACACCGAGGACCAGGAATTCATCGACAACATCCAGGCCGATCTTGCCTGGCTGGGTTACACACCCGACGGCGAGACCAAGTTCGCCTCGGACTACTTCCACCAGCTTTACGACTGGGCCGAGGTGCTGATCGAGAAGGGCCTCGCCTATGTCGACGATCAGGACTCGGATACCATCTCCGCCCAGCGGGGCGGGTTCGGTCAACCGGGGATCGAAAGCCCTCACCGGGACCGGGACCCCGGAGAGAACCTCACGCTGTTCCGCGGGATGCGGGACGGCGAGTTCGCCGATGGTGAGAAGGTGCTGCGGGCAAAGATCGACATGCAGCACGAGAACATGCAGCTGCGGGACCCCATCCTCTACCGCATCCGTCGATCCCACCATTACCGGACCGGCGACGATTGGATCATCTACCCCACCTATGACTGGGCCCACGGCCAGTCCGATGCGATCGAGGGCATCACCCACTCGCTGTGCACGCTTGAGTTCTCCGACCATCGAGCCCTGTACGACTGGTGCCTCGACCAGCTCGACCTGCCGTACGAGAAACCGGAGCAGACCGAGTTCGCCCGGCTCAACCTGACCCACACCGTGTTGTCAAAGCGGAAGCTGGCCCAACTGGTGGAGGAGCGTTCGGTCGACGGGTGGGATGACCCGCGCATGCCAACGCTCAGCGGCCTCCGCCGCCGAGGGTATCCGCCGGCGGCCATTCGGGCCTTCGTTGACAAGATCGGTGTTGCCAGGACCAACAGCGTCCACGACATCGAGCTGCTCGAATCCTTCATCCGGACGGAGCTGAACGAGACGGCGCTCCGGCGGATGGCGGTGCTCCGGCCTATCAAGGTCACCATCACCAACTGGCCGGAGGACCTGGAGGTGATGGTCGAGGCCATCAACAACCCGCAGGACCAATCGGCCGGGACCCGCAAGGTGCCGTTCACCGGCCGGCTGTGGATCGAGCAGGACGACTTCAAGCTGGAACCGCCGCCCAAGTACTACCGGCTCACCCCCGGCCGGGAGGTTCGCCTCCGGGCCGGCTACTACATCACCGCCACCGACGTCACCACCGATGCCGACGGCAACCCGACCGAGGTCTTCTGCACCTACGACCCGGAGAGCGAGGGTGGTAGCACCCCGGACGGGCGCAAGGTGAAAGCCACCATCCACTGGGTCTCCGCAGCCCATGCGCTGACCAGGACGGTCAACCTCTACGACCGGCTCCTCACCGACCCGTATCCCGGATCCGACGATACGGATCCGCTGTCCACCCTCAACCCGAATTCCCGAGAGACGCTGACCGACGCCAAGGTTGAACAGGCCCTGGCTGACGTGGCACCGGGGCAGGTCGTCCAGTTCGAACGGCTCGGTTACTTCGCCGCCGATCTCGACGATGCGACGGTCTTCCACAGGACCGTCGGCCTCCGGGACGAGTGGGCCAATATCCAGAAGCGGCGCCAGAACAGCTGAGCGACCGAAACGGGACCCCCGGTCCCGGCGACGACGCGGGGCGGGCGGGTTCGGCGTGCGCTCAGGTGATCCGGACCGGCGTGCCGAGGGGAATCACACCGGCCAGCGTGCTGATGACGTTGTTCTCCACCCGAATGCAGCCGTGGCTGACGTCGGTACCGATCGCCTCCGGTTGGTTCGTGCCGTGGATGCCGATCACCCCGTCTCCACCGGCGAAGCTGGTCAGCGTCTCACTGAATCCGGAGAGGCCGAAGGCGAAGGGGCCGTAGAGCCCACCGGGGTCCGGCGGCTGCAGCAGCTCGATGATGTAGAACTCCCCCACCGGGGTTGGTGTCGCTCCGGTACCGATCGCCACCTCGGTCTCCAACCACGGTTGACCCCGATGGAGCACCCGGAGGGAGTGGGTGGCCCGGTCGACCTCGATCCGGTACGGGTTCGCCGTAAGCGTCAGCAACTCCGTCCGGACCCAGCCGGTCGACCCGTTCGGCCGGACCGGCAGATAGACCTCGGCCCAGGGCCCGGTCGGTGGTTCGGTTGAAACCAGTCTGAAGGCCAGCGGACCGCCGACGGCGGTCGGGTTGGACAGCTCGACGACGGGTCGGCTGGTGTCGTCCGGCCGCTCGTAGGCCACGATTCCATCACCGATCACGTGACCGACCACCACGGGGGCCGTGTCCGGATCCACCGTCGGCTGAAGCGCCCCGGCTTCCGAACCGCCGCCAGCAGCCGACCCCGGTTCGGTGGCGCCCGGCCGATCCGTTTCCGATGCCTGTCCGTCCGGGGCCGCAGCGGCACCTCCCGATTGGCCGACGACACCCGATGGATCGTCGGCGCCGCAAGCGGCGAGGAGCAGACCGATCGCGGCGACGGTTGCTCCGATGCGGCGGGCGATCACCCGGTGTAGCTTGGTGCGCCTGCGACCGCGTCGGCCGCGGGGGTCTCCGGCAGCTGGTTGGTGGCGGAACCGGCGACGGTGGGGGTGACGGCCACGGTTGTGGTGGTGACGGCGGTCGAGCTGGTCACCTGGGCGGTGGCGCAGACCGTTGTCGGCGTTCCGGCGTCCGCCCCGGCCTGGCCGGCGACCGTGGCGGTGGAGCCGCCGTCGGCCGCTCCGGCGCCCGGCGTTGCGCCGGTGCAGTCCGGCTCACAGCCGGCGGCGCCCGTTGTCGATCCTGCGCCGTCCGCG
>JBCCGJ010000469.1:0-3631 GCA_039029335.1 Actinomycetota bacterium | reverse complement strand
GTCGGCCTTGACCAGGTGGGTCCAACCGGTGTGGAAGATCGGGATGTCACCGGCCCGGATGGCCGGGCTGATCCGCTGACGGAACAGGCAGTTCTCGATGTCGTCAATGGTGATGCGGTAGTTGTCCCGCAGCACCGGCTCGCCGTTGGGGGCGATGAAGAAGTCGTCGGTTGCCCCCGCCGCAACCTTCAGCCCGACCACGTCGAGGATGATGCCGCGTGTGGCGATCGGGCCCATGGTCTCGTTACCGAGCACCGTTGTGCCGGTCGGGGTGATGAAGTCCAAGGCCTGGTTGCCGTTGTAGTACATCTGCCCGACACCGACGTGGTTGAGCCCGTCGACCTGAGTGGCGATCTGGAACGTGAAGTTCTCCTTGAAACGCTCCTCGTGGCCGGTCACGTTGTTGACGCCGAACGGCAGCGGCGAGGACTGGATGCCACCACCGTCGACGAACTCCTGCGGCGCCTCGTACCCGAAGACGTAGAGGTTCATGTCGTGCAGCCGCGGCGGGTCGCTGGGGAACGCCGGGAAGCCGTTGAACATCTCCTCACCGAGCTGGTAGGCGGTGACCGGCCCACCCATCAACCGACTGGTGGCCCACGCGGTGCGGTTCGGGGTGATCTCGTTCAAGGTGCCCCGTTGGTCGTCCGGGCCGTACGGTCCGGGGAACCAGGCGCCTTCCTGCACCGCCTCGAAGTCGAACATCTCGTCGGTGTAGCGGCTGTTGGCACCGGCCGCCGATGCCGTGGCCGCCTCGCCGACGACGGACGCCGCGGTTGCCGCCGCTGCCGCACCCGCTCCCATTTTGATCGCGTCTCGGCGGCTCATATGCATCAAATGATGCTGAGCAAAGTCAAGTCTCATGGCTGTTCCCCCATGGTGATTATTGTTGCTGGACGTCGCGAACTTACGCGTCGCCACTCACCAAACACAAGGCTCAGTGCCATATTTGAAGGATTTGCGCCTGGCCTACTGCCAGACCGCCACCGTGCTGGCCCACGACAGTCCGCCGCCGAAGCCGAGCAACAGCAGGTTGTCCCCCGGGTTTACTCGGCCATCGCCGACCGCATGATCGAGGGCGAGGGGCACCGACCCGGCGGACGTGTTACCGGTCCATTCGATCACCGAAACGAACTTCGAGCGATCGACCTCGAGCCGGTCGGCGACGGTGTCCAGGATGCGCTGGTTTGCCTGGTGGGCCAGGACAACGGTGATGTCGTCGAAGGTCAGACCGGCCCGTTTCACGGCGGCGGCCGCCGACTGCTCGACGTAGCGAACCATGTGTTTGAACACCGCCTTGCCGTCCATCTCCACCCCGGTGATCACCCGATCCTTGATCGGGCTGGCCAGGATGTCCGGCCTGCTGCCGTCGGTACCGGTGTCCCACGCCTGAACGCCGCGCTCCGCAGACGATGACGCCTGGAGGACCACCGCGCCCGCACCGTCGCCGAAGAGGATGGCGGTCGAGCGGTCCTCGTAGTTCGTCGCCGCGGTCATCCGGTCCACGCCGATGATCAGCGCGGCCCGGGTGCCGGTTTGGAGGAGCGAGTGGGCGGTGACCACGCCGTAGGAGAACCCGGCGCACGCTGCGTTGAGGTCGAACGCTGCGCAGGTCAGGTCGAGGGCGTGCTGGACTCCGGCCGCAGTGGACGGGCAGAGGTCGTCCGGCGTCTGGGTGGCCACGATCACCAGGTCGATCAGGTCCGGGTCCAGGCCGGACCGTTCGAGGGCTTGGCGACCGGCCCTGATGGCCAGCTCGGTCGTTGTACTGCCGACCCGCCGTTCGGCGATGCCGGTTCTGGTCCGGATCCACTCGTCGCTGGTGTCGAACATGGCCTCGAAGTCCCTGTTCGTCAGCACGTCGTCCGGTAGCGCCGCACCGACGGACAGCAGCCTGCTGCCGACGGTGGCCGGTTGCACCCGTGCGGTGCCGTCCCGCTCGATCGTCTCGGTCATAACAACTCCCTCTCGAGCGTCGGCGGTCGCTCTGTTGTACTCGCTGGTTCAATATTGTAATTCCGGCCCGGTGACCACCAATTCCAACGGCCCGCCACCGCCATGAACGCCGGTACCAGGAACGTCCTGACCAACGCGGCGTCGGCGATGATCGACAGCGCCAAACCGATGCCGACCAGCTGGATGAAGGCCACCCGCCCGGAGGCGAACGACAGGAACACCACCGCCATCAGCACGGCGGCGGCGGTGATGATGCCGCCGGTCCGTTGCAGGCCGACGGCCACCGCCCGCTCCGAATCGCCGGTTCGGTCCCATTCCTCATTGATCCGGGACAGAAGGAAGACCTCGTAGTCCATGGACAGGCCGAAGGCGATGCAAAAGATGAGGATCGGGGTCTGGGCGTCGGTCAGTCCGGTCGGGGTGAAGCCCAACAGGCCGGTCAGCCGCCCGTCCTGGAAGATCCAGACGATCGCCCCGAAGGCCGCGGTCAGGCTCAGCAGGTTCAACAGGATCGCCTTTATCGGCAGCAGGACGCTGCCGAAGCTGCGGTACAGCAGCAGCGCAACGACCACCACAACCCAGATCACAACCGGGACGAGCTTCGACCGCAGCTCCTGCTTGTTGTCGACCAGCCTGGCCGACTCCCCGCCGACCTGGAACGCTTCGGCGCCCGGCACGCTGCGGATCTCGGCCACCATTTCTTCGGCATCGAGTGAGATCGGTTCGAGGTTCGGCACGATCGAGACCCAGGCGGCGCCGTCCCCCATGACGGTGTTGACCGCGGCCACCCCCGGAACGTTTTGTACTGCGGCGGCGTAGTCGGCGAGCTCGGCATCGGTCACCGGTCCCGTGCTGACGGCCGCAAGCGCACCGAACTGTCGGCTGTCGAAGTTCGATCGGAGTTGGTCGGCCACCTGACGAGAATCGGACGACTGCGGCAGCGCCCGGTCGTCCGGGATGGCGAACTCCGCCCGGAGGAACGGCGACCCGAGGAGCAGCAGGATGCCGCCAACCACCACCATGGTGAGGATCGGGCGGGCCATGACTCGCCGGGCGATGCGATACCAGACGCCATCTTCAACGGCCGGCCGCTCGGCGGCGGCCCGTCGGCCGATGGGGAACCGCTCTACCCGATCGCCGAGGAGGGCGATCGTTGCCGGCAGGGCGAACAGCGCCCCGAACGTGGCCAGGGCGACCACCACAAACCCGGCGTACGCCAGCGACTCCAACAGCGGATAGTCGAACAGCAGCAGCGCCGCGAGGGTGGCGGCCGTTGTCATGCCGCTGAACAGGATCGACCGGCCTGCCCGGTTGATCGTCGTGCGGAGCGCGTCGTCGTTCGACGCGCCACCCGCCCGTTCCTCCCGCCATCGGGAGATGGTGAAGAGGCTGAAGTCGACCCCCATCCCCAGGCCGAGCGCCGTGGTCAGGTTGAGCGCGAAGATCGAGACCAGCGTGACCTCCGACAACCCCTTCAACAGCGCTGCGGTGCCGGCGACGGCCACGGCGCTGACCACCAGCGGCAACAGCGCGGCGACCACGCTGCGAAAGACCAGCAGCATGATGATCGTGGTCAGGGGGATGGCCAGCAGCTCGGCCCGCAGCAGATCCCGCTCGGACTCCTCGACGATCTCCAGATTGGCCTGGGCGCTCCCACCGAGGATGACCGCGAGGT
>JBCCGJ010000468.1:0-3683 GCA_039029335.1 Actinomycetota bacterium | reverse complement strand
GGTTCACCGCCAGGCCGTGGAGCTGTCGCAGCGTTACGTCCACATGGAGGAAAGCGCCTAGAGACGACCGATATTCAGCCTGTTCTTCATGCAGGCGGGTCAGCACCGGGTCCGGGGGTGTCCCGTGGGCGACGATGTACGACTGCAGTTCCTCGCTCAGGCCAATTCCTTTTGACATCTCGGGTCCCTCTCGGTCGTCGAATGATCTTGCGCGAAGATCACCGTGGAAGAGTTAAACATCGTACAATCTTTTTAACGCTGTTACACTCTTTTGCCATGGGCCTTCGAGAGGACAACGCAGAGCGGCGTCGAGCACAGATCCTCGCGGCGACCCGTCGGCTCATCGCCAAAGATGGTGTCAGCGGGTGGTCGATGCGGAAGGTGGCCGACGCCGCAAACGTCTCGGTTCCCACGCTTTACAACCACTTCGGTTCCAAGGACGAGATCCGGGCCGCGTTGTGCCACGGCTTCTTCGACGAGCTCGACCGGTCCCTCGACGGGAACGATGGCCACGAGCAACCGATCGAACGGGTTCTGGCGCTGGCCGTGAACGGTGTCGAGCAGGTACTGGACAGAGCCGCCACCACCAGACCCGCGCTCCTTGCCCAGGAGCAGGGACGCGGCGGAGAACATCGGACCACACCGATGGCGGTCGAACGGCACCGGGTCGCCATACAGGAGGCGATGGACCGGGGAGAACTGCACCCCCACCTGCGGGCCGATCTCTTGGCGGCCCAGGCCTACGACGGGTTCCACCGCGCCGCACTGCTCTGGGCCCGCAACCGGCTTGACGCGGACGGCTTCCGCGCCAGGGCCCTCTACTCGGCCTGTGTCTGTCTGCTTGCCGTGGCCACTGAGAAGTCCCGGCCGACGTTGTTGGAGACCGCTCGGGCACTCGAGGACTCCATGACCGATGGCGTCCGTTGAGACGTCGACGGCCGGGACGATGACCCCGCCGGCCCACGTCTGCCGGGCGTTCGGAGCGAGCGGTGCCGCCGTACCGTTGGCGGGCGGCGAAGGCCGTGCGTTTCGCATCGGGGACGTGGTGGTCAAGGCCGTTCACGACGACGCGGAGTCGGCGTGGGTTCAAGGGATGCTCGCCGGGCTGGAGCCGGACGGCTTCCGGATCCCAACTCCGCTGCGGACAACCGCCGGCCAGTGGGTCGGAGACGGCTGGATCGCCTCGGTGTTCGTCCCGGGCCTGCGACCGGCAGCGCCACGCTGGACCGACATCATCGAGTGGGGGCTTCGGTTCGGTAAAGCCGCCAGCCGTCAACTCACCGATGGTGCCCTGGGGCTTGCGCGGCGGACCCATCGATGGGCGGTAGCGGACCGTGTCGCCTGGCAGGAGCAGGAGGTCGATCTGTCACCGGAGGCCGCCGAGGTCCGGTCGGCGATCGGCCGGTTCCTTGACCCGGCACCGAGCACCGAGCGCCAGGTCATCCATGGAGACCTGGCCGGCAACGTCTTTGTCGACACCGACGGCTGCCCGGTCATACTCGACGTATCGCCCTACCTTCGGCACCCCCGTCTTGCCGCAGCGATCGTGATCGCCGACGCCGTCCTTTGGCACGGCGCCGACACCAGCCTCAGCTCGGCGTTCGCGGCGGACCGGACGGACCGTGACCTGCTCGGTCGGGCGCTGATCTTCCGGCTGGTCGCCGAGCAACTTGCCGAGCACCCACGCCACGGCGCCAGACTCGACCCCTACCGGCGGGTACTGGCGGCGATCCGCTGACCTGAACGGGCCGGCCCGCCGGACCGCTGCCAAAAACGGCAGATGTTACTGGAGCCGCGGATCGGTGCAGCCGGTTGTACCGCCGCTGGTGCTTGTGGGGTCGAAGGTCCGGGGGGTCTCGATGAACCCGGAGCCCGGGTCGCTGGTGGTCAGGAACCGTTCGATCCCGTCGGCCAACGCCACGGCGGCGGCGGTCACGTACTCGGCGGTGGCCAGCAACTCGGCTTCGGACGGGTTGCCCATGTAGGCCAACTCGATCAGCGCCGTCGGTGTGGTCGGGTAGCGGGCGATGCCATAGGCATCCTCACCGTCGCCGTTCAGGACCACCAACACCCCGGCGTCATCGCGAGCGGTCCAGTCGACATCGAACTGGTCAAGCGCCTGGAGCACCTCCTCGTACAGCAGCCCGCCGAGCCGCTTCGACACCTCGGATCCGTTCTGCACGTACACCTCGGTGCCCGGTGTCTCGGACTGGCGGGATGCGCCGTTGTTGTGATGGATCGAGATGAAGGCCTGCGGGGCCATCAGATCGGCCAGCGCCGCTCGCTGGCGCAGCGGAATCCGGTAGTCGGCATCCCGGATCAACACGGCGCTGATCGATCTGGCACCCAGGACATCGCGGGTCTGGCGGGCCACGGCCAGGTTCAGGGTTGCCTCGCTGAGATCCGGGATGTCGGTGGCCCCCGGTTCGTCACCGCCGTGACCGGGATCGATCACCACCTGCGGCGCCTCGACCGGTTGGGCGAAGTCGATCAGGGCCAGGCTGCCGCACGGGGTCTCCACCACAACCCCGTCATCGGTCCGGCCGGCAACGCCGACCAGCACCCCCGTCGGGGTCAGGACCACCGGTTCCCCTGGGTTCGGCGGCACCGTCTCCTCCGGCACAACGGCAAACGTGGTGACCGTGGTGGCCACCCCGTCGTCCGGGTCGGTGGCGTCGCTCCCTGTATCGATCGACCCGTCTCCCGAGTCGTCGCCGCCGAGCCCCAGTTCCGCCCTGGCCCGGGCGGCGTCCGCGGCGTCGACGGTTTCGATACCGTCCGCGCCGTCCTCCCCGCCATCGGATGCGCCGGCACCGCCGCACGCCGCAACCGCAACGGCCAACGCCACAACGATGGCGCCGAGCCGAGCGGACAGGAAGCTAAACACGGTGCGGGACAGGGTTCCGCACATGGTGCAGGACACGGCGGCGGTTGCGGCCGCGCCTGTTGGGGGCCGCCGATCGCCCGGGACGGAGTGATCGACCGCCAACGGATTCCTACAGGGCGGCGACGATTTCGGCCATGAGCTCACCGGCTTCCGTCGGGTTGTTGCCAACCCGAACCCCGGCGTCGGTCAGGGCTTCCATCTTCGCCTGGGCGGTGCCTTTGCCGCCGGAGACGATGGCGCCGGCGTGGCCCATCTTCTTCCCCGGAGGGGCCGTGACACCGGCGATGTAGCTGGAGACGGGCTTGGTCATCTTGTTCTTGATGAACTCCGCCGCTTCCTCTTCGGCGGAGCCGCCGATCTCACCGATCATCATCACGGCCTTGGTGTCCGGGTCCGCTTCGAACGCCTCAAGACAGTCGATGAAGCTGGTCCCCGGAACCGGGTCGCCGCCGATGCCGACACAGGTGGTGACACCGATGTCCTTCTGCTTCAACTCGTACAGCGCCTGATAGGTCAGGGTGCCGGACCGGCTGACGATGCCGACCGGGCCGCCCTCCTTGGCGATGTGGCCTGCCGTGATGCCGATGTTGCACTTGCCGGGGCTGATGATGCCGGGGCAGTTCGGCCCGAGCAGTCGGGTATTGGGGAAGTCGTTCTTCAGCTTGTTGAAGAAGTATGCCTCGTCGTGGGCCGGCACACCTTCGGTGATGGCCACGATGAATTCGATGCCGGCTTCGGCCGCCTCCAGGACCGCGCCCTGGACGCCGGGAGCCGGAATGAAGATGCAGGACGCCGT
>JBCCGJ010000467.1:0-3708 GCA_039029335.1 Actinomycetota bacterium | reverse complement strand
GCTCTTCGACGAGCTGATCCTCAACTTCCAGGAACTCAAGACGCCGGTACCCGGCCTGCAGCCATTTGTTGCGGCGGCGATGATCGGGGCCTGGATCATGGCGTTCCTGACCGACTGGGGGGCGATGCGGCTCCGCCTGGCGTTCGAGCCGGTGCTGCCAAGCGGCCTGCTGTTCATCTTCACGTCCATCCCGCCGGTCAGCGCAGGCGGGAACCAGGTGCTGTCCACCGTGGTCTTCGGTGCTGCGGTCGCAGCGTGGGCGGTCAGCCAGCGGGCGGCCAACCTGCTCCAGCGCGGCGTGTGGCTGGCAAACGATCACCGGCGAGGACCGATCAGCATCGGTACCACCGGTGCGGTCGTTGCCGCCTTTGCGGTCATCGCCGGCGGTCTGTTCGGCGGCCAGCTGCCGGGCGCCGGCGCGGATGCGGTCTACAGCTTCAGGGATCAGGGTGACCCCACCCGGGTCGTTGTCAGCCCGTTTGTCAACATCCGCTCCCGCCTGGTCAGCCAGACCAGCCAGGAGTTGTTCACGGTCGCGGCGGACGAACCGAGCTACTGGCGGATCGCCGGCCTCGACACCTATGAGGACGACATCTGGAAGGTCGCCGGCGACTTCTCCCCGGAGACGGGCAGGCTTCCCGGACAGCGCACCTACGAGGGTCAGACCTCCGAGGTGACACAGGACTACACCATCAGCGCGCTGGCGGCGATCTGGCTGCCCGCGGCGTTCGCCCCGTCGGAAATCGTGGAGTCGACGGCCGAGGTCACCTGGAACGCCGAGAACAGCTCTTTGACGGTGGCCAACGGCATCGACAACAGCGACGGTGTCTCCTACACCCTCAAGTCCACCGTTCCGGCGTTCAACGTCGGCGAGCTGGAGGCGGGCTCGAACGCCGTCCCACCCGAGATCGCCGAACGCTATCTTGGCCTCCCGGCGGACATTTCGCCCCAGGTCGGTGCCCTGGCCCGGGAGATCACCGCAGGCCAGACCACCCGGTACGGGCAGATGCGGGCCCTCCAGGACCACTTCCAGGGTTACAACTACAACGTCCGCCTCGGCCCGCGTGAAGGTGACCCGATCGAACAGTTCCTCGAGGAACGAGAGGGGTTCTGCCAGCAGTTCGCCGGAACGTTCGCCCTGATGGCCAGAAGCCTCGGTGTCCCGTCACGGGTCGCCACCGGCTTCACCTGGGGTGATCCGATCGCCTCCGACCCGGAGACCGGCAAGACCACCTACCGGGTGACCGGCCGCCACACCCACGCCTGGCCGGAGATCTACTTCGACGACCACGGTTGGGTCGCCTTCGAACCGACGCCCGGTCGGGGCCTTCCCGGTGCAGTCAGCTACACCGGCGTCCCGGCCATGCAGGATTCGCTGGTACAGCCCGATCAGCCGGGCCAGCCCACCACCACCATCCCAACGGACCCCAATCTCGGCGGACCGGACACCAGCTTCGACTTCGAAGCCCTCGACGAGGGCCTCGACGCCGGGAACGTCACCAGCGTCGCCGACGAAGGGGTGGACATTCCGTGGCGGCTGATCGGTGTGATCACGGCCGTGCTGGCCTACCTGATCGGCCTCCCCGCGGCCTGGTACCTACGCCGCCGGACCAGGCGGAGCAGGGCGAACACACCGGCCCGGCGGGTGGAGACGGCCTGGGCCGAAGCGGTTGAAACGCTCGAGCTCGGCTACGAAGCAAGCCGGTCCCCGTCCGAGACACGGACAGAGTTCGCGGCCCGCCTCGACCGGGACCGCCGAGTTCCCTCCGATCGGCTTGGGGAGTTGGCCGGTCTTGCCACCATCGCCAGGTTCCACCCGGACGGCGTGTCCGATGTCAGCGCCGAGCAGGCGGACAACATCGCCAGAACGGTGGAGTCGTCGGTCAACAGCCGGATTCCCGTCGCCACCCGATGGCTCCGGCTCCTCGACCCCCGTCGACTGATCAAATCCCGCCAGCGGGTCATCACCGAGACGGTGAGCGCCCGGCAGACGATCGACCTCCCCGAGGTCGCCGATGACGAGGTCCGGGAACCGGTCGGCGCCGGCCGCTGATGCCCTGACCCCACGCGTTTTCCAGTGTGCGCCGGCATGCGTAACGGCGCCGGCACGGGCCAGAACGCGCTGCTCAGCCCGTACACGTGAGCGGGGTGACAAGGACGGACGCAGTGCAGAGCCGTCAGGCGGTCAACGGCCCGCTGGGCGGCCGTTTACCGGGAAGACGAACCGGGCTCCGGAACGGCGGCCGTCCGGGAATCGAAAGAGCCGACCTGTTCGGTCGGCCCTGACGTGATGCTGCTGGTTCGGTGAGCCACGACGATCCGCTTGATCGTGGCGGCGAACGGGATCAGTCGACCTCGGGGTCCGGCTCTCCCGCCTTGTCGTTGTCCCGACGGTTCTGCGGATTCGCGGCCCGGAACGCCTTTGAGAACTGATCGACGCCGGCCTTCCCCATCAGGCGAAGGTTTCGCTCGAAACCGATTGCGCTGGCGAGCATCAACAGGAACCCGCCGAAGGCGACGAGGTAGTGAATCTGCAGGGTGGCGATCATGACGGCGATGCCGAGGATGAACCCGAGCACCGACCACTTCAGGGAACCAAGGGCATGACGGTAGACAGTGGTCTCGCTGACTTCCCGCGCGAGTTGTGGATCGCTCTCGTGAAGGTTCTTCTCTATCTCTGCAAGAATCCGCTGCTCGTCTTCTGACAATGGCATTCGCTTATTCCTTCAGCCTCAAGCCCATTCCCCGGTGCCTACCTTAGTTTCGCGCATTCGGTTGACAGGAACAACGCAGGCAACAACGGAATCCTTCCCAAATCGGCGCCAAACCCGGTTTTCATCGGGTCCGGCGAGAAATTTCTTGGATTCGTGTGGTGTCCTTTGGTGATCCAATCCGTGTCGGGCGGTGTTCCCAAGACTAATCAGATTGTGGCGTTTCGCAGACATCGGACCCGGAATCCGGTGTCTCGGCCCGCTCCCCGGCCCCGGTTCCACCCGCCGCTTCGGCATCCGTCGCCGGAGTCTCCTCGTCGGAGGGGGACGTCCCGCCGGTGGCATCGGGGCCCCACTGTTGCTGCCCAACCCGCTTCGGGCTGAGGCGGCCTGACCCGTCGGCCAGGGTGGCCATACCGATGGCCCCCGGCCCGAACCGATCCCGGATCGCGTCGATTGCGCTGTCGGCCGCCCGCCACGACTCGCCCGATCGATCGCCGGTCTTCGCCGCGTCAGTGCCCGCCGATCCGGATTCGAACAGGTCGTCGAACGACAGCTGATCGGCCACCTGCTCGGTGAGGCCCGACGCTCCGACACCGAGCAACCGCACCCCCTGATCCAGGACGTGATGGCTGTCGACCAACCCGTCGAGCAGGCGGCCCGCCACCACCTGCAGTTCCTGACCGGAGTCCGTCGGCCGCGCCAACGTCTCGGCCCTGGTCAGCGTTTCGAAGGAGGCAAGCCGCAGCTTCAGGTTGACCGTCTTTCCCCGGAGTCCGGCCTTCCGCAATCGGGAACCGACCGACTGGGACAGCCGCACCAGTTCCCGCTGCAACTCACCGCGGTTGCGCAGGTCATTGCTGAACGTCTCCTCATGGCTGATGGACTTCGTCTTCCGGTTCGGCTCGACGGGGCGGGGGTCGATCCCGTTTGACACCGAGTGCAGGTGGTTGCCGTTGGCATCGCCGACCGCACCGATCAGGACGTCGAGCGGCAG
>JBCCGJ010000466.1:0-3708 GCA_039029335.1 Actinomycetota bacterium | reverse complement strand
CCGGATGCCCCGATGGGCGACGTCCAGCGCCACCGCCCTGGCCATGTTGACGACCGCCCCCTTCGACGCGTTGTACGCGAAGAGTCCGGAGTCGCCTGCGATCCCGGAGACCGATCCGGTGATGACCACCGATCCGCCGTCCCCCATGACCGGCAGGCCGGCCTTCAGCCCGAGGGCGACGGCTCGCACGTTGACCTCCATCATCCGGTCGAAGTCCTCCATGGAGCCACGTGATATGTCGCCCTGGCCCACCACCCCTGCGTTGAGCACCATGGCGTCCAACCGGCCGCCCGCTTCGGTCGCTGCGGCCACCATTGCTTCGTTGGTCGACTGGTCGGCCACGCTCCCCGGCACTCGAAGCATTCCGGGATGGTCGGCGGTCCAGGCCAGTATGTCGTCGGTCAGGTCGACGGCCACCACCTGGGCGCCCTGCTCGTGCAGCAGCTCGGCCGAGGCCCGACCGATCCCGGACCCGGCACCGGTCACCACAACAACTCGATCCTTGTTCACCGTCTGGCTCCTCCGTGCTTTCGCAGCACGCTAGTTTCCTGGGGCCACGTGGACACATTTGCGTCGCGCGTGTGCGTCCCGGGAAACGGTGGAGGGGCGGCCCGCCCTGCCGACGGGCGGGGAGTCAGCCGGCGGACTGGTACGCCGCGTTGATCCACCCTTCGACGTCTGCGTCGACCTGGTCGAGGTCGGTGATGTCCACCCGGTGGCTGCACATCCCGGACACCGCCCTGACCCGTGGATCGTCCGGGTCGACCGGCAGGTTCAGACCCAGCTGGATCCGCTTCGACGATGGGGCCTGGACAAGGGCGAACTGCTTCTTCCGGCAGAAGCTCACCCCGGTTTTCTGGATCACCTGGCCGACGTCGGTGCCCTGACTGTTGGCCACCTCGGCGAGCCGCTCGTAGATCGGTCGCAGACCGGCCTTACTCCCCTCGTACTGGGCGGCCAGCAGATCGGCGTCGGCTGCGGGCCCACCCTCGAGTTCCTCCCGAACCTTGTGGGCCAGCAGGTTGGCGTTGCCGTGGGTCAGACCGTGCTCGCTCTTGAGATAGGCCACGATCTTGCCGTGTTTTTCCAAACCGGCCGAGCGGATCAGGTCGGTGAACTGGACCACGGTCTTACCGGTGGCCGTCTCGATGTTCTTCAGCTGGGCTGCGGCCTGGGCCGCCGGATCTGCCACGGAGCTCTCCAAGTGTTCGTCGTTCGGACTTCTGCGGTGGCAGTATCGCCAAAGAACCGCATCCGGGTATTGGACGGATTTCACAGTTCCGGCCGGACTCGGCAGCGGGTCGTCAGCTCGGGTCGTTCGCTCGTGCGTGGTCAGGGCTCCGGGACGAACCCGGCGGCATCCCCCGCCTCGACCGTCGTGTAGGAGGCCCGTTGGGCTTCCAGGTATCGGGTCGGGGTGACACCCGTGTGGCGTTTGAAGTCCCGGATGAGGTGGGCCTGGTCATACCAGCCGAGTTCCGCCGCGCGATCGGACCACCCCACCTCGCCCCGAACGTCGATCCGGCTCAGCAACGACCGCATCCGAAGCAGGCGGCCGAGCACCCGCGGGCTCAGCCCGACCACCCGGGTGAATTCGCGGTCGAGGTGGCCGTGGCTCACAGCCAACTCGGCCGCCAGATCACCGATGCTCCTGGTCGGATCCTCCTCCAGGAGCCGGACCGCCCTGGTGCAGCGGTCGATGCCGGCCACGCCATCATCAAGTCCGTCGACGACCGCCGCCTCGACCACGTCCAGCATCTCGTCCGGACCCGGCGGCGTCCCCCCGGCCGAGCCATTTCGGAGCGCTCGGCCGATGACGCGGGCCGTCGGCCAGACGCTCTCGATCGGCGCGACCCGACCGGCGATGTCAGCCGGGTCGACACCGAACACCGGTCGACAACCGACCGGTGTGCAGACGATGCCGACCGCAAACGTCTCCCCGAGCGGCTCGTTGACCGTCGGCCGATCATGGGGCCCGATCAGGAACCCCCGCTCGGACACCACCGGCGGTGCCTCACCATTGTCCGCTGTCTGCTTGATGGGGTCGCCGAGGACAAACACCGCAACCGTTGAACCGGTCGGGGCGATCTTTTCCCTGGTGTATGGCACGGTGCCCCTGGCGTACCAGATCGACTCGACCAGCCGGCGGAGCGGACCCTCGGGAACCCGAACCCGGTAGTCGAACGGGACAGGCCCAAGCAGCTCGGTCATCCGCACCGTTGTAGCAAACGGAGTTAGGCTCCACCATGGCCCAACTCCGATCGGTCCATCCGGTGCTCAACGTCCGAAACGTGCCGCGTTCCATGGCCTGGTACACCGAACATCTTGGTTTCCGGGCGCTCTTCGCCGACGACGGGCCGGACCCGAACTACGGCGGCATCGGCCGAGACCACGTCGAGTTACACCTCCAGTGGCACAGCGACCAGGAGTGGGCCGACGGCGTAGACGGCAGCGCCTACCGGTTTCTGGTCGACGACCCGGACGAGCTGTTCGCCGAGATCAGCGCTGCGAGCTCGGTCCTGGACGGCAAGACCGTGGCCGACACCGACTGGGGGACCCGGGAGTTCGGGGTGTACGACCCGGACGGCAACGCGCTGTTCTTCTACCGGGACCGCTGAGGCGCAGGTCGGCGAAGCCCGTGTTCCGTGGTAGAACTCGGCCATGGCTCTTGACCCGGCAATCGAAGTCCTGGACAAACGCTTCTACAAGCTGGTGATCCACAACGCCCACATCGACCGTCTGTGGACCGGCGGCCGCTGGACCGAAGGACCCGTCTACGTCCCCGCAGCCCGGCACCTGATCTTCTCCGACATCCCAAACGACCGCACCATGCGGTACGACGAGCGGACCGGTTCCGTCGACGTCTTCGAGGAGCCGGCGTTCAACCAGAACGGCCACTGCCTGGACCTCGCCGGACGGATCGTCAGCTGTGAACACCGGGGGCGGGCGGTGAGCCGCATCGGGCACACCGGTGGGCGGGAGGTCCTGGCTGACCGATTCGAGGGCGGCAGGCTCAACTCACCGAACGACGTCGTCTGCCACTCCGACGGTTCGCTCTGGTTCACCGATCCCACCTACGGGATCGACAGCGAGTACGAGGGAGACGCCGCCGAGCCTGAACAGGACGGCTCCTACGTCTACCGGATAGATCCCGCCGACGGATCGATCAGCGCGGTCATCACCGACATGGTGAAACCGAACGGCCTGGCGTTCTCCCCGGACGAGCGGCTGCTGTACGTGGCCGACACCGGTGTCTCCCACCTTGGCAAGGCCTGCCCGCCCGACATTCGGGCCTACACCGTGTCGGACGACGGTCGGTCGGTCACCGGGGACTGGTCCACGTTCGCCACCTGTACCGACGGGGTGTTCGACGGGTTCCGGGTCGACCGGGCAGGCAACCTGTGGAGCTCGGCGGGCGACGGGGTCCACTGCTTCGATCCCGACGGCACCCTCATCGGCAAGATCCACGTCCCGGAGGTTGTGGCGAACGTCGAGTTCGGTGGCTTGAAGCGGAACCGGCTCTACATCTGCGGCACCACCAGCCTGTACGCGATGTTCGTCAACGCCCAGGGGGCGACCCCGCTCCGCTGATCAACTGATCACGGGAGCGGAACGGGGTCGCAACAACCCTGTTCGGCCGGTCTCACATTTCGATGGTTTCGGAGACCTGGACCTGCCCGCCGCCCTCCAGGACCGGGCAACCCTTGG
>JBCCGJ010000465.1:0-3744 GCA_039029335.1 Actinomycetota bacterium | reverse complement strand
GGCGGCGTGCAGCGGATCCGACACCAGTACCACCGCCGACGCGTCCGCCACCAGGTCCATCGTGTTGGCCACGTTCTGCCAGGTGCTGATCGACGTGTCCTCACACAGCACGGTGACCCCGCTTGTTGCGCCATCGCCGAGGCCGAGCCGGGCCGCCACTTCGGCCATGACCGCCGCTTCGGTCCGATCACCGGTGGTACTCCCACCGGTGAACACGACCCGGTCGGCCTGCACCGCCTGCACGGTCCGTACCGCCAGCCTGCTCCGCCACCGCTGGATGGCGTGGGGGGTGCCGTTCCGGCGGGACGGATAGCCAAGGACCACCACAGCCGTCGGCCCATCGCCGGCAGGATGATCTCCGCCGGCACGGGGTGACCGGGTACGGCGGGCCACTGCATGAGCCGCCAGAGATCCCCCGATCACCAGTACGGCCAAGGCCGGCAGAACAAGTAGAACGAGCAGCCCGATCACCGCGATGGGGTCGCTACGGGCGGCGGAACCGGGCTCGCAGGACGGTCCGGCCCCGGCCCGGGGCGCCGGTCACGTCGTTGCCGCGGGCGATGATCTCACCCCGGCTGATGGTCAGTTCCGGCCAGCCGGTGACCGTCCACCCGTCGTAGGGGGAGTAGCCGGCGTTGGAGTGCATGCTCGAGCCGTCGACGATCCGGGTCGCGTTCGGGTCCCACACCACCAGGTCGGCGTCCGACCCCGGGGCGATGGTGCCCTTGCGGGGGTACATGCCGAAGAGCTTCGCCGAGCGGGTGCTGGTCAGCTCGACGAAGCGGGCAACCGAGATCCGACCGGTCGCCACCCCTTCGCTCCACAGAACCGGCAGCATCGTCTCCAATTCCGCCATGCCGTGGCGAAGCGTTGCCGCGGTGAGCGAGGGGTCAAGCTTCTGCTCGAGCGTCCACGGGGCGTGGTCGGTGCAGACCGTGCTGACCGTGCCGTCGGCCAGACCGGCCCACAGGGCGTCCCGATCCGCGTCGGTCCGCAGCGGCGGTGCCCCAACGTATTTGGCTCCGTCCGGTTCCCGGAATCGGCTCTCGTTGAGGTGCAGGTAGATCGGTCTGGTTTCCACGTAGAGCGGCAGACCTCTGGCTCTGCCCTTCCGGCAGGCGTCCAGGGCGGCCTTGCTGGAAAGGTGGACCACGTAGGTCGGTGCGCCGCTGGTTGCGCAATACCCGACGGCCCGCTCGGTGGCGATCCGCTCAGCCTCCACCGGTCTGGCTTTCGGATAGTCGGCGGCGATCGACGTACCCGGGGCCGGCCCGGCCTCGGCAAGGGCGGTGCCGCAGCAGTGCATGATGGCCGGATCCTCACAGTGGACCATGACCAGCGTGCCTGCGGCCGCGGCCGCCTGCATGGCCTTGAGATACCCGACCACGTTGCGGTCGAAGCGGTGAAATGACAGGAAGATCTTGATCGACGTGTGGCCGGCCTCGGCCAGTTCTTCGATCTGGGCGATGCCCTCATCGGACGGGTCGAGGAGGACCGGGTGCTGGAAGTGGTCCACGATGGCGTTCGTTTCGGCGTCGGTCCGATCCCGCTCCAGCCCGGCGATCATCTGCTCGCCTTTTCGGGGGAAGGACATGTTGCCGACACAGGTGATCCCACCGGCGGCCGCGGCTCTGGTGCCCACCTCGAAGTCGTCGACCCAGCTCCACGATCCCGGCTCGGTTCCCGGCGGGGTGAGGTGGACATGGGCGTCGATCCCACCGGGCAACACATAGCGGCCGGTCGCGTCGATCACGGTGGCACCGTCTGCGTCGGCCAGAGTTCCCGGACCGGCGAGGTGGGTGATCGCACCGTCGGTGATGCCGACGTCGGCAACGGCCTCGGTCCCGCCGGTGACCACGGTGCCGTTGGTGATGACGGTGTCCATCGCCGGAGCCTAGTGCGTGATGGGCAAGCGCCGGACCGCCGGATCAGTTGGCGGTCATGCCACCGTCGGCCACGAACTCCGATCCGCTGCTGAAGCTGGACTCGTCCGACGCCAGGTACAGCGCAAGGTTTGCAATCTCCATCGGCTCGGCCACCCGCCGGTAGGGCGTCCCCTTGGTCATCCGGTCCAGGCGAGCGTCGTCGTTCTCGGAGACCTGCCGCATCATGTCGGTCTCGATCAGCCCGGGGTGGATCGAGTTGACCCGGATCCCGTAGCGGGCCAGCTCGACCGCCGCGGTTTTTGTCATCCCGGTCACGGCGAACTTGGAGGCCCCGTACCCAATGGCACGCGGTGCGCCGATCAGGCCGGCGACCGACGAGATGTTGACGATCGACCCGCCACCGCCGTCGATCATGGCGGGTGCGACCGCCTTCATGCCCAGGAACACCCCGACCGTGTTGATGTCCAGTATCCGCCGAAAGTCTTCGAGCGAGTGATCCAGGAGCTTGTCCTGATGAAAGATGCCGGCGTTGTTGACCAGCACGTCGATCCGCCCGTAGGCCTCCAGAGTCTTTGCGGTCACGTCGGCCCAGGCATCCTCGTTGGAGACGTCATGGTGGACGAACAGGCCACCGCAGCCGTCCGCCACCTGGCTTCCCTCCGTGCTGAGCACATCGGTCACCACCACGCTTGCCCCGTGCTCGGCGAACAGCTCCGCCTCGGCGGCCCCCTGGCCACGTGCGGCCCCGGTGATGATCGCTACCTTGCCTGCCAACCGGTCGGTCATGGGGGCGATCCTCACATGAGCGGCGGCAGCGGTGCAAACGCAACCGGGCCATGACCCCAGTTACCGATCCGTTACGGCGGACATCGCAGAACGCATCCCCAGCTAGCGTCCCGCGCATGGTGCTCGGTGCCGTTGGAGATACGCCCTATCGGATCGTCCTGCTGCTGCACATCCTCTCGGCGTTGATCGCATTCGCGCCGGTGTTCACCCACCCGCGGCTCGTGAGTCAGACAAAAACGCTTGGCGAGGACGGCCACCGATCGATTGTCGGCCACATGATGTCGAACGGTCGTCGGATCCACGGTCCGGCGTTGATCGTCACCGGCCTGCTCGGATTCACCTTGCAGATCCTCTCCCAGGGGGCCTGGTCCTTCAGGCAGTTCTGGCTGGTGGCCGCGGTCACCGTCTGGGTGGCGATGAACGGTGTGCTCCACACCCAGACCCTTCCCGGTGAACGCCTGCTGGCGGCCGGTGACCCGTCCGGCGAGGCCGGGGTGGAGCGGGGCGGCATGATCCTCAGCCTGCTGCTTCTGGTCATGCTGTTCCTGATGATCTTCAAACCGGGGCTCTGATCCGCGCCGTCCGGAAATTCTTCAAGAGACCTGTCGATTCGGTCGGCAACCGTTCGTCGTCACTGCAGAGGCGGGGAAAAGCCCCGCAGCACAAGGAGGAGTGACAATGACCAACTACGTGTTCACCTACCACGGTGGTGCCGGCATGCCCGAGACCCAGGAGGAGCAGGACAAGCTCATGGCGGCCTGGGGCGCCTGGTTCGAGCAGATGGGGGACAAGGTCGTTGACGGGGGCAATCCGTTCACCATCCACCGGACCGTGGCCGCCGACGGTTCGGTCAGCGATGGTGGCCCGGCCGCCGAGCTGGGAGGCTACAGCGTGATCACCGCGGACAGCTTCGACGACGCCGTCACCATCGCCAAGGGTTGCCCGGTCCTGGAGGGCGGCGGGCAGGTCCAGGTCTCCGAAACCATCGAAATGTGAGACCGGCCGAACAGGGTTGTTGCGACCCCGTTCCGCTCCCGTGATCAGTTGATCAGCGGAGCGGGGTCGCCCCCTG
>JBCCGJ010000464.1:0-3756 GCA_039029335.1 Actinomycetota bacterium | reverse complement strand
GCGTTCGGTTTGCCGGTCGCCATCGACGAGCGTTTCATCGAGCTGGACTACGGCGGCTTCGATCTCCAGCCACTGTCCGAGGTGCCGGCGGAGACCTGGGCGGCGTGGCGGAGCGATCCCGACTTTCGACCACCCGACGGCGAAACGTTCAACGAACTGGCGACCAGGGTGAATGCCGGCTTGGACGACCTCCTGGAGCGGGCTGCGACGGAGGACGTTGTGGTGCTCAGCCACGTGTCGCCGGTCAAGGCGGCGGTTGCCTGGGCGCTCGGCTGCCCGATCAGCATCTCCTGGCGGTGCTACGTCGCCCAGGCCGCCATCACGGAGATCGGTGTCGCCCGAGGGGGTCCGTCACTGCGACTGTTCAACGGCGTCTCCCACCTGGCAGAGATCGGCGAGCCGGGATCCGGCCCGACCGGAGGCGCCTGAGTCGTGCCTCGGACCAACCGCCCTCTGGTCATGTCCTTTGCCGACGGCGCGTTTCGGCCCCGGTGGCGGGGGCGCCTGCACCTGGTCGGGTTCGTCCTGGCGTTGACGGCAACGCCGGCGCTGTTGACGGTGGCCGACTCCCTGGCGGCGTCCGTTGGTTTGGCGGTGTACGCGACCAGCCTGCTGCTCCTGTTCGGGACCTCTGCGGCCTACCACCTGCTGGCCAGGACCGAACAGACGCAGCGGATCATGCGGCGGCTCGATCACTCGATGATTTTTGTCCTCATCGCCGGCACCTACACGCCGGTATGCCTGCTGGCCCTGCCCCGGTCCTGGGGTCTGCCGATCCTGGCCGCCATCTGGCTTGCCGCCGTCAGCGGTGTCGCCCTCAAGCTCCTGGCCGGCGATTGGCTGCTGCGGGCAAGCAACGTGCTGTACATCCTGTTGGGGTGGATCGCCCTTGGTGCACTGCCCGTGATCCTCCGGCACCTGACCACCGGTGAGTTCACTCTGCTGGTGATCGGTGGGGTGCTCTACACCGTCGGGGCCATCCTGTTTGCGCTCCGGAGACCGCAGCTGTTGCCGTCGACCTTCGGGTATCACGAGGTCTGGCACGGATTCACCGTTCTTGCCGCCTTTGCCCACTTCGGCATGGTGTGGTCCGTGGCGCTCTGACCCCTCCGACGGTGGTGATTGTCGGCCGGGTGAGTCGACCTGTAGGCGGGGTTCTGTTCCCGGGCCCGTTGCCGGGATCCCGATCGGTGACCATCCATCTGTGCGGTCTACCCGGGACTACCGGGCCCGAAAGCCCGGGGGCGGACAACCCGTCGCCCCGTCTGACCTTGCTCCGGATGGGGTTTACCGAGCCGCCCGGGTCGCCCCGGGCGCTGGTGCGCGCATACCCCACCCATTCAACCATTCCTGTGATCGTTGCCGATCCAACGGCGGTCTGTTCTCTGTGGCACTGTCCTGCGGGTCACCCCGACTGGCCGTTAGCCAGCATCCTGTCCTGTGGAGCCCCGACCTTCCTCAGCCGTCCCGAGGGACGACCGCGGTCACCCGGTCAACTCACCCGACGGGCCGACGGTACCACGTTCACCCCCGGTTGGGGCTGGCTCTCACTTCCCGGCGGTGCACGGCATCGCTGGTCAGCGCACCGGCTGCGGAAAGGGATGCGGCCAGCAGCGCGGTCAGCGGAATGGCCACCCACGCGATCCGATCGCCCCTGCTCAGCACCACCGCAAAGCCGAACGCCTGGGCCACGACAAAACAGAGGAGGCCGCTCAGGATCCCGTGAGCGATCGGCGTGTCCGGTCGCAATCGACCCGCGACGTAGCCGGCGAGACCGAACCCGAACAGGATGACCAGGAGGAACAACCAGGCCAGTGCGGCCGGGCCGTCGCCGAAGATGATCTCGGCCAGCACTGCGCTCGGGGCGATGGCCAGTAGTCCCGCGGTCGCCGCGCTGCGGATGACGGTCCAGTCGAATCGTTTCACCGATTCTCAGGGTACCCAACCGGGGCTGCGGTGGCTTTTGGAGCTCCGCCGGGTCGAGTGCGCCACTCCGTCGTTCGACCGGTGGACCGGATCCGTGTGGCGGAACGCGTACGGCGCGAGCGTGTCGATACGGGCGGACTCTGTGTACACAGTAAACCTGTGACATCCCTGCAACCCTGTGAACATCCCTGCAACGCTGTGAGAGCCCTGAAACCCTGTGACAGCCCTGCGCCCGTTCGATGACCGGAGATGAGGCACCGATGAACGAACTTGGAGGATCGGAGACTGCGGCCAACCTGCGGGCGGCGTTTGCCCTTGAGGCGGAGTCGAGCCGTCGGTTCCTCTACTTCGCCCAGCAGGCCGACGTGGAGGGGGAGCCGGAGGCCGCCGCACTCTTCCGGGCCGCGGCGGAAGGGGAGACGGGCCACGCCGTTGGTCATCTTGACTTTCTGGTCGACGTTGGTGACCCGGCCACCGGCATGCCGATGGGTTCGACGGAGGAGCATCTGGAGTCGGCCGCAGCGGGAGAGCACGCTGAGGCCACCGACATCTATCCCCGTATGGCCGAGACCGCCCGGGCGGAGGGGTTCGGCGAGATAGCGGACTGGCTGGAAAGCCTGGCCGAGGCCGGCCGGCAGCACACCGAACGGTTCCGGGCCGCCCTGGAGGGTGACCAGGCCGCAGGCTGAGAGCCGTTCCGGAAGGAAAATCCTCGAGTCCCGTACAGTTCGCGGCCGGCTCGGCGTTCTGTAGTACGTGGATGGATTCCGGATTCGGGGCCGTGATCAACTGCTTCAGATCCTGCTGGTGGCGGGCACCGCGATAGTTGTTGCGGCGTTCGGCCTGTTCTACGCCGGTGGCGGGACCGAAAGGGTCGGGTCGGCCGGCGGGTCGGCCGGCGGCGTGACCGGCGCTACGTCGACGTTGGTCGCAGCGCCCTCCGTCCGCAGCAGCGGTGGGGATGACGATGATCGGCCGGTGGCGCTGCTCCAGGTCGGGGCGACATCGGCCGCAGGGGGCGACGTCGCCGGTGACCCGGACCGGACAACCCTGCCGTCGACCGGTCCCGCACCAACCGCTTCTTCCACAACGATCACGGATACAAAACCTCCGGAGACCGCAACGATCCCGGACCCGACCGCCCCGTCCGTCACCCTGCCGCCCATCAGCAGTCCAACGATCACCGGGCCGTCAATTACCAGGCCGCCGACGACCACAAAGCCGCCGTCCACGACCACACCCGACAGCACCGTCACCACAACGACCATCCCGGTGACCAGCCTTCCGATCAGTACGATGCCACCGATATCCGAACCGTGGCCGACGATCACCCTGCCGATCCCCGATCCCGGGGGTGACCACAACATCACCCCGGCCGATCTGGCGGCGGCCCGGGCGCGATTCGCCGCTCAGGGGTACACGTCGTATGGCATGACCATTCAGCGGTCCTGCTTCTGCCCGCTCGAATACGTCGGCCCATTCGACGTCGTCGTAAGAAACGGTGAGCTGGTCAGTGCCGTCACCACCGACTCGGACCGGCGGTCCGTGCCGCTCGACGCCCGTACCCTCACGGTTGCCGGTCTGTTCGACAGCATCGAGGAGGGGTTCAACTCGTACCGCATGGAGGTGGACTTCGACAAACGCACCGGGGTCCCGACGCGGATCAGCATCGATCGGATCGCTGCGCTCATGGATGACGAGACGACCACGACGGTCTGGAATTTCACACCGCATCGGTCCTGAGCGAACCCCGCATTGGAATCGCCGGAGGCCGATCCGCGGGGCTGGTTATAGTTACGTCTCGTTATGAGCACATCACCCGCCTCCTCG
>JBCCGJ010000463.1:0-3761 GCA_039029335.1 Actinomycetota bacterium | reverse complement strand
GCCATCGCCGCGGCGATCGTCGGCCTCGAAGAGGAGTCCGACGGCGAGAACCTGCAGCTGCTGACCGACGCCGAGGGAAGCCCGTGGCTCTGGACACTTATATACACGGTGGTGATCGTCGCCCCCGTTGCCGAGGAAGTTCTGTTCCGGGGCCTCATCCTCCAGGCGTTCAAGAAGCGGTTCGGCACCGTGATTGCGGTGATCGTGTCGATCATGGCGTTCGCCCCACTGCACGTTGCGGACGGCGGGTTCTTCTCCGGGGGCCAGGTGGTACTGCTGGCGGCCATCGGCACCTTGGCACTGGTGTTTGCCATCACCGCACTGGTCACGGAACGCCTCGGTGCGTCGATCATCGCCCACATGATCGTGAATGCGGTCGGGGTGATCACCGCCCTCGGCTACCTGGACCGGTTCATCGATCGCTTCTGACCGTCGGGAACTGGTCTTGCCTCGGACCCCGTTGTAGGTTCGGCTCCTATGAGTGACGACGGCACGACCGCAGGAACCGAAAACCCGGACCGGTACAAGCAGTTCACCGGTCTCACCATGGATTATGCCGAGCCGGGCATCCTCCGGATCATTCTGGACACCCCGGGCAAGCTGAACGCCGTCGACCAGCAGAAGCATGCGGACCTGGCCGACGTGTGGACCGTGGTCAACCGCGACCCGGACACCAAGGTGGTCGTGGTCCACGGGGCCAACGGCGCATTCTCCTCCGGTGGTGACATGGCGATGATCGAGCAGATCATCGCCGACCCGGAGGTTCGGGCCGAGACGTTCCGGGAGGCCAGGGACCTGGTCTACAACATGATCAACTGTTCCAAGCCGATCGTGTCCGGCATCGAGAAGGTGGCCGTCGGCGCAGGTCTGGCAACCGCCCTCCTTGCCGACATCTCGGTTTGCGGGCGGAACGCCAGGATCATCGACGGGCACACCAAGCTGGGGGTTGCCGCCGGTGACCATGCGGCGATCATCTGGCCGCTGCTGTGCGGCATGGCCCGGGCGAAGTACTACCTGATGACCTGCGAACCGATGAACGGGGAGGAGGCCGAGCGGATCGGTTTGGTCTCCATGGCCGTCGACGACGATCAGGTGATCGACAAGGCGTTCGACGTGGCCCGGACCCTTGCCGCCGGCTCTCAGCAGGCGATCCAATGGACCAAGCTGTCGATGAACAACTGGCTCCGGATGGCCGGACCGACGTTCGACGCGTCCGCAGCGCTGGAGCTCCTCGGGTTCGCCGGGACCGACGTCAACGAGGGGGTCGCCGCCATCAAGGAGAAGCGAACCCCGAACTGGGGTTGATCAGCGGGCGCGGAAACGACCTCGTTCAGCGGCGGGCCGACAGCACGACGAACTTGCGATTGGACGCCACCGTCTCGCAGTTGCCGAAGATCTTCTTCAACCTCGCGTGATGGCCGAGGTGGCGGTTGCCGACCACAATCAGCCTGCCGCCCCGCCGAAGCGACACCTGACTGTCGACGAACATGTCCCATGCGGTTGCGTCGCCGATGGCCCGGTCCTCGTGGAAGGGCGGATTGTTCACGATCACGTCGATCGAACCCGGTTCGACCACGTTGACCAACCGATCGGTTCGCCGGATCGTGGCATCCCGGTCACCGAAGTTGTCCGCCCAGGTCCGGCGAGTCGAGGAGACCGCTCGGGCCGACGCATCGACAAACGTCACCGCAGCGTCCGGGTTGGCCCGGGCCGTCGCCGCACCGACGATGCCGTTGCCACAGCCGAGATCAACCACTGCCACCGGCCCGGCGGTGTCCGGCAGGTGTTCGAGTAGGAACCGGGTACCAACGTCCACCGAGCGGGCCGAGAACACCCCGCCGTGGTTGTGGACGGTTATCCCGTCGTGGGTCCACACCATCGGCCACGGGTTCTCCGGCGGTTCGAGATCCGGGTCCGGTTGGCAGTGGATCAGCCGGGCCTTCTGCTCGGCAAGCGACGTGGTGGTCGGGCCGATGATGGTCTGGAACAGTTCGAGGGTCGAGGTGTGGATGTGGCGCACCATGCCGGCACCGACAATCGTGGTGGTCGGCCCGAGGTACGGCCGGAGCCGGTGGAGTTGATCCTCCAGCTGGCCGAGGCTTTTTGGCACCTTGATCACCACCGTTGCCAGGGAGGTGCCGTCGGCAAGCCCGTCAACCGCGGGGATCACCGTCACCGCGGCCAGGCCGTTGCGGTCCAGGTTCTCCAGAATGGCCACCTCGGCCATCGTCGTGTCCGCCGTCGTAACCGGCTCGGCGGCCCGCAGCCCTGCGGTCAGCGCGCCGAAGCCGTCGTTGACCACCAGCAGCGGTCCCATCGGCCGATCTTCGGCCAGGTGACGCAGCAGATAGGCGTCGGCGGCGTCCCAGGCCCGCAGGTTGGAACGGGGGCGATAGGGGTGGCGGAGCAGTTCAAGCGGGCCGGAAGGGGCCGCAAGCCACCGTTCCGCACGGGACCCGTCGGTCATGGTCCGGACGGTAGCCACGATACTGTCAATTCTCCACCGGTTCCGGCCGTTGTGAACGCCTCGCGACGGCCGTAGCCTTACTAGCTGGCGTGTAAATCGCTCTTCCGGTGTGCACGCAAACGGTTCTTTGCCCCCGCTTCCACTCGGCCGTACGGCCTGACCTGGAGTGCGGGCGGCCATCAAACCACTCAGCACAAGTAATCCCGCAAGTTTTTCTCTCGCGAGTGCCCTCGGGTCGCTTCACGGGAGACAGGTTCAGCTCACCAGAGCATGTTCCGCAGTCAGTTACACGTTCGACACAACAACGTTCGAAAACAAGCTCACAACCCGGGCCCGCCCCCAGCGGACCGGGACCGCAAGTACCGGAGAAGGTAGCGAGTGCCCACGATACAACAGCTGGTCCGCAAGGGCCGTCAAACCAAATCGAAGAAGGGCACCACCCCGGCATTGATGGGTTCGCCCCAGCGCCGCGGTGTCTGCACCCGCGTGTACACCGCAACGCCGAAGAAGCCGAACTCGGCCCTTCGCAAGGTTGCCCGTGTGCGCCTGACCACCGGTATCGAAGTCACGGCCTACATCCCAGGAGAAGGACACAACCTTCAGGAGCACTCCATCGTGCTCGTCCGCGGCGGTCGTGTGAAGGATCTGCCCGGCGTCCGCTACAAGGTCGTCCGGGGCACCCTGGACACCGCAGGTGTTCGGGATCGCAAGCAGGCTCGTAGCCGTTACGGCGTAAAGAAGGACTAGTACCCATGCCTCGTAAGGGACCCGCGCCCCGCCGTGAACTCGAGCCGGATCCGGTCTACCGGTCCGTGCTGGTCACCCAGCTCATAAACAAGGTGCTGCTGTCCGGCAAGAAGACCACCGCCGAACGCATCGTCTACGGCGCCTTTGACATCGTCGCCGAGAAGACCGGCGGTGACCCGGTCGCCGCGTTCAAGCGTGCGGTCGACAACGTTCGCCCCCAGCTTGAGGTCCGCAGCCGCCGCGTCGGCGGTGCCACCTACCAGGTCCCGGTCGAGGTTCGGCCCCGCCGTGCGACCACCCTGGCCGTTCGCTGGCTCGTCGGGTACTCCCGGGAGCGTCGTGAGCGGACCATGGCGGAACGTCTGGCCAACGAGATCCTGGATGCTTCGAACGGCATCGGCGCTTCGGTGAAGCGGCGGGAGGACCTCCACAAGATGGCCGAGTCGAACAAGGCGTTTGCCCACTACCGCTGGTAGTCGTGGGGGGGGGGGCCCGGGGCGGCCCCGCCGACACAAAAAAACCCAAAAGGGGGGGGGGTGTAGTGGTG
>JBCCGJ010000462.1:0-3762 GCA_039029335.1 Actinomycetota bacterium | reverse complement strand
CGTGTCGCAGCCTGCGGCCGCCCCAATCATTCCGACCAACGAAGACCCGAGCGGTCAAGAGGTCACGGACCCCTTCGACCCGTTCGATCCGCTGGGCTAGCGGCGATCGAGCATCGCAAGGGACGTGTCGAGCTGACGCCGCCCCGGCCCCGGTTGTTACTCGCTGGGCGGGGGGTGCTCGGTTTCCCGGTTCGGCGGATTGTGCCAATCGGGCGCCAGCCGGGTCGGCGTGCCGGGTTCGGGTGGCCGGTCGACCTCGGTGTCGATTTCGGTATCGAGCTCGGTCCGTACGGTCGGCCGTTCAGCAAGTGCGGCCATGGGGCGTTCAGCCAGTGCGTCGGGCGAAGGCATCGTGGGGGTCTCGGCGGCGGCCTGCTCAGGGCTCCTCGGCGTCGAGTCGTTAGCCGGCACTCCCGCCCCCTCCTCGCCCGCCGCTTCGTCCGCAACCTCGTCTTCAGGGTCCGGGCGGCGCTTCACCCTGGCGAGGACGGCGGTGGTGTCGCTCCCCGGAGCAGCGGCCGGATCGCCGGGGCTGATCATCGACCGTGACAGCCAGGCCGCCGGGCCGATGGTGCGGAGCATGCCGGTGTCCCCGCCGTGATCCCGTATGAGGCTGAGGCCCCGCCTGACCACAACCGGGTCCGTCATCGTGCTGTTGAGCCAGGTGAGTTCGTGAGCGCCCATCCCGTGTTTGACCAGACGGTCGACGGCGTCCGCCGCAGGCCGTTGGGCACACCACTCCTCGAGCGCAGCCTCCAGCCCGCTGCCGACATCGTCGAACATCGGCTCCAGCTGCGTGGCGTCGCGGGCCCCCAGAAACAGCCAACCGTCCTCGCACTGGTAGAGCCGTTGAATCGGACTCTGACCGACCTGGTCGACCCCGGACGGTTCGTCCCACTGCTTGTTCCGATGGTTGGTCAGGTGGGTGGACTGCAACAGCCCGGCGGTTTTGGCCAGCGATGCGCTGACCTTTGTGCCCTGCCCGTCGATCCGTCGGCTGAGCAGGCCGAGGATGATGCCGAACGCTGCGGCGTACCCCGTGGCGTACTCGCTGGTGAACGGGTACGGCCACATCGTCGGCTGCTCCATACCGCCGTAGCGGACCTGGAGCCCGGTTATCGCATCAGCGGTCTCACCGCATCCGTTCGCCTCGGCCAGCGGGCCATGGTCACCGTACGCGGTGATCGAGGCGAAGATGAGGTCGGGGTTCTCCTCCCGGAGCGACTCGTAGTCCAGCCCCAGGTCCTCGGCGTCACCGGGTGGGAAGCTCTCGATGACAACGTCCGCCGTGACCACAAGATCGAGCAGGCGCTGATACTCGTCGTCGTCCTCCAACTCCAGTAGCAGGCTGCGCTTACCGCGATTGACGTCGTGGTGGTGGCGGATTGCGCCTGAGGTGGGATCGTCGATCTTGATGACCTCGGCGCCGAACTCGGCCAGGGTCCGGCCGCAGGCGGGACCGGCGATCCCGACCCCGAGGTCGAGCACGCGGAATCCCCGCAGCGGACCGACGACGGCCGAGATGGGACTGGTTGATCGATCGACTTGGGGAGGCGGCAGCTCCGCCTCGGCGATCAGCTCCGTACGATGCGCGTCCCTGCCGGGTGTTCGGGTCGGGTTCTCCGGCGGGTGCTGGCTGACCCGGACAACCGGTGCCGGTTGGATGGTCGGCCCCTGATCCGGGCTCTCCACCTCGGCGAGGAATCGGCCTTGGACGGCCATCGGGTGTTGCAGCCACTCGGCGCCGGTCCGACACATCGCCACCGGAAGGGAGTGCGACAGGAACAGCGCCTCCCACTCGGCGGCGGGTTTCGTCCGGAAGATCTTGTTCAGCGTCGGGGTGACCGTGGCGTGGTCCGGGTTGCTTCCCGGCCCGACGTCGTCTCCGAGGTCCGGGTTGCCGAGCAGTTCCAGGAGGGTGTCCACGTGGTTCGCCTCGTCGCAGACCACATGGATCCAACGACCGTCCTGGCATGGGTACTGGTGATTCCACGGTGAAACCGCGGCGTCATAGGTCGGTTTGAAGGGGAGCCGGGCCAGCGCGCAGGTCCCGACGCCCTGGAGGATCGCATCGAAGAGCGGCACGTGAACCCGCTGGCCCCGACCGGTCAGCCCCCGGACGTTCAGCGACGCGGCGATGCCGACCGAGCTGAGCAGCGCAGCGAACATCGACGCCATCGGTTCGGCGGTGTACGTGGGCGCCCCGGTCCGCAGATCGGGCCGCCGGTGGAGCTGCTGCATCATCTCCCGGTAGGCCACCGCCGGGCGGAATGCATCGGCTGCCGCCAACACCACGCCCTCCCAGGCGGGGACGGTGGCGCGGGCGTCCTCCGGGCCGAAACCGGGCATCGAGTTGTAGATGAGGCCGCGGTTGTCCGGCCGAAGATCCGCTTCGCCGAGACCGAGGCGATCCATCACCCCGGGGCGGAAGTTCTCGATCAGGACATCGGCGCGGCCGGCAAGGCTGCGGGCCACGGCGAGATCGTCCGCCTTGTGCAGATCGAGTTCGATCGTCCGCTTCCCCCGATTCCACGTTGCATTCGCCTCGGATCGGTAGCGGGGCCCGCCGGGGGGATCGATCTTGATGACGTCCGCACCCTGGTCGGCGAGAAGCATGCCCGTGACCGGGCCGGCCACGTAGTGACCAAAGTCGACGACTCGAATGTTCTGCAGTGCACCCAAGGGGAGTCACCTTTCCGCCACCACCCGCCGGCACCATGGTATTACCGATTGTCGATCCGGGCGACTGCACGGGCCCTTCCGTGACTGCGTCGGCCCCGAACCACGGGCGATTCGGCGTGTGGAGGGGGAGATGTGCCCAATCGGAGATGGGTCGGGCGGCCTGCCGAACGATGGCTGTGGGCCTCAGCCGTCGACCGAATGCTCAACCGAGTGTTCCATCGAACCGTGCGGCACCCGGGGTTCTTGTTCCGTCCCATCTCGATCTCGATCCCGATCGCCCCGAGGTCGCAACGGGGGCGGCGACGCTTCGATCCCCTCCTGTTTCAGCGCGGCCCGGTCGACCAGACCGAAACAGGCGACGACGGAGACGATCAACAACAGCGTGGCCAGGAGCGCGATGCTCTCCCAGTAGAACCATCCCCGCCGGGTGTTGGGGAGGTTCAACCGAAGGATGACGTGGACGGAGATGCCGACGATGCCCCCGGCCCACCACAACCACAGCTGCCTGGTCCAGCGAGCCTTCTTCGGCCTGCGACCCGGACTGAACTGGTTGGTCAACTCCCCCATGATCTGGGGTGGTCTGATCAGGTTCAATCCGGGTACAACCCAGCCGAGCAGCGCCCACTGGGGTGCCAGGATCGCCGCCTCGATGTCCGCCAGGTTCTGGTATGCGGCATGGAACCACGGCAGAAAGAACGCAGCCGCGGCGATGACGCTGACCACCAGGGCCACGTTGGCCAGCAACGCCAGCCCCGAGGTGAGGCTGACAAAACCGTCGGTGAGGGTCAGCCCGGAGAAGAAGCGGCGGTCCGTCAGGATCTGGAAGAACAGGGAGATGCTCTTGATGCACAGCGCCCCAAAAACCAGGATGAGGCCGACTTTGGCCAATCTTGGAGAAGCTCTCACGACTACCGCCTATGTGTCCCTCAACTTTTTAGGTAACCCGCAGCGTCAACCTAATGGCCGACCGGGTGACCACCATCCAATAGATACGTTCAAGTGAGGGAATGCGTAAAAGAGTCTACCTGATCGGAATCTCGCAGTACTGGTCGATGAAGATCTCCTGGTCGACGACGGCGT
>JBCCGJ010000461.1:0-3785 GCA_039029335.1 Actinomycetota bacterium | reverse complement strand
CGAGGAGGGCAACCGAGGCGTCCGGGGCGTAGTGGGAGACCTGCATCCCCGGTGCCCGTGACGGACCGCCTCGGCCGTCGGCCACCGGGCGGCCAAGCACCGATTCCAGCTCAATGGTCGAGATGCCGCCGGGCCGGAGGAGAATCGGCTCCGGTCCGGTCATCTCAACGATGGTCGACTCGACCCCGACCCGGCACGATCCGCCGTCCACGACGACGTCGATCACCTCCCCCAGATCGTCCAGGACATGTTGGGCGGTTGTCGGGCTGACCGATCCGAAGCGGTTCGCCGACGGTGCGGCGACACCACCGCCGAACCGGTGGAGCAGGCCGAGGGCCACCGGGTGATCCGGTACCCGAAGGCCAACCGTGTCGCGGCCGCCGGTCGTTTCCGGGGCAACCGTGTCCGCCCGACCGACGATGATCGTCAGCGGACCGGGCCAGAACGCCCCGGCCAGCAGCTTGGCATCCGGTGAGACATCGGTCCCGAACCGGTCCAGATCGGCCCGATCCGCCATGTGGACGATCAGCGGGTGGCCGGTCGGTCTGCCCTTCGCAGCGAAGATGCCGGCGACGGCGTCCGGGTTTGCTGCGTCGGCACCGAGCCCGTAGACCGTTTCGGTGGCAAACGCCACCAGCCGACCGTCGGCCAACGCCGCGGCGGCGCGGTCCAGATCAGCCGGTCCAAGGAGTTCCGCAGCCACCGTGATCGCCCGTCAGGTCAGCTGGACCGCAGTCTCGCTGACCGGATTCCCGGCAATGCCGCCGCCGACCACGGCGTCACCCCGGTACAAAACCACCGACTGGCCGGGCGCCACCCGCCGCTGGGGTGTCTCCCACCGCAGCAGGTCACCCTCCAGCGTGGCGGGCACCGGGGTGCCGTGAGCCGAACACTGAACCAGGAAGGTGCCGTGGAGGGGCCGGTGTGACCAGGCGAGCGCGTCCACCTGCTGTCCGGGTACAAGCAGTTCGTGCTTCTCCCCCACCGTGACCGTGGCCGTCCGCTGGTCGATGTCGACCACGTACCGCCGGTTTTTATCACCGCCCAGGTTCAATCCCTTTCGCTGGCCGAGCGTGACCATCTCGATCGAGTCGACCCGGCCGACCACCGCACCGGTCCGGTCGACGAGGGACGCAGGCCGCAGCGGGATGCGATCACCGAGGAAAGTCTGCCGCCCGCCCTTGGAGTGGATGAAACAAACGTCCTGGCTGTCCGGCTTGTCCGCCGTCCGCAGGCCCAGGTCGGCGGCAAGCGCGCGCACGTCCTCCTTGGTCATGTCCCCGACCGGGAAGGACAGGCGGGCCAGCTGGGTCTGATCAAGCATGTGCAGGACGTACGACTGGTCCTTGTTGCCGTCCGCTCCCCTGGCGATGCGCCGGACGCCGCCTGGTTCCTCGACGATCCTGGCGTGGTGGCCGGTGGCGATCAGATCGAATCCGAGCGCATCCGCCCGACGGAACAGCTTGTCGAACTTAATGTGACGATTGCACTCCACACACGGGTTCGGTGTGAGACCGGTCCCGTGATCGGCGACGTACGGGTCGATGACAAACCGGTCGAAGTCGTCACCGAAGTTGAAGACGTGGTGGTCGATGCCAAGTTGGTGGGCCACCCGCCGAGCGTCGTCCACGTCGGACACCGAGCAGCAGCCGGAATCGCTCTCGCCGCCCCACAGCTTCAGGGTCACCCCGACCACGTTGTGGCCCTGGGACACCAGCAGCGCCGCGGCGGCCGTCGAGTCGACCCCGCCGGACATCGCAACCAAAACGTCGGCCATGTCAGCCCCGCTCCCGGAGCCGCTGGACCGCGGCCGGCACGGTGGCCAGCGTGGCGTCGACGTCCGCGTCCGTGGTGCTGTACCCGAGGGACAGCCGCAATGAACCGAATGCGAGGTCTCGATCGAACCCCATGGCCGACAGGACGTGGCTGGGCTCCTGGGCGCCGCTGGCGCACGACGAGGCGGCGGAGGCCATGATGTCCTCCTTCTCCAGGAGGAACAGCAGCGCCTCGCTCTCGATCCCGGTGAAACACAGGTGGCTGATGTTTGCCGTCTTGTCGGCCCGGTTGCCGGACTCCACGGCACCTTCAACCGTTTGCAGGAGGCCGTCGGTCAACCGGTTCCGAAGGGCCGCCACCCGGGCGACCGCGGTGGGCCGCTCGGCAACGGTCTCCGCCGCGGCGCAGGCCATGGCGGCGATGCCGGCGACGTTGTGGGTGCCACCCCGGCGACCCCGTTCCTGGCCACCACCCTTGAGCAGCGGGCTGAGCGCGGCCCGCCCGCCGACCACCAGGGCCCCGACCCCCTTCGGGCCGCCGAACTTGTGGGCACTGATGGAGATGAGGTCCGCATCGGCGGCCAACTCGGCGATATCAAGCCAACAGAGGGCTTGGACCGCATCGGTGTGAAGGAGGGCGTTCGGGGCCGTGGCCCGGACGATCTCGGCGACCTGGGCCAGCGGTTGGATCACCCCGGTCTCGTTGTTGGCCAGCATCACCGACACCAGCGACACGCTGTCGTCCAGCGCACGCTCCAGTTCGGCAAGATCAATCCTGCCCGCAGCGTTTACGGCCACCACCCGACCCCCGTGGTGCACCACCGGGTCAAGGACGGCGTGATGTTCGATTGCGGAACACACCGGGACACCACCGACCGCATCGATGACCCCGGTCACGGCCAGGTTGTCCGCTTCCGTGCCACCGCCGGTGAAGACGATCTGGCCCGGCTGGGCGCCGAGCACGCCGGCCAGCGTCTCCCGGGCGTCATCGAGGACCCGATTGGCCTCCCGTGACATCCGGTGGGCACCGGACGGGTTTCCATAACCCTCGGCGAGCAGGGGCACCATGACCTCGACCGCGGCGGGGCGCATGGCGGTGGTTGCCGCATTGTCGAGATAATGGGTCACGGCTCCAGGCTACTGGCCGTGCTGCGGTCCGAGGTCCTGGGCCGGGAGTCCGGCGCCGGGTGACCACTGTCGGGAACCGCCGGTTCCGAATCCCGGAGCGGGGACCGATGGGCGTTCAGCACCGCCGCGGCGGCGGTCGGGTCATCCAGGGTGACCACAAAGATCCGGTCCCCGGTCAGGGCCAGGTGAACACCGGGCCCTCGGCGCAGGACAACGGCGGCGGTTCCGGCCAACCGGAGGCTGCCCCGGTAGCCCCAACCGCCCCACTTCAGCGGTTCGACGTCGATGACGGTCGCCTGCTCGATCTCCTCGGCCCTGACCCGGGCGAACCGAATACCGGGTACGGCCGACCGCACGGTCAGACCCCGGTGGTCGGCCTGCACCCGCATCGTGGCGAACAGCACAAGCGGCAGTGCGGACAGCGCAACGATGATGGCGACAGGCCGGACGGCAAACCACGCAAGCGCAGCGGCGCCGGCCAGCATCGTCCCGGCCAACCACAACATCCAGGTGGGCGAAATCGTCTCGGTGAACACCACCCGTTCGCCCGGGGTGATGGTCATCGTGGGTACCGCAGCGTCTGGATCGGCCCGATAGGTTGTCGACTCCCGATCGAACGGCAGGTGTCGAGCCGTCAACGCACCGACCGCACCCGCGCCGACCGCGCCGGCCACGACAGCCGCCAGACCGAGGCCGGGCCCGGATGCGTCCGTCCAGTCATCGATGCCCCGCTGGCTCCATACCGTCTGCGCCACGATCGCGGCACCCAGCCCGGCGAGGAACGCGCCGAGTCCGGCAAGAAACGGCGGCCAGGGTCGAGGCATGCGGTGGCTGCGCAGGCCGGCGAGCCACAGCAGAACCACGCCGGGAAGGACCAGAGTG
>JBCCGJ010000460.1:0-3793 GCA_039029335.1 Actinomycetota bacterium | reverse complement strand
GCGGCGTATGTGGTGGCCGTCGACCGGAGCGGTGGGGGCCTGGTCGGTCTGTGCCGATTCTGGCGAAACGCGGACGGTCCGGCGCTCGGCCTGGTCGGTGTTCTCCCCGGTCACCGATCGGGACGACCGGCCGTCGCGCTGGTCCACCGGGCCATGACGGCGGCCAGCCGATGGGGGTGGGCCGGCTTCCGCACCCACACCGCCCGGGTGTCTTTGCAGCGCAAGCTGATGGCGATCGGAGCGACCGAGACCGGCGGGTTGCTCAGGCTCCGACGAGACGGCTGACCGAGAGGAGGTGGTTGATGCCGTCGTTCGCCGGCCGCAGGAGCCGGCGGCGCTCAATCCGGCTGCGCTTCGTCGGCCGTAGCGGCGTCGTTGGTCGACCGTCGCCGAGGGCGGACTCGGGCGCCCACGCCGAACCCGGCCAGAACTGCAACAACGCCTGCGCCGGCCGCCTCCGGCCCGACCCACGCGGACTCGGCCGCGCCGGCGGAGCCTGCATCATCGTTGCCCGACACCCCGTCATCATCGGTGGAGCCTGCATCATCGGTCGACACCGCATCATCGGTCGAGACCTCATCATCGGTCGAGACTTCGACCACCGGTCGGTCGATCGTCGGGTCATCGGCAGAGATTGTCGTGTCCTCGACCTCGGGGGTCTCGGCGACAGCAGCACCGTCTGCGGCGGCACCGTCGGCCTTCTCGCTTCGGAGCTCCCCGGCCGAGAGGGAGAACCCCGGTCCGCTCAGCTGTGCACCGTCCGAGAGGTTCTTGATCTCCGGGTCGTCGAGCGCCCACTCCCGGCTTATCGGGTAGGCGGGGTCGACACCGACGTGGACGTACCCGCCGATCAGATCGCCAAGCCGCTCGCTGCAATCGGCGTTGCAGTAATCGAATGCGTACGTACCCGGCTCAAGGTCGACGGGGACGACAAACGAGATCGACGCTCGAAGGCGCAGGTATCCGCCCTCGCCGGTTTCCTCCAACGTGATTTCGCCCAGTGGCCGCCGCGGTCCGTCCACGATCATCTCAGCGTTCCTGTTTGTATCGACCAGGAAACCGAAGAAGGGGCCGTCCTCGATCCAGCCGTAGGACCCGCCGCCGGTGTAGCCGACCAGTGTTGCAGTGTCGCCTGGTTCGTATCGATCCTGGACCGGGTCGAACCAACTCCCCCCGGCCGATGCGGGAGCCGCGGTCCAGAGCAAAACCAGCGACCACGCAGCCATGACCGCGGCAGCAATGCCCAGCGGCAGGCGCGGTCGTCGGATGGAGCCCATGCCTCGATCCTCTCATAAGAATCTGATCCACGGCACGCGGCGGCCCGCGCAGGCGAAGCCTCCGCAGGCGGACCGATCAGCTCTTGGTGGCCGCGTCGATCGCCATGTGTACCCAGATCTCCCCGTCCTCGACCACTTCACCCGTGGTCACGAACCCCACCTTCTCGTAGGACCGCCTAGCCCGAGGGTTCCTGGCCAGCACTTCCAGGGTGATCCGATCCAGGCCCAGCTGTTCGAACCCGTGCTGGATGATGAGCGCGGTCGCTTCCGTACCGAGCCTACGCCCGAACCAGTCGGGGCCTCGCAGCGAGATCCGGAACGAGCAGGTCCGCGCTGCCGGGTCACGCTCGTTGAGCACCACCTCACCGGCAACCTCCCCGGTCGACCGCTCAACGATGGCCAGGTCCAACCGGTCCGTGTGGTCCTCTCTGGTTCGGTACCATCGCTCTATCACCTCCCGGGTGAACGTCTCCGTGGTTGCGGTGAGTTCGTTGCCCTCCGGGTCGTTGACCATCTCCCACAGTGCCGGCAGGTCGGCCTCGACAAACGGCCGCAGCTGCACCAGCTCACCGTCGATGGTCGGGTTGCTCCAGGTCTCCTCCGGATCGGTCATGAACCGAACCTACCCGCACCCGAACCGCCTCTGTGGTCGACCGCATGCGGATGACCGAGACCGGCCCAACCGATGTTCGCAAGCGATCAAGTCCTCTCGGATCACACCCTGGCGGGTGCCGAGGCCCGCTGATCTCGTGGCGGCTACGGCACAACGGCGTCGGACGGCGGGAGGGGTTCTCCCTCGGCCACCAGGCGGACGTTCTCGAACATGCGGGTGACCGTCGGGACGAAGTTGTCGGAAGCCATGGCCGCAAGGTGGGGGGTCAGCGTGAGGTTCTTGACGCCGATCAGCGGGCTGTCGGCGGGGAGCGGTTCGATCTCGTAGACGTCCATCGCCGCCGAGTGGATCTCCCCGACCTCGAGGGCGTGGATGAGGTCGGCCTCAACGACCACCCCGCCCCGAGCCACGTTGACCAGCACCGCGGTCGGCTTCATCGCGGCCAGGGCGGCCCGGTCGATCAGACCGTCGGTGGCATCGGTCAGCGGACAGTGGAGGGAGACCGCATCGCTTGTCGCCAGCAACGTCGGCATGTCGGCGTGGCGAACCCCGAGCGCCCGCTCCTCCTCTGCACCCAACGCAGTCGGCTTGTGGTAGACGATGTCGCAGCCGAAGCCGGTCAGCAGTCGGGCCACGTTCTTGCCGATCGCCCCGAAGCCGACCAGCCCGACGGTCTTCCCGCTGAGCATGAGCGGCTCGCTCGAGGACCAGTTCCGCCACTGCCCGTCCTGCAGCCGATGGTGGCCGTGGGCCACGTGGCGCAGGGCGCCGATCATCAGGGCGATGGTGAACTCGGCGACCGGGACGGCATTGCTGCCGGTGGTGCGGGCCACTTTGATGCCCAGCTCCCTGGCGGTGTCGACGTCGAGGTTGTCAACGCCCACGCCCCACTTGTGGAGCAACTGCAGCCTGGTCGCCGCCCGCAGCACGTCGCCGCTGACGGCAACCTGACCCGAGACTGCGAAGTCGGCATCGGCGATGATCTCCGCCAGGTGCTCCTCGGTTCGTTCGGTGGCGTGCGACAGGGTGAAGCCGTCGGGCAGCAGGGCCCGCAGTTTGTCGGCCACGGTGTCGCCGATGGCATCGAGCACCACGATGCGTCGGCCGGTTGGCGGCTGCGAGGTCATTCGTCGCGGTCCGATCTAGACCGAGAACCGGACGCCGGCCCTGGCAAGGCCGCCTGCAATGGCCACCGGGGTGCCATCGGCCCGCCAGCACGCCGCGCCGGTCAGGGACCCGTCCTCCTCGAAGGCGATGGCGTTCATGCCGCCCGCCACCCGAGGCACCCGCTGCACGGTGTGGCCCCGATCGACAAGTCCGGACTCGACCGCGTCGGGGAACGCCTCCTCCAGCTCGACCACCCCACCCTCGGTCCACACCCGCGGTGCCTCGACCGCCTCCTGGAGGGTCATGCCGTGGTCGATCAGGTTGCTGATGGCCTGGAACGCGGCGGGGAAGATACGAAGGGCGCCGGGCAGCCCGAGGGCGTAGCGGATCCGGCCGTCCCTCGTGACCAGCATCGGGGCCATCGACGTGAAGACCCGCTTGCCGGGCTCGACCGAGAGGGCGTTACCGGGGTGGGGGTCGAAGTTGTACATGTAGTTGTTGGTGTTCATCCCGGTGTCCGGGACCTGGAGGCACGCCCCGAACAGGCCGTTGATGGTCTGGGTGGTTGACATCACGTTGCCGTCGGCGTCCGCTGCGGTCACATGCGTCGTTGAGTGGGAGTCTCCGTGGATCCCCGGACCCCAGTCCGTCGTCTTGTCCATGTCGATCAGGGCGGCCCGCTCCTCGGCGTAGGCCCTGCTGGTGAGCCGCGCAACCGGGACGTCGACAAACGCCGGATCCGCGGTCGCCACCGCCCGATCGGCGAAGGCGATCTTCAGCGCCTCGGCCAGCAGGT
>JBCCGJ010000459.1:0-3802 GCA_039029335.1 Actinomycetota bacterium | reverse complement strand
TGCACGATCTGCTCGACCGGATCAACCCGACCATCGAAGCCGCCTCCTTCCCCCCGTCACCGGAGACCAACCGGGACTGGCCGACCGTGATCAGCGAAAACCTGGCAGCCCGCGAGAGCCCATCACCGACCCGCTGACGCAGGGCTGACGCCGTCGGGATTTTGCTCGTTGCGATTGGGAATACCGTCGGCGCCCCGCTGTGTTCCACCTTTCGTGCGCACAACCGACGACAGCAGGCCAGGCCGTTCCCGACGGCGTTTCGCTGCGCTTGTCACCACCCTCGCGCTGGCCGTCTCGGCCTGCGGTGGCTCCGATACGGCCGGAACGACCGTCGGAGCGTCGGGTGAATCGGCAGCTCCGTCTCCCCTGAACGGCGAGTTCACAACGTTCAGCGGCGGCCAGACCTTCGACCTTGGTTCGCTGGAGGGGCAGGATGTCGTCCTGTGGTTCTGGGCGCCCTGGTGACCGCATTGAAACCGAGAAGCCCCCACGGTCGTGGAGGTTCAGCAACAGTTCGGAGATGACGTCCGTATCGTCGGTGTTCCCGGTCTGAGCAACAACGAGGCCATGCAGATGTTCATCAACGAGCACGATGTGGCGTCCATCGTCCACCTGATCGACGACGGCGAACTCTGGGACCGCTTCGGGGTCACCGAGCAGCGAACCTACGTGTTCATCAACGACAACGGCGACACCAGGACAACGGGCTACGGCTCACTGGCGTCCGACGTCGAGGATCTGATCGCCCGCTGATCAGCCGGGTAGGTGTTCGGCCTTCTCGGCCGATCCGTACGATGTGGCGACCGGATACCGGAGTGCATTCTCCGCCATCTTGTCCTGGACCGCGGTGTCCAGGTCGATCGCCAACCGGTCGGCCAGCTGCACCAGGTAGATGGCAACATCCGCCAACTCGGCGGCGGTCGCGGCCCGCTTCTCCGGTGTCATGCCGTCCGCCGACGCCTCGGCGTCGGTCAGCCATTGCAGCTCGGCGCACAGTTCGCCGACCTCGCCGGTCAACGCCAGGGCCAGATTCTTCGGGCTGTGGAACTTGGCCCAGTCCCGCTCCTCGGTGAACGTTCGCATGAGCCGGCTGAGGTTGTCGACATCGATCAGCTTCGCCATAGCGGCAAACCTAGTGGGCCAACCCGCTAGTCCGCCCGGTCAACCTCGTCCGTCGTCAGCGCGGTGAGCAGCGTTTCGATCATCGCCGCCGCCAGTTCACCGCCCGGCGTGATGGCGTACCGGTCCAGGTTGATCGGCAGGGCAAGTGCCCCGTGGACACCGGCCCACAGCACCTGGGTGTGTTCATCGGGATCGCCGGATCGAATCCTCCCCGCAGCCTGCCCCTCGGTGACGGCCGCTCGTAGTGCCCGCGGGAGGGCGAGCTCTTCCGGGCTGCTCGGGTCCGACAGCTCCTCGGAGCCGGGTCTGACGAACAGCAGCAGCCCCCGAAGGACCTCGGGGTTTTCGGCCGCCCAGTCGACGTATCCGTTCAGCAGCGCCCGGATGCGCTCGACGGGGTCCGGCTCGGTCTCGACGATGTGGTCCACCCGCCGCCCGAACGCAACGACCGGTCCGATCCAAATCGACCGCAACAGGTCGGACATGTTGTCGAAGTAGCGGTAGATCAGGCCGGGTGACACCCCGGCCTCTTTGGCCACTGCCCGTACGGTCAGTCCGCCGACGCCGTCGGTCCGGTGGATGGCTGCGGCGGCATGGCGGATCCGGTCCCGCTGCTCCTGCCGCTGCTGTTCGGTCGCCGCCGGTCGGGCCATCGACTGACGCTAGCCCGTTTCATGAACGCGTTCAAACAATTCTGTGTCGGCAGGTCACGCATCACCATCCTCGTCGCGTTCGGGATCCGGATCCGGACCGAGGAGCATGCCGAGTTGGCCGACTGTGGTGATCCGGAACCGCCGACCGGGTCCCGCACCCCGGCCGGCGGCCTCCCCTCCCGGTTGAGCGACCGGTCGCCCGTCGTCTTGTGGCGGTTCAGCAGTTGGTGTTGGTCCACGCATCGATCTCGCTCCTTGCCTGTTGCCACTCATCGCCGGACCGCCACTGTTCGTAGACCGCGTTCGTCTCATCGCCGTCCAGGGTCTCGCCGTAGGTGGCGACGACCTCGGCGTAGCCGACGTTCATCTGATACGTGGTGACGGCCAGGTCGGCGGGGATCCGCTCACCCCAGCTGGTGTAGGTGTCAGCCGAGGCCAACAGGGCGTCGACAAATCCCCGTCCGGCCTCCGACCGGTCGACCGCCGCAATCGCATCGCGCCAGAGCCGATCGGCGGCGCAGAAAACCGCCCCACCCCGCTCACCGAGCGGCGCGTCGTCGACCATCGCCTGATCCTCCGGTGTAGCGAAGCCCGTGGCGGCTTCGCCATCCGGCCTCGGGACGGTGTCACCCAGATCGTGGATCAGCCGATCGATGCCGTTCGCCCTGGCCGCGCCGATGTCCACCCCGCACTCGCCGGCCACGTACGCCTCGAAGTCCTCGGTGAGGGCCTCGAGTTCGGGTCCTGCCGTTTCGCCCAGCCTTGCCAGGTCCTCGGCCGCAGCACGGTCGATACGGGTGAGGTCCCAGTTTGTGTCGGCCATGATGGTGGCCAGCGGCGTGAACAGGTCGGTAGCCGTCCTGATCTGGTTGGCCACTCCGGCGTTCGGGGCAACATCGGCCACCGCCGCAAGACCGATGACGGTCTCCGTGTACGCCCAGCGAACCTCGGCCGGTTTGTCGAGATCGGCGTACCCAACGGTTTCCATCGCGCCGATGAGATGCTCCGCTGCGGCGCAAAACTCGGGTGTTGCGGCCAGCTCGATCCCCGATGACCCGTCACCCACGCCGGGTGCGCCGCCTTTTGCGTCCGGATTTGCCGCGCCGACGCCGAGCGGGTCGGCCGTTTCCACCGTCGACCCCGTTGTGTCGACGGCCGTGCCGGTTGCACCGGCCCCCGCTTCGCCGTCCGGCTCGTTCCCGGAGCCGCAGGCCACGAGCAGTAGTCCGGCGACGGCGACCGAAGCGATCCTGAAGACGCCCGTCAGCCGCCGCACCGGGTCACCCCCGCATTCATGGCTTCGGCCAGCCGCTGCAGCCGCTGCTGGTCGAACGACAACTCCGCCTCGATCATCTGGGTTATCCGTTCAACGCCGCCGTTGATGATCACACAGCTGTGGGCTATTCCGGTCACCCCCTCGCTGCTCAGCACCGAGCGCAGCACGGCCTCGAGGTCCACGCAGTCGGCGATCACAAGCGAGACGTTCTCGGCGTCGATCAGGTCGTACCCGACACCAAGGACGGTCACCTGTTCCTGCTCCAGCGAGCGCAGGTTCACGCCGTACGCCGCGTCGTACCGATCCAGCCCGACCTCGGCCACCACCCCTTCGCCGATGCAGCGGGCCTCGGCCACGGTGTTCACCAGCCCGCTCAGGCTGTCCTGACCTCGCAGGATCGACTCAGCCGCCGCAGCGGCCAAGGCCTCGTGGGCCGTGGGTCGGTCACGGTTGTCTCCGTCGCCGTCCGACCCGGACCCGTCGCCGTCGAACCCGGACCCGTCGGGTCCGCCGGCCGGTCCCGACCCCGCCGGATCGCAGTTGGCCAGCAGCCACTGATCCACGTCGGACCGGGCCGCCGCCCACGCCGGGTCTCGCTACCGCCTCGCACGACAACAAGGCGCGGCTGTGGGATGCCACGACTGGTGGTGAGATTGCCGTGCTACGTGGTCACAATATACCCGTTACAAGTGTCGCCTTCAGCCCGCACGGCACCCGCATTGCCCCCGCTGCCGACGACCGCACGGCGCGG
>JBCCGJ010000458.1:0-3818 GCA_039029335.1 Actinomycetota bacterium | reverse complement strand
GGACCGCCTGCCATGAGCCGCTGTCGGGCAGTGAACGCACCACTCGATGCTCCCGGTCGAGGACCTCAAAGAGTCCGTCGTAGCGACCGTGGTCCGCCGGGAGGTGGGTCACCCGGTAGTGAAGACGACCGACGGTCCGCTCCTCGATCGCCGGTTTGTCATCCGCGGCGGCAACTTCCGGACTGACGGTCAAAAGCGCCGAACATCCCGGAACCAGGCTGCCTGCGATCCACTGGAGAAGGCCGGCCCGATCCCGCCGGTCGAGGTGTCCGAGCATGTGGGCGGCTATCACGCCGTGCACACGGTCGGGCAGGTCGTCGAGCGCATCGGGAACCGAACCCGGCAACACGGTGACTCGATCGAGCACACCGGCGGTGTCGAGGCGGGCCACCAGCATCGCCCGCATGGTCATGTTGGGCTCGAGCGCGATGATCTCCGCATCGGTGACACCGGCCACCTTCGTGGCACCGAGACCGCTGCCGGCACCGATATCGACGATCACACCATCGGGGCCGACGGAGCCAAAGGCGTTGCGTACCAGCGTCTGGAGCCGGTCCCAGACCGGAGGCATGAACACCTCGTGGAACTCGGCCCTTTTGTCGTAGTCGGACACCACGGTCGGACACTATCCGAACACGACCGTGCGGCACAGTGCGGCCGGAATCGGAGACACGTCGCCCGACCGCTCCGTGCCGTACGCTCGTGTTGTGACCGATGTTTGGGATGAGTTTGCCGACGGGTGGGACGACCAGCCGGGGACCGGGGAATACGCGGGCGCCGCATTCGATTCGCTCCTCACCGTTCTGGGCGGTGCCGGCATCGCCCTTCGCGGCGCCTGCGTCGTGGACTTCGGCTGTGGGACGGGGCTGTTGACCGAAAAGCTGATCGGCGCCGGGGCGGAGGTGATCGCGGTGGACACGTCTCCTGCCATGCTGGCAGCGCTTCGGGAGAAGGCCGATACACACGGCTGGGCCGGGCTCACCGCAACCACCGACCTCGATGCGGTATCAGAGGGCACCGACCTGATCGTCTGCTCCTCGGTCTGTTCCTTCCTCGACGACTATCCCGCAACGGCGGCCAGACTGGCCGGTTTGCTCCGACCCGGTGGCACGTTCGTCCAGTGGGACTGGGAACGGGAGAAGCCGGATGATCACGGGCTCACGCGACGGGAAGTCCAGGATGCGCTCCAGGGTGCGGGGCTGGAGCGCATCGAGGTGGCAACCGCGTTCGAGGTCGACGTTGCGGGTCAGACCATGCGGCCGCTGATCGGGTATGGCAGCGTGCCGCTGGAACCGTCGGCCGACGCTTGATCCCCGCTCCGGCCGACGTGCCGGCGAGACGGGGGTGTCACCCGGTGATCGGACAGCGGCGGGCCGGCCGTCGGTGTTACCGTGCGGCGGTGACGACGCCCCCGCTCATCTACGTTGCCGGCCCCCTGTTCGACGACGGGGAACGCTGGTTCATGGAGACGATCGACGCCCGTATGACCGGCGCCGGCTTCACCACGTTCCTCCCCCACCGGGACAACCCGGACAAGACCGCCGACAACTGCGGCGACATCTACCGAAACAACGTGGATGCAATCGAGCGGTCGGACCTCGTTGTCGCCAACCTGAACGGCATCACGACCGATGACGGAACGGCGTGGGAGATCGGTTACGCCGTGGCGAGGGGGACGCCGGTCATCGGCCTCTTCACCGACTGGCGCCGTCGTTTTGAGGACGAAGTGGTGAATCTCATGATCGAGGAGTCGGTCGAGACGATCGTGCGGTCCCTCGACGAATTGGACCGTGTCCTCGCCTCCCGACTTCCTCTTGGCTGACGGGGCGCCGCCACACGTGTGGCCTACCGGGACTCCGGCGACGGTTTCGGCAGATCGATCCGGGGAAAGCGAGGATCGGGCTCCCACGGGATCACGTCGGCGGTGGCCATCTGCCACCGCATGATCTCATCGCGAAGGGCCCGCTCGATCGATGCGTGTTGCGGTAGACCCGCCAGGTTGTGGACCTCGTCCGGGTCGTCGATCCGGTGGTACAGCTCTGCCGGCTCGTAGAGGCGCCACACGTAGGTCCACTCCCGGGTTCGCACCGCCACCGCCTTACCGACCGTTTCCGGTCGGTCCCACTGGGCCCGGCCCTTGAGGTCGTAGGGAAAGTCCGGCCGCTCCAGCAGGTGGGCCTCCTCGACCAGGAACCCGCCTTCGGTGAAGGCATGGGTGCGATGCACGATCGCCGGGTCGCGGAGCACCGGCAGGAGGCTGCGTCCGAAATGGGTGTAGCCGGGGTCGGTCACCCCGGCCAGCTCATGAACGGTGGGGACCAGATCGATCAGCTCGACCGGATCATCGACGGTGTTGCCTTCGGGAATGTCGGGTCCGGCCAGCAGCAGCGGATCCCGGGCCAGGCAGTCGTGCAGGCCGGACGGCCACTTCTCAATCAGGTCGTAGTCACCGAGATACTCGCCGTGGTCACTGAGAAAGACCACAATCGTTTCGGCGGCCAGGCCTCCGAGCGCGTCGACCATTCGGCCGACGTGATGGTCCATCCGGGACACCATGCCGTGGTAGACGGCGGCGATCTCCCGCCACTGTTGGTCGGTCAACCGATCGGTGCCGTACAGGTCCCGGAGGTGTTGGGCGAATGCGGGTTCGTGACCCGACTGGACCGGTGGTCTGCGAGTCGGGATGGTGTCCCGATCATGCAGGGAGAACCACGGTTCACCCACCACAAACGGGCAGTGCGGGAAGAACAGAGGCACGTACAGCATCCACGGCTGTCCGTCACCGGGGGTCGCGCCCGGTCCGGTGCGGGTTGCCAGCCAGGACTCGACGGTCCGGGTACAGGCTTCGTCGAAGTCGTGGTCCCGGTCCGGGTCATCCGGGGGCCGGAGGCCGGTGTAGAAGGCCCGGGCCATCGGGTCGTCGAGGTCCCCGGGGACCCGATCATCCCGAATGGTCGACGCCGGAGGTTCCGCCCAGCCGTACTCGTCACAGCTGGCCTCGGTGGCCCGGGGGGCCCACGTGTCACCTCGGGGACCAACGTGGGTCACGTGGTAGCCGTGCTGCTTGAGGGTCTTGAGCAGATTCGGATCCTCCGGCCGAAGCAGGTGGGTCAGCGTGCGGTGGCCCCGGGTGTGGGGGTACCAGCCGGTCAGGAACGAAGCCCGACTGGGCGAGCACACCGTGTGCTGAACGAACGCGTTGGTGAATCGGGTCCCCCGTTGCGCCAGAGCGTCCAGGTTCGGGGTTCGGGCCAGGCCGGTGTCGGCAAATCCGCTGGACCCGACCGGACCGCCGTGCCCGTCGGCGTCGGCTGCGTCGGTTCGGGCGAACGCGCCGACTGCATCGGCTCGGAGCTGATCGGCCACGATCACCAGGAAGTTTGGCCGGCGTCCGTCTTCCGCTGCGGTCCGCTCGGCGGTCGAGCCCGAGCCCGGATCAGCCATGACCCTCGGCCACCCCTTCCGATGCCCAGTCGGAGACGAGGTCGACCAACGCGTCGACGTGGACTCCGATCTCGTCGGGATCACCGGTGGCCTTTGATACGAGGTTGATGCCGATCACCGATGTGGTCACGAGACGGGCCCGATGGGACCGACGCACGGGGTCGGGATCACCGGCCCTGGTCAGGGCGGCCCGCAGCCCATCCTCGAGCATCGTTCGGTCGCGGGCCGCCGCCCCCGGATCGGTGCCGGCGGCCATGTCGTTCACGATAAGGCAGCCCGGAATCGCATCGGGTGAGATCAGACCGGTCCGCAGGTTGACCAGAAACTCCAGGATGTCGGCATACCCGTCATCGGTGCCGACCAGCAGCGAATGG
>JBCCGJ010000457.1:0-3858 GCA_039029335.1 Actinomycetota bacterium | reverse complement strand
CCTCGTGGAAGGCCGGGTCGGCCCAGGCGTCGACAAAGGCCGCCTCCACCTCCTTACACGCACCGATCAGCGGTTCACCGACGTACTGGCCGCCGAATTCACCGAAGAACCCCAGCTCATCGGGTTTTCCCATTTTGTCCGGGGAGGGAGATTCGAGAAGGGACACGGCTGCTCCTTGTTCAGGCGGGCGGCTCACCCGTCGATGCTAGTTCATCGACGGCAAATGATTCTAGAATTATACAGTTCTGGAATCGTATCCCGTTGGCGGCCGAGGTGCGGCACCGAGCGCAGACCGGCCCGCTCCAGCGGGTTTCCCGACGGCGGAGGTCACCTCAGGTCACGTCGTACCGCAGGTGCAAGCGGTCGGCGGTCCGGTCGGCGATCATCGTGCAACGATCGCCCACGAGCAGGGCCTCGTCGTACAGAAACGGGTCGTCGAACTGGTTGAGCGATGTCCTGACCGACCGAATGGCCGCAGCGTTGACCGGGGCGGAGACCAGCTCGGCGTCCTCGGGGGACAGCAGAACGGCGGCAAGCGACTCCTTGGCCGCGGTGACCAGCCAACCGGTGGTCGCCTCGATGGCGTCATAGAGCGAGTCGCCCCGGTAGCCGGCCTCGTCGACCACCCCGAGATCGTCGGCAAGATAGCTCCGCTGGAGGCTGAACGGTTCATCGTCGGCGGTGCGTCGCCGGGTGACACAGGCCAATCGACCGGTCACGCCCAGTGCGGCAGCCGCCCCCGGGTGGTCGTCGACGTCCAGGGTGGTCACATCCAGGATTTCGGTTCGGAGTGTCACCCCGGAGGCCTGCATTTGCTGGGCAAAGCTGGACAGGTTGCCGAGGCTGATATCCACCGGCCGTTCCGCAACAAACGTGCCTCTCCCCCTGGCGGCCCACAGCAGGCCGTCCCGTTGCAGGGCCTGCACCGCCTGCCGAAGCGTCATCAGCGTGACGCCGAAGGAGTCCGCCAGTTCCTGCTGGGGCGCCAACTGCTCCCCCGGCTGATATTCCCGGTCCAGAATCCGCTGTCTGAGCACGGCGTAGATGTGCTGATACTTCGGCACCGCGGGGGAAGGCATCACCTTGATGATAGGTGCCCTCACCGAGTGGCCCCTCCTGTGAACGCCTCGCACGGACGATGCGATCGGACATCGATGCGCGAACGGGCGGGCCCGGGACGGCCGGCACTACGGTGGTGCCGGGCGCCGGTTGCCGATGACAGGTCCGCCGGCCAACGGAGGTGCGCAATGGAGTTGCCGATACCGCCGGAGGCCCCCACCGGGGTCGTCCGTCGGCCAGGTGTGATGGTGATGCCATGACGTTCGACGGACGCGGACAGAGTTCGGCGCGGGTTCGGGAGTTGGTGGTTGAGGCGATGGAGGCGGCCGCCGCGCTGGTTGCCGATCCGGTGGTTGGTGAGGCCTGGGAGCAGCCGTCCGCCCTTGGCGGCATGACGGTCGGGGCGTTGAGTGCCCATCTGGTCCGGGCCGCCGGTGCCACGCTGGCCTACCTCGATCGGACGGATCCGACCATGCAACCGGCTGGTGACCTGCTCACCGCGGTGACCTACTTCCACGCCGCCGTCGACTCCCCCATCCACGACCGGATCAAGGAGGTGTCCCGCGACGAGGCCGTCGTCGGTCATGGGGCGATTGCCGAGAAGGCCAACAAGCTCGCAACCGACATGGCTGCTCGCCTCGCAGCAGAGCCGGAGGACCGGCTTGTCGCGGCATTGGGCGATCGGTTCCTCACGCTCGACGATTTCTGCCGGACTCGGTTGATCGAGATCCTCCTGCACCTTGACGATCTTGCCGTCAGCATCGGTCGGGAGCGCCCGGCCACCCATCCGGACGGCCCGGCCATCGTGGCCGACATCCTGATCGGGATCGCCAGGGACAACCACGGGCCCTGGGAGCTGCTGTACGCCCTGAGCCGTGACGAACGGACGGCCGAGGCGGGGGTGTTCCCGGTGTTCTAAGCGGTGACGGGCCCGGTCCCGGCATCCAGGCGGCCGGTCCGTGCACTCGACCCTGTCGGTACAAGTACGGCGGGCAGTGCCGTCGGGCCTCGCAGGGTGATGGACCGCTTCCACCGCACTTCGTCATGGACCACCCGGTAGTCCGGGTATCGGTCCAGCAGCGCAGCCAGCCCGACGCGGGCCTCCATCCTGGCCAGCGCGGCACCGACACAGTGATGGACACCGTGGCCGAACGACAGTGAACGCGGCGCCTCCCGGTCCACGAGCAGCTCATTCGGCCGGTCAAACTTCCGGGGATCGCGATTCGCGGCGCCGAGCAACACCGTGATGACGGAACCTTCGCGTATGCGGTGCCCGTCGATCGCGATGTCCGTCAGGGCCAGGCGGTCCGTCGCCTGGACCGGGCTGTCGAACCGCAGGAACTCCTCCACCGCATTCGCCATCAGGTCCGGTTCGTCAACCAACTGCCCGCGGGCGTCGAGGTTCCTGTCCAACCAGAACAGGGCGTTGCCGATCAAACCGGTGGTGGTCTCGTGGCCGGCCGCCATCAGCAGCAGGATCATGCTGTGAAGTTCGGTGTTGGTCAGCCGGTCTCCGTCCTCGGCGGCGGAGACCAGGACGCTGAGTATGTCATCGGACGGTTTTCTCCGGCGCCGCTCGATCTCCACGTCGAAGATCTCCTGCAGCTCCTCCAGGGCCAGATCCATCTCCATGGCGTCGAACCCCGTCAGCGGATCGACGAAGTGAGCGACGATGTCCGACAGCTCCTTCAGCCTGGCCCGCTGGTCCCGGGGCAGGCCGAGTAGTTCCCCGATCACGTAGATGGGCAGCTGGGACGCGAATCCCGCTGAGAGGTCGACCTGGTTGGGACGCCGGGCCCCGCTGCGGTTCGCCGTAGCGGGCAGAGCGTCGAGCAGTTCGGACGCAACCTCGGCGACCCGAGGTTCCATCCTGGCGACCGCCCGCGGCGTGAACGCCCGGCTGACCAGCCCGCGCAGCCGTGTGTGGCGAGGCGGGTCGACGGTGAGCAGCAGGGACTTGAACAGGTCGAGGCTGGCCGGATCCATGTTCTTGTATGGCGACACCACGTCCAGGATGGCATTCCGGTCGACGCTGACGTCCGCCCGGAGAACCGCCTCGGACTCGGCGAATCCGCTGGTGATCCAGCCGTCGAGGCGATGGTGGTGGAACAGCGGTCCGCTGGCCCGCAGCTCCTCGTACAGCTCATACGGATCGGTGTAGCGGCGAGGGTCGAGCGGGTTGAATGGCGCAAGCGACCGGGTCAGCAGCCGGCTGGTCCAGTCGCGGCGGGCCATGACCCGGAGTGTCGGGATCACGTACTGCGGTTTGACCAACGTCTCCCGGACACCCATCAGCTCATCTCCCTTCCAGCTATGGCTCGATCAGCGCTGCGGTTGAGAATCGGGCGAGGCTTGTAAACAGGGCTATCACGAAGGTCCGATCACCGTCCACCGGCACATCGTCCAGCGCTGCGGGATCGTCGAGTGCGGCGAACAGCTGCGCCCTGGTCACCCGGATCGATGCGACGGCGTCCGGATCACGCTGATCCGGCGCATGGTGGATCGCCGATCGACCGACACCAAGCACGTGGTCCTCGTCGAGTTCCGTCAGGTGGAGGTTTATCCGCCCCGGCTCCCGATCGAACGCCCCGGGGTCGAAGCGAACCCCGACGGTGTCGATCAGGTGCTCCGCAGTCATGGCGTTCGACATATCCCTGGTCGGGATACGCCCCCAGTCCGGCGAGCCCTCCCGCAACTCCTTCGCCCCCATCAGGTAGGCGTTCCGCCAGGTTGCCGACTCGGCCTGGTAACCCATCTGCTCCAGCGCGTCGGCCTGCAGCGAGCGGGCTTCACGGTTTG
>JBCCGJ010000456.1:0-3860 GCA_039029335.1 Actinomycetota bacterium | reverse complement strand
CCCGCAGGACCCCAACGTCCTGTACTCCTGCGGGAACAAGGTGTTCCGGTCGACGGACGAGGGCATGAGCTGGGAGGCCATCAGCCCGGACCTCACCTACGCCGATCCGGAGACCATGGGCGTCTCCGGTCCGCTGACGATGGACACCGCCGGCGCGGAGATGTACGCAACGATCTTCTCGTTCATGGCGTCGGCCCACCGGCCGGGCGCCATGCTGACCGGCTCGGATGACGGTCTGGTGCATCGGAGCATTGACAACGGCGCAAACTGGGAAAACATCACCCCGCCCGACCTGCCGAAGTTCTCCCAGGTGACCATGATCGCCGAGTCGCCACATCGGGACGGCACCGTCTTCATGACCGTCGCCCGTCACAAGATGGGGGACTACGCGCCGTACGTGTACCGCACCGACGACTTCGGCACCACGTGGACCATGATCACAAACGGCCTCCCCGAGGACGACTTCTGCCGGGTCATCCGGGAGGACCCGAACCGACAGGGGCTGCTGTACGTCGGCACGGAGCTCGGTCTCTACGCCTCGTTCGACGACGGAGCCGAATGGCAGTCGCTGCAGTCCAACCTGCCCGTGTGCCCGGTCTATGACCTGATCGTCAAGGACACCGACATGATCGTTGCCACCCACGGCCGGTCGTTCTGGATCCTGGACGACCTCACCCAGCTGCACCAGATGACCGACAGCGTCGCCGGATCGAAGGCCCACCTGTTCACCCCGCGCGACGCCGTGCGGACCCCGCCGGACCTCTTCGCCGACTTCTGGGGCGCAAAGGGCGGCAAGAACTACCACGTCAGCATCGGGCAGAACGCCACCTTCTATCTGGAGGAGAAGGAGACCGGGCATCTGGTCAAGCACATCCTGGACGCCGGTACCGATCTGGAGCGGGGCGTTCGGATCACGTACTGGTTCAAGGAGGCACCGGACGACGAGGCGACGCTGACCATCCTCGACGGCGACGGGAACGAGGTCGACTCGTACTCAAGCGTCATCCCGGAGGAGAAGAAGGACCGGGAGGGTCTGTACATCACCGCGGACGCCGGCATGAACAGCTTCCAGTGGCCGATGCGCCACGCCTCCGGTCCGAAGATGGTGGACACCGACTTCCACGGTGCTCCGAAGGGACCGCTCGCCGTGCCCGGCACGTATCAGGCGGTGCTGAGTGTCGGCGGTGAGACGATGACCGAGGAGTTCACCCTGCTGGTCGACCCCCGAGTGGACAACGACGAAGCCGCGTTCGCCGCCCAGTTCGATCTGCTCAAGCAGATTCAGAACAAGCTGACCGAGGTGGTGGAGGCCGTCAACAAGGTCCGGGGCATGAAGAAGCGCCTGGAGGACTGGCAGTCCCGCCTCGATGCGGGCGATGACGAGGGTACCGCGGACGACAGTGGTGCCGCCGCGGCACTGGAGACCGCGCTCGAGGAGCTGACCGGCGTTGAGGATGCACTGGTCCAGAGTGAGTTCACCACACCCGGTGACACCCTCAACTATCGGGAGATGCTGTTCGAGAAGCTCGGTGCGTTGACGCCGGTGGTGGCCAGTGCGGACAAGGCACCGACCGCTCAGTCCGTCCAGGTCTACGAGAAGCTCGCAGGCCAGATCGACGAGCAGCTGGCGGCCCTCGCAGCCGTCGAGGAGGGATCGGTCGCCGCGGCCAACACCGTGCTCGCCGGGCTTGACGTCGACATCGTCGGCTGACGGATTTCACCGTTGCACTGTTCCGCCCAGTCCTGAATCGTGGAGATCATTGCCGCTGTCGGCGTGCTCTTTTTGGTGTGGGCGTCGTTCACGGTCTCCGCCTCGGCAGGACTGGGTGGTTCCCTGCTGCTCGTCCCCACGCTGGCGCTCGCTCTCGGCACGAAGGAGGGTGTGGCGCTTGCCGCGCTGCTGCTGGCCAGTAACAACGTCCTCAAGATCTACGCCTACCGGGAGACGTTGCCGTTCCGGGCGGCGGCCGTGATCGTTGCGCTGATCGTTGTTGGTGCGGCGCTGGGGTCGACGCTGCTGGTTCGGGCTCCGGAGGCGTGGGTGACGGTTGCGGTGATCGTCATGTTCGCCCTGACGATGCTCTTCGAACGGTTCGAGGTGGAGTCGGCCAGGAAGGGGTTCGCCCCGCTGCTGGCGTTTGTGTCCGGCTCCTCCAGCGGGTTCTCCGGAACGTCCGGTCCGCTGAAGGGTGTGGCGATCCGGAACCTCGACCTGGATCGTCGGCACTTCGTCGGCGCGGCGTCGCTGGCATCGTTCGCCGGTGACGCAACCAAAACAGCCATCTTTGCCGAAGCGCAGTTGCTGGGCCGGACCTCGATTCTCACCGCGGTGGCGGCACTGCCGCTCATGGCCCTGGGGACCTGGTCCGGTTCAACGTTCAACCGGAGGGCCGGGGAGAAGGCCTTTGCCGTGCTGTTCTGGACCGTGATCGCCGGCTACACCGTCCGGCTGGTCCTCTTCCTGTTCGACTGGGTGTGAACCCGGAACCCGTTCCCACCGGTCCGCCCGCTGGGAATCGGGTCAGGCGAACTACGGGTTGTTCCTGGTCTGTTCGGAATCGAAGGTGAACGTGGCCGTTGACGTCACACCCTGAGAGGCGTTGGTGGCGGCCAGAGGAAGCGTGACGTTGAAGCAGAGGGTCTCGTTGGCCGACGCCGACAGGTTCCGGTCGCCGGTGTCCGCACCGGCCGTGTTGTCACCGAAGAGGGCGATACCGGCGACGGCGCCGAGATCACCCTGGTACAGCTGGGTGCCATCGGCCGTCCAGTTGCTGTCATCGCAGGTGGTGACGCCCGACTTGATCGTCAGGACCAGCTCGCCGGCCAGCACGTCTTCGGTGGTCACCGAGCTCAGGGAGTACCGGAGGTCCAGGTTCCCGGCGTTGGTGACAACAAGCGGTGCGGTGTTCTGATCGCCGGGTGCCATGACGGGCGAGGTGTAGGTCACCAGTGCCGTGGTGATGTCCGTTGTCAGATCGATTGTGCCGGCGGTGAACGTGTTGGCCGGAATCTGCTCCTGATCGGTGAACAGGGCGAGCGAGGTGACGCTGACGGTGGCGAGCGAAACGGCGATCAGGCCGCCGAGGCCTGCCGCGATCAGCTTGCGCCGGTTCCGCTTCTTGGTGGGTGTGCTGGTGACCATGGTGTTTTCCGATACGGATCGGGGTTAGAGGTTCACCTGTCCTTCGGCGCCCGCGGAGTGATATTGATGATTTGGGAACTCCCGGTTTGAAGCATCTTCCGGGCTCTGTCGCATCGCCGTCGGGTCCTCCCGGTCGGATTCCTGCCGTCCGGATCTCCCGGAACGCCGCCACCAGGCAAGAAGCGCAAGCGCGGTGACCGCTGCCAGCCCGAGGATCGGCAGCGTTCGGTCGATGATCGGTAGCACCAGCCAACCGGCCATCGGGATGACAAACCGGACGACTCGCTGATCGTCCTCGAGTCGGTACTGGTCGGGGTCCGGGGTCTCGTTCGCATCCCCCTTCGTGGTGGCGAAGATCTGCGGCGAGCCTGCCGGGGTGCGGAGCTGGGAGGCGGTTCTGAGCTCGATGACCCGGTGGGTCACCAGTGTCGATGCGTTGCGCCGCATCACGATCATGTCGTCGACCTTGATCTCCGCGGGGGCCCGCGAGGACACGATGAGCAGCGAACCGGCCGGTGCAGCTGGGGCCATGCTGCTGGTGGTCAGGACGACGAGCTGATACCCGGCGAGCAGGCCGACGATAATGGTCGCGGCCAGCAGCAGCCCGAAGATCTCAACAACGTCTCCGATGGTTTGTGGCCGCCTCACGGATTCTCCTCCGGATCAACGTTCGTCTCCAGGTACTCCGACCCGCCCGGATCCTCCGGGAGCCCCGGGG
>JBCCGJ010000455.1:0-3879 GCA_039029335.1 Actinomycetota bacterium | reverse complement strand
CTGCTGCTCGGGACTTGGCGACCCGTGCGGCCCGATCGCCGCCCCCGCTCTTACTGGCGGCCCGGGACGAGCGGGACTGGCTCTTCAATTCCTCGACGGAGCGGATCCCGTCCAGTTCCTCGTCGGTGAGACGGGCCACCTCGATGGTGATGTGACAGGTCTGCTTGTGGATACGACCGGCCCGGCCCCTGGCCCGGGGGCGGAACCGCTTGAGGGTCGGGCCCTCATCGGCGAAGCAGGCGGAGATGAACAGTTCATCCTCGGGGATGTCCTCGTTGTGCTCGGCGTTGGCAACGGCCGAGTCCAGCGCCTTGGCGATCACCTGGGCGGCGAGCCGTTCGCTGAACTGCAGGATTTCCCGTGCCTCGCCGACCTGCTTGCCCCGGATCAGGTTGAGCACAACCCGAACCTTGGAGGCCGACATGCGGACGAACTTGACCTTGGCCTTGGTGCCAGGACGATTCTGTACGGAGGCCGCCATCAGCGCCGCCCTCCCCGCTCCTGGCCGGCGTGGAACTTGAAGGTCCTGGTCGGTGAGAACTCACCGAGCTTGTGACCGACCATCGATTCGGTGATGTACACCGGCACGTGCTTACGCCCGTCGTGGACGGCGATGGTGTGGCCGACCATGTCCGGGATGATCGTCGAACGGCGGGACCAGGTCTTGATGACCCGCTTCTCGTTGTTGTCGTTCAGCGCGTCGACCTTCTTGAGGAGATGGTCGTCGACGAATGCGCCCTTCTTAAGACTCCGCGGCATAACTACCTCCGTCCGCCACGCTTCCGCCTACGGCGGACGATGAGATCATCTGATTTCTTCCCCTTCTTTCGGGTTCGACCCTCGGGCTGACCCCAGGGGGAGACCGGGTGGCGACCACCCGACGTTTTTCCTTCGCCGCCACCGTGGGGGTGGTCGACGGGGTTCATGGCGACACCACGGGTCTGGGGGCGCTTGCCCTTCCAGCGGGACCGGCCGGCCTTGCCGACCTTGATCAGCTCGGCTTCGGCGTTGCCGACCTCACCGATCGTGGCCCGGCAGTCGATCGACACCCGCCGCATCTCCGTGCTGGGGAGACGAAGGGTTGCCGTTGTGCCCTCCCGGGCGACCAGCTGGACGCTGGTGCCTGCGGAGCGGCCCATTTTGGCCCCACCACCGGGCTGCAGTTCAACCGCGTGAACGGTGGTACCGACCGGGATGTACCGCAGCGGCAGTGCGTTGCCGGGCCGGATGTCGGCGCCGGGACCGGACGAGACCTGATCCCCGACCTTCAGGTCACGGGGGGCCAGGATGTACCGCTTCTCACCGTCGTGGTAGTGAAGCAGGGCGATCCGGCAGTTGCGGTTCGGGTCGTACTCGATCGATGCGACGGTGGACGGGACGTTGTCCTTGTTGCGACGGAAGTCGACAACCCGGTACCGACGCTTGTGGCCGCCACCGCGATGGCGGGACGTCTTGCGACCGTGGTTGTTCCGGCCACCGGTGGAGTGCTGCTTGGCCAGCAGAGACTTCTCCGGCTTACCCGTTGTGATGTCGGAGAAGTCGGAGCTGGTCTGGAACCGACGACCGGGGCTGGTTGGTTTGCGTTTGCGGATAGCCATGGGTTCCTCAGTTCGAGTACAGGTCGATCTCGCCCTCGGAGAGGGTGACAATGGCCCGCTTGGTCGTCTTGCGTGAGGTAAAGGTGTTGTTGCGCCGGTTGCGAACCCGCTTGCCCTTGCGGTTCAGGGTGTTGACCTTCGCCACCTTCACCCCGTCGAACATCGCCTCGACCGCATCGGAGATCTCCGGCTTGGTTGCGCTGTTGGCGACGATGAACGTGTAGGCGTTGTTGTCCTCGGCGGCCACGAATGACTTCTCGGAGACAACCGGTTCGATGATGACGTCGTGAGCATCCTTCATCAGGCTTCAGCTCCTTGGTCTACGGCCGCTCCGGGGAGGGCGTGCTTTGCGAACAGGACGTAGTCGCTGACGAGCACGTCGTAACAGTTGAGCTGGTCGGCGGCCAGGATGTGGACGTCCGGCAGGTTCCGGAAGCTCTTGACCGCGTTGTCGTCCTCACGGCCGATGACCACCAGGGCTTTCCCTTCGACACCGAGGCTGCTGAGGGCGGCCTTGGCCTTCTTGGTGCTCGGCTCGTCGAAGTCCCACCCGTCGACCACGATGACCTTGTCATCAGCTGCCCGATCGGACAGTGCGGAGCGGAGGGCCAGCTTGATCATCTTCTTGTTGGTCCGCTCCGAGTAGTCCCGGGGCTTCGGACCATGGGCGATGCCACCGCCGATCCAGATGGGCGACCGGGTGGAACCGGCCCGGGCCCGACCGGTGCCCTTCTGCTTCCAGGGCTTGGCCCCGCCACCACGGACCTCTTTGCGGGTCTTGGTGCTGTGGGTGCCTGCCCGGCGGGCGGCGAGCTGTGCGTTGACAACCTGGTGCATGACCGGAACGTTCGGCTCGATGCCGAAGGTTTCTTCATCCAGGTCGACCGAACCCTTGTCGGAGCCGGTGAGATCCTTGACCGATACCGAAGCCATTATGCGTTCCCTTGGTTCTTGCTCTGCTTGACCGCGTCACGGATGATGACCGTGCCGCCTTTGGGGCCGGGCACGGAGCCCTTGACCAGAACGACATTGCGTTCCGGATCGGCCTGGACGACCTTGAGGCTCTGGGTGGTGACCCGGTCGGAGCCCATGCGGCCGGCCATCTTCGTGCCCTTGAACACCCGGGCCGGCGTTGCGCACTGGCCGATGGAGCCGGGCATGCGGTGCACGAGGTGGGCACCGTGGGAGGCCCGCTGACCGGAGAAGTTGTGCCGCTTCATGACACCGGCAAAACCCTTGCCCTTGCTGGTGCCGACAGCGTCCACCATCTCACCGGCCTCAAAGGTGTCCGCCCCGAACTCATGGCCGACCGTGTACTCGGACACGTCGTCCAGGCGGAGCTCGACCAGTTCGGCACCGGGCTCAACGCCGGCCTTTGCGAAGTGTCCGGCCTCCGGCGAGCTGAGCTTGCGGGCTTCCTTGTTGCCGATGGTGACCTGGATTGCCGAATAGCCGTCCGATTCCGGGGTCTTGACCTGAACAACCCGGCACGGTGTCACCTTGACCACGGTGACGGGAACAACCTTGTTGTCCTCATCCCACACCTGTGTCATGCCGACTTTCTCGCCGACAATCGCCTTTTGAGTCATGTTGATTCACTTTCCCGTCAGAGGGCCGAAGATCTGCGGCGATCCCATCGCCCCCGACCTGCAGCCGTTCACGCGAACGCTCCGCCAGTGGGTGTTACTGAGCGGAGCGGAGTTCGGTTGTGCCACCCGGTTCTCCGGCCGGTTTGCTCCGGAGCCTTGGCGGACGTCGATTTACGATTCGGGTTGTCTTCGCGGGTGACCGCTAACAAGCCCTGAATCCAGACCGATTAAGCCTAACCCCGGCAGGGCGGTGTTCCACACCTGACGTGTCGACTTGTGTGCGCCGGTTTTTGGGTCGGGGCGACCACGGGCAGCAGCGCCCTCTCCAGGACGCCACAACACCGACTAACCCCGGTCCGCGGCTGACGGTCGCCACTACCATCCGGTGGTGGCCGATTCCCGAAAGCCGGCGGTCCCGCCGGTCGACCCCGGCCTGGCGGCCAAGCACCTGGAGACGAACGGCTATCGGCCGACCGAGGTGATCGAGGTCGGCGTAGGCAATTGGTCGATCTGTTTCGGCTTCAGCGACGACGATCGGCCGCTGGTCATCCGCTACGGCCACCACCGCACCGACTTCGACATCGATCGGGCGGCCCACGGGTTCGCAGGGCCCGCCCTCCCGATTCCCGAGGTACTCCAGATCGGGCGGGCGTTCCCCGACCGGTACCTGGGCGGCGACGAACCCGGCTGCT
>JBCCGJ010000454.1:0-3890 GCA_039029335.1 Actinomycetota bacterium | reverse complement strand
GGCGATGGGCCTTGCCGACACCAACCCGATCGGCAGCAACAACACCGCCGAGGGCCGACAGCTGAACCGGCGTGTCGAGATCGTGGTCCGTCTGGCCGGCGCAGACGCCGAACAGGCCTCGATCATCACCCAGGAGGTCGACGGTGACGGTGACGGTGCCATAGACGGCGTTCCGGAGACGACGGGCGGGGATCTGGAAAGCGGTTCGGACACCAACGACAACCCGGTGACCGGCCCGGACGGCGTGGTCATCGAACCGGGCGCGGACGGCGGTGACGAAACCGGCACCGGCGGGACCGGCGGTGGCCAGGACATCGACCCGATCGGTGACCCAATCGGTCTGCCAAGCACCCCAGAGGGCTAACGGGTCGCTCGCCCTCCCGCCTCCCCTCTCCCGTCTCCCGCCACCCGCCTCCCGCCAAATTTGGGCACCCCGGTTACAAACCTTGTGGCCTGTGAGCCCCAATTTCAGAGGATGGGGGCGCTCATCTTCGGGCCGTTCCGGCCGATTTGGAGATCGTGGCCGACATGACCGCAGTTGCCGACAACCCGTTTCAACAAGCTCGCCTACTCACCAACGCCCGGGCCCAGATGTTCGCCCGGACCGCCGAGAAGCTTGGCGAGTCCTACCAGGACGAACTGGCCCGCTGGCTGAGTGACGCAACGGTGATTCCCGGCGCGTCCGAACAGACCTCCCTCTCCGAGATGGGGACACCAAACACCGATCTCACGGTCATGAAGTCCAAGTACCAGACCACCTACGGGCTGATCACCATCGAGGTCGACCTTGCGTTGGCCATGGTTGCGGTCCTGTGTGGTGGTCTGGCCCACCCCCCGGCCGACACCCGGCCCCTGACCAGGCTGGAGACGGGGGTTGTCGACCTTGTTCTGCAGCCGCTTATGGACCTCACCGTCGATCTGTACGAGCTGGAACCGGCCGAGCTCGGCGCCCACTTCGCAAGCTCGTCCGCCCTGCCGCACGCCCAGCCGGAGCCGGTCATCGCTGTGCCCTTCACCGTGACCGTCGCTGGCGTCGAGGGGAAGATCTGTGTCGGCATGACCGCCACGATGCTGCAGAACTACAGCGAAGAGGTCGACCGGAGAATCGCCGGTCAGCTGGCGTCGAAGCGGGACGAACCGAACCGATCGGTCGTCCGGGCGGTCCAGCCGGTTGTCGTCGAGCTCATCGCCGGGTTCGAACCGATGCAGGTTCCGGCGAGGCAGCTGGTCGGCCTGCAGGTCGGCGACGTCCTGCGCACCACCCAGTCGATCACCCGGCCGCTCATCGCCCGGGTCGGCGGGGAGAAACTGTTCTACATCCGGGCCGCCCAGGAGGGCCAGCGGCTTGTCGCCGAACTGACCGGCATCGTCGAGTCACCGACCAAGAACCTCCTCGGAGGTGACCATGAGTGACGTGTCTGCCGATTCGGGCGTTGGCATCGCCGGGGTCGTATCCGGTCTCGGCCTCACCGCGGTGGCCGACGTCACCGATGCGGCCGGCCTTGCGGCGGCCACAGGGCCGTTCTTGACCGCCGATGTGATCGATGCCGGCGGCGCGGTCGTTGGCTGTGTCGCGGTCATCGACGGTCCGGACGGCGGCGACGAGACCCTGCTCGACCGGCTGGCCAGCGTTGCCGCCCTCGAGGTCGGCGGCACCGTGAGCAGCGGCGAGCCGGTGGCCGACGGTGCAGGCATCGCAGCCAGATTCACCACCCCCATCACCGTTGCCGCATTCGGCGACGACACCGCAACATCCGTGATCTCCGTGACCGCTGCGGACCGGCGCGGTGCCGACGACGGTCCTGCCCCCGACCCGACCGGCGAGCCTGCCGGTGCCGGTGCCGGTGTTCCGGCCGGGGCCGGTCCCAGTGTCTCCCCGACCGACGGGGTCTTCGCCGCGACCGCCGGTGGTGGGTTGGACAAGTTGGTCAATGTTGCGTTGGAGGTGTCGGTTGAGCTTGGTCGGACGCGGGTGACGTTGTCCGAGGTGTTGGATTATGACGTTGGTTCTGTTGTTGAGCTTGATCGTGCTGCGGGGGCGCCGGTTGATGTTCGGGTGAATGACACGTTGTTGGCCCAGGGTGAGGTTGTGCTGATCGATGATGAGTATGCGGTGCGTATCACGGCCGTCTTCGACCCGAACCAGCCGCACCGCTGACCGTCGGACCGACTCGTGATCATCCCGCCCGCCACCCCGCCATCACTTGCCACCGGAGCACTTGCCACCGGACCGCTCACCGGCGGCCCGCTTCTTGCGACGTCAACAATCGAGCTGACCCTCCGCATGGGGGTTGCGCTGCTGGTCATCATGGGCCTCCTGTGGCTGGTCACCCGGTTCGCCAAGCGGCAGCTGGGCCCCCGGGGCAACGACCGCCCCCACATCGATGTGACCTTCCAGCGGCAGCTGACAAAACACGCAACCCTCAGCCTGGTGAAGGCCGGTGACCGGAATTTGCTGGTCGCCTCGAACAACCAGGCCATCACCCTCCTGGCCGAGGGGGACGATCTCATCGCGGTTCCCGAAGCACCGGCCCGATCGTCCCGGGTGACCCGCGGCGTGACCGGGGATCAGCCGAGCATCGATGTCCGCCCGAAACCGGTCAACCCGATCCGGGCGCTGCAGGACAGGACCGTACGCCGGGGCTGAACGGCTCCGGCTTCGGCGCGGTCGCCTTCAGGGAGTCGTGATGAGCCTCACCATCGACATCGCCGCGATCGTCTCGTTCCTCCTGATCATGACCAGGCTGGCCACCGTCCTCACGGTGGCTCCACCGTTCCGTGGCGGCGGTATCCCGGCCAGGGTCCGGGTCGGCATCGCCGTGTCGGTTGCGATCCTCGTTGCCCCGATTCATCAGGTCGATGTCGACTTGGATGCCGCGTCGCTGATCGTCGCCGTGACCTACCAGGTCCTCGTCGGCGCCATGTTCGGCTACCTCATCCAGCTGTTGCTGACCGTTCCCCTGGTGGCCGGTGCGATGATCGACGGTGTTGCCGGCCTCTCGGCCTCCAGCCTGTTCGACCCGTTGAGCGAAAGCTCGGCCACGCCCGCCGCCCGGTTCAACCAGATGCTGACCATGGTGATCCTCTTCGGGATCGATGGCCACCTGCTGATCATCCGCGGAGTCATCCGCAGCTACGAGGCCGCACCACTGAGCGGGTTCAGCGTGGATCCGCTTCCTGCGGTGCTCACCGAATCGGCGGGGCAATTGTTGCTTGCGGCGGTGGAGATCGCCCTCCCGGCGCTGGTGGCCCTGCTGATGACCGAGGCGCTCCTGGCCCTCGCCGCACGGGCCGCGCCCCGACTGAACGTCATGGTTGTCGGGTTCGCCGTCAAGAGCATGGTCTTCCTGCTGACCTTCGGCCTGACGATGCCGCTGCTGATCAATGCGGTTGCGTCGCTGCTGGATCGTTCGTTGCGGTGGGCGGTCATCGGAGCAGGCGGGTAGATGGCACAGCAGCCGACCGGCCAGAAGTCCGAGAAGCCCACCGCCAAGCGGCTCCGGGAGGCCAGGCGCCGCGGCCAGATCCCCCGTTCGCCGGACCTCGTCGGCTGGACGTCCCTGTTCATCGCATCGTTTGTCGTTCCCGCGGTGTTGAGCCGGTTGGGCGGTGCGATGTCCGACTACTTCCGGGAGGTTCGGGAGGAGATTGCCCTCGGCGAGTTCGAGGCGGCGATGAACCGGACCGCCGAACTCATCCCGGGGATCGGCGTCGTCCTCCTGCCGTTCCTGCTTATGTTGATGGTGGCGACCGCAGCGGGGCTGGCGCTCCAGGGCGGGGTCACGCTGACCACGGAGCCGCTGCGGCCGAAGCTGGAGCGGATCTCGCTCAAAGCGGGACTGAAGCGGTTGGTCTCGGCCCAGAGCGCGGTGGACACCGGCAAGGCCATC
>JBCCGJ010000453.1:0-3917 GCA_039029335.1 Actinomycetota bacterium | reverse complement strand
TCGATGCTGCGCTGCAGGACCCCGAACCGGTTCACGTCGTTGGCGATCAGGTACAGGACGACCGGCTTCCACTTGCCGCCGATGACGGCCAGGCAGTAGGTGACCGGGCAGTCCGATCCCGAGGGCACCGATGTGGCCGAACCCGGTGACGCGGCCGATTCCGGTTCGGAGGGGGACAATGGTTCCATTTCGGTGACTATGGCACGAAACAATGACTACTAGCCAGATTGGAACAGAAGTCCTAGCTTCAAGCGGGCGGCATCAGCCCGGCGGCTGACAAATCCACAAGGACCCCCACGTGTTTGACCTGGTAGACCTCTCCGGCCCCGTCCGTGCTCGTCGGCTCTGGTACATCCTTCCCGGCTACCTGACCATCTGGTCACTGATCAACGGCGCCTGGACCTTCCTCGATGGCGAGGGCCTCTTCACCGCTTTTGGGATCGACATCTCGGTCGACGGAACCGGCGACGAGTTTGTGCTCGCCAACTCCGGCGCCCGCTACCTCGGCATCGCCGTTGCCCTGGCGGTCGGGGTGTTCGTGCTGAACAGTGCGGCTGCAGCGGCGACCGCACTACTCGCCCGGCTGACCATGGACGTTCTCGACGTCGTTGCCGCCCTTCGCACCGACCAGTTCGACAACGCGGCGCTCGGAATGGTGCAGAGCGCCATCCTGTTCCTGATACCCGGGAGCGTCTCGCTGTTGTGGCTGTGGCGAACAACCACCGCGGACCGTCCCTGACCGAAGGAGGAGGACGTATGCGAGCTTTTGTGGTTGACACTCCGGGAGACCCGTCGGCGTTGACCCTCCGCACCGTCGCCGACCCGGAACCGAGGGACGGCTGGATAGTGATCGACATCGCGGCGTTCGGCCTCAACCGGGCGGAGGCCGTGACCAGAGCCGGGGGTTCCGGGGACGCAGTGCCCTTCCCCCGGATCATCGGCATCGAGTGTGTCGGTGTTGTTTGTGACGGAGGCGGGACGGACCTCGCCCCCGGCCAACGCGTGGCAGCTGCCATGGGTGGGCTCGGTCGGCAGTTCGACGGATCGTACGCGGAGCGGACCGTTGTCCCCCGATCCAATGTCTTTGCCCTCGAGACGGACCTGGACTGGCCAACGCTCGGCGCCATCCCCGAGACGTTCCTCACCGCCTGGGGCTGCCTGTCCGCAACCGGGTCCCTGCGTGGCACGCCACGGCTGCTGATGCGACCCGGCGCGTCCGCCCTCGGTCTGGCCGCGGCCCAGATCGTGACCCACCTCGGCGGGGAGGTCATCGGCGTCACCAGGAGCGAACACAAACGGACCGCACTCCTGGACGGTGGCATGGCCGACGTCATCGTCGCTTCCGGCCCGGTGAACGAGGCGGTTCGGTCCCGCTGGCCGGCGGGGGCCACCGCCGTGATCGACACGGTCGCCGGGGACGAGACCGTAGCGGACGACCTGGCCGTCCTGACCGACGGCGGCACGGTCTGTATCGGCGGTTCGCTGGCCGAGAGTTATGCGACAGCGCCCAGCGGATCGGTGCCGAACGCGTTCGAGCGGGACAACGTCACGTTCTACTCAAGCGAGACCCTGGACGCCGCCACCGATACCGAAACCCTGCAACTGATCATCGACCGGGTAGAGGCCGGGACGTATCGCCCGGGTATCGCCGAGATCATCACGTTCGACCAGCTCCCGGACGCCCACCATCGAATGGAGGCCAACGCTTTTGCCGGGAAGGTCGTTGTCGACCTCTCCGGTTGAGGAGTTGGAAGCGGAGGGGACGCCGGCCACAGCGAGGCCCGGCCGACGCGTTGGCGGGTCAGAGGCGCTAGGAGCCTGATCCACCCGGCGGCGATGCCGAGGCCCGCTCGATCCGACCGAGCAGCTCGATCAGGGAGTCGGCCTCGGCCCGAGTCAGCGTCTCACCGATGACCCGATCGATGAGCGCCTCCAGCCGAGGGGCAAAGTCCTCGAGCGTCCGCCGTCCTTCGGCCGTCAGCACCACCAGGGAGGCCCGGCGATCGTCGGGATCCGTTGCCCGCTCAACCAGGCCGGCCGCCTCGGCACGATCGATCGTCCGAGAGATGTGGCTGGGACTCATGAGGAGTTGGCGGCTCAGCTCCACCGCCCGCAGCCGATGGCCGGGCGCCTGATCGAGGCGCACCAGGAGATCGACGGTGGTGGGATCCTGGCCGGTCGGCTCGACGGCGTCGGTGTCGATCAGCCGACCGAGGGCGGTCTGGGCGGACAGTAGCGCGCCGGACACCCGCAGCGTGTCGGCCGACAGAACACCGCCGCTCGATTCTGCCAACGGGTTCTGTGCGGTCTTTGGTCGTTTCACTCGCTGAGCCACGCCGTCAGGATACGCCTCCTTGACAATTATTGTCTAGGCAATCAATAATAGATGTGCACACAACTATTGTGTACACATCTGAATCCGCACATCCAAAAGCAGATCCGTCCAAGGATCGGAGGCAGCTCATGACAACCAGAACAATCGCCACCATCGCCACGGCGGACCCGCAACCGGGCAGCGGCATCCTCCACCCGTTCCCCACCCGGGAGCTCGCCCATATCGACCCGTTTGTGTTCCTGGACACCGGAGCCCCGCGGGTGCTCGGCCACGCCGACATCTACGTGGGACCGCACGCCCATCGCGGCGTTCAACCGGTCAGCCTGCTGTTCGCCGGCCGGATCGAGCATCGCGATTCGCTCGGCAACCACCGCACGGTCACGTCGGGCGGCATGCAGTGGCTGGTCTCCGGGTCCGGGGCCCTCCACGAGGAGGTCCTCAACGGCGATGACAATGGCGTGTTCCACATGGCCCAGCTCTGGATCAACGTGCCTGCGGCGTTGAAGATGGCCCCACCCGAGCACCACGCCGTACCGGCCGAACAGATTCCTGAGCTGACCAATCTCGGCCCCGGCTCCCTCGTGCGGCTCTACGCCGGTGATCTTGCGGGTGAGACGGGCCCGGCCCCGATGCCAACACCGGTCCTCGTCGCCCACGTCACACTGTCGGCCGACGGCCGCGCCACCATCCCGGTACCCACCGGCTGGACGGCCGCCTTCACCGTCGTGGACGGTCAGGTCGAGGCCGACGGTCGGGATCTCACTCCCGGAGACACTCCGGTCTTCGACGACGACGGAGAGGAGATCCTGGTCTCCAGTGCAACCGGCGGCCAGGTCCTGCTCATGTGCGGTGAACCCATCGGGGAGCCGATCGCCATGGGCGGTGGATTTGTGATGAACACCGCCGAGGAGGTCACTGCGGCGCTCGACGACGACCGGTCCGGTCGTATGGGGCAACTGACCGCCAGCCGATAGAGACCGGGTGCGGTTGCGCGCCGCACAACGTCGACCCGGCGACGCTGTTCTGTATCCTGCACCCGACCACTCGGGTCGGACCCGATCCGCACGAATCGAACGTCGGAGCATCGATGGCAGACTCCCACTTCGCCAGAGAGCTGTGGCGGCGTCTCGAGACGCTCCACGCCGTGACGTACTTCGCCCCGGAATCGCTCGAGGCTGCAGAGCGGATCGGCATCAACGGATTCTGGCGAACCTACTTCGGCTATCGAGCCGCCCCGCTCGGCGCCTGCTCGCCTGGGGTGGTGACCGCGGCTTTCTTCGGTTTTGCACCGGCGATGGTGGCCCGGGCGATCCCATCGATCTGGCAGTTGGCAACCCCCGAGGAGTTCCTGCAGGCTAGGGCTGCGGGGGCCGCCGCCGTTCTGGATCGGCTGGCCCCGGAGGAACTGCGGACCGTTGTCGAGGACTCATGGACACAGGGTGTCCTGACCAAGGCCATAGGGAACGGAACCTCCGGAAACCTGCCGCTTTTCCTCGCCAACCGGGACGTGCCGCTCCCCGATGATCCGGTTGCGGCGTTCTGGCAGCAGACGTCGACGCTGCGGGAACACCGGGGGGACGGC
>JBCCGJ010000452.1:0-3935 GCA_039029335.1 Actinomycetota bacterium | reverse complement strand
CGCCCCCAGAGGGCGATGAACTCGGCACGGTCATCCTCGGCCGGGCGCTCGTCGAGAATAGAGAGCATGGAGTCCACACCTGCGCCGTACAGCTGGTTGGCGATGGCCGCTTTGTCCGGCCACCGGCGGTAGATGGTGGCCACGCCGACGTTGGCGGCTGTTGAGATGTGCTCGATTGTGGTGTTGCCGTAGCCGCGTTGCACGAAGAGTCTTAGTGCCTCGGCGCGGATGCGCTCGGTCGTCACATCTCCGTCGGCTGTTCTCACGACAGCCACCGTAGCGATTCGGCCGTTCCCAGCCGGTGCGCGGAATAAATATTCCGCTTGCGGAGGATTTCCTCCCCAGACCCCGCTAAGGTCGTCGACACGCGGAATAAATCCTCCGCAGTGCGTGTGAAGGCTGCGCCAAACCCCCGATGGAGACGCGATCTGATGACCTCAATAACTGCGACGGTAAACGGCGAATCGCACATGATCGAGTTTGACGGGCACGAGTCGGCGGTTGACGTGGTCCGCGATCAACTCGGGCTGACGGGTACCAAGCTCGTTTGCGCCGGAGGTGTCTGCGGTGCCTGCACGATGCAGATCGACGGCACGCCGGTGGCCGGTTGTTTGACCCCGGCGACTGCGCTTCGCGATAGAGACGTCACGACCGTCGAAGGCCTTGCAACCGACGGTCGGCTCCATCCCGTTCAGCAGGCTTTCATGGCTCACGACGGCTTGCAGTGTGGCTATTGCACCCCAGGCTTCGTGGTCGACGCTGCGGCCTTCGTTGACACGTGGCGTGCCACCAACGGCCCGTCCGAGCCCGACCGACACACCATCGCCGACGCACTCGCCGGTCACCTGTGTCGCTGCGGCGCATACGAGGGCATGTATGCCGCGGTTGCGGCCGCCTGCCGCGGCGAGTTTGACGGCGAGAACCGCGCCTCGGCCCGCGTCGACGGCCGGGCGAAGGTCACCGGCCAGGCGGTGTACACCGCCGATGTCTACCCGAAGGGTGCCTTGGAGGGCGTGATCGTGCGATCGCCGATCGCCGCAGGCGAGGTGGCGCCGATTCCGGCCGACGCCACCCCGGTCATGGTCGACCTGCTGGGGAGCGACCGCCGGGTTCGGTACGCCGGCCAACCCATCGCTGCGGTGGCCGCACCAACGCTGACCGAAGCGCGGCAGATCGCCGCCGACCTGCCACTCGAGATCACCCCCGCCCCCTTCGTGATCGACCCGGACGCCGCGCTGGCCGACGACGCCCCTCGGGTCTACGACTCCCGTGCCGATCGCAGGGCTGCGCCCAATGCGGCCGAAGGTCCGGCTACACCCGCCGGATGGAACGGCAACGTCCGTGGACCGACCCGGATGCCCTGGATGGGGACGATCGCCAAGCTTCGGGTCAGGTCGGCTCGTCGTCGCAAGCCGGCGGGCCACGTGCAGCTGCGCTTCGAGACCGCAGCCCAGCTCCACACCAGCTTTGAACCCCACGCCACGGTGGCCGACTGGTCCGACCCCGACAGCCTCCGCGTCTGGACCAGCACCCAGGCGCTGGATCACGTCACCGGCGAGCTGGCCGAGCACTTCGACCTCGACGAGGACTCGATCGAGGTCTCCGCCGACTACATCGGTGGCGGGTTCGGCTCGAAGCTGTCGGTGACGCCGGACATGATCGCCGCAGTCGAACTGAGCCGGGTCGCTCGTCGGCCGGTCCGTGTGGTCCTCAGCCGACGGGAGGAGCTGACCGCCACCGGTAACCGACCGGGCAGCCGGACCGATGTCGACCTGGTCGTGTCCGACGCAGGCGATCTCAAAGCGATGCTGATCGACGGGGCAAGCAGCTCGGGGGTGGCCATCAACAGCCCGTACGCGCTACTCAGCACCCTCGTCTACGGCCGGAGCCCTCGTCTGGCCCGTGATCGCGACATCCTCACCAACGCGCCGCCGGGCACCCCGTTCCGAGGGCCCGGCGGACCCACCTACGCCTGGGCGCTCGAGCAAAGCATCGACCAGGCCGCCCACCAGATCGGGCGTGACCCGATCGATCTCCGTCGGGGTTGGGACGGCAACAGGAAGCGCCAGGCGCTCTACGACTGGGCGTCCGCCCTGCCCGTCTGGAAGGAGCGGCCGATCACCGGCTCACAGACCGGGCGATACCGCCGGGGGGTCGGCGTGGCCGCGGCCAACTGGCTGTACATGGTCGACCCGGACACCGAGATCGAGGTGTCGGTGCGGAACGGTCGTCTCATCGTCCGCAACGCCGTCCAGGACATGGGAACCGGTTCCAAGACGCTGCTCGCACGCGCCGTGGCGTCCGTCTTCGACATCGACCCGGAGGACGTGGTCGTCGAGGTGGGGAGGGCCGGGGGCGGCACGCTGCACGGTCCGACCTCCGGCGGCAGTCGCACAACCGCGTCGATCTGGCCGACCGCGGTCGAGGCCGCACAAAACCTCAGGGCGATCGTCGGTGACGACTGGCGCACAGCGAATGGCGAGACCGCCAGGGCGACCAGGGGAGGAGACCACAACATCCGGGCCGTGCCGATCACGTTTGCCAACCTCCAGATCGGACGGGGATTCACCGCCGCGGTCCACGTGGCGGAGGTCGAGGTCGACACGCTCACCGGCAAGACCCGTGTCCTTACGGTCCATGGGGGACTGGCCATCGGTGTACCCCATGCAAGAAACCTGGCCGCCAGCCAGTGCGCCGGGTCCATCATCCAGGGCATCGGCCTGGCGCTCTACGAGAACCAGATCCTCGATCCCCACACGGGCCTGACACTCACGTCCAACCTCGAGGATTACCGGATCCCCCAGCTCGGTGACACGCCCGAGATCACCATCCACTTTCATGAGCCCGGGTGGGAGCACGTCCCCGGCGGCGGCGTCGGCCTCGGTGAGGTCGCAACGATCAGCCCGGCCGCATCCGTCGGCAACGCAATCTTCAACGCCACCGGCTTCCGGCCGACCATCCTGCCGGTTCGCCCCGACCGACTCCTGGAGGGTCTTCGATGATCGACTTCCCCGACACCTACGCCGCCATTCACATCCCCGCGGGCGCCGTCGTCCGGTCCGGAGGCACCGACCTCCAGGAGCGACTCCGCTCCCACAACGCCCGGCCCCCGATCGTCGATCTCACCGGCATCCAAGGCTTCGCCGGGATCGACCGGGCGCCGGACCGGGTCCGCATCGGGGGAGGGACCACCATGGCCGTTGTCGCCCGGGACCTGCTCGCCACCCACCCGGCGCTGGCCATCGCCACCGGTTCACTGGCAACACCCCAGGTCCGGGCGCAGGGTACGTTCGCCGGCAACCTCACCCAGCACAGCCGTTGCTGGTACTACCGCCACCCCGACACCGGCTGTTACAAGTCGGGTGGGGACACGTGCCCCGCCCGCAGCGGCCGTCATCTGTTTGGTGTTGTCTTCGATCTCTCCGAGTGTGTGCATCCCCACCCGTCCACGATCGCCATGGCCCTGTTGTGCCATGACACCACGATCGAGCTGGCCGACGGATCGACCCGCTCCCTCAACCAGGTCCTCGGCGACGGGACCGACCCGATGCGCAGTCACCGGCTGGCCGATGGTGACGTGATCGCCGCCATCGAGATCCCCGCCGGGTGGGCGGGCGAGCGTGGTGCGTACTTCCGGTCGATCAGCCGGTTCGAGGCGGAGTGGCCCCTTGTCGAGGCCGTCGTCAGGGCTCGATTCGACGGCGACCGCATCGCCGAGTGCGCCCTGGCAATCGGCGGTGTCGCCACGGTCCCGCTGCGGATGGCCGCCGCGGAACAGATCCTGACCGGATCCACCCTCGACGACGCCACTATTCGTTCCGCTGCCGAGGTGTGCACCGAGGGCGCAAAACCCCTGCCCGAGACCGGCTACAAGGTCGACCTGGTCGTGGCCACCGTCATCGAGACCCTCGAACGCCTGCGGGCGGCAACCTGAT
>JBCCGJ010000451.1:0-4011 GCA_039029335.1 Actinomycetota bacterium | reverse complement strand
CGAGGCGTCCGGTTTGCCCAGTCGAATGTTGCCGGCGACCGTGTCGTCGAGAAGGAACGGTGACTGGAACACAAAGGAGACGGCGCCCATCAGCTGCTCCGGTGTCATGTCCCTGACGTCGACGCCACCGACGAGAACGGCGCCGGATCCGACGTCCCAGAATCTCGGGATCAGCTGCGCAATGGTGCTTTTGCCCGCCCCGGACCGTCCGACGAGCGCGGTGACGGTTCCCTCGGTCATCGTGATGCTGACATCGCGGAGTGCCTGCTCGGTCCGACCTTCGTAGCGAAAGTCGACGTCGCGAAACTCGACGGATCCATTGACCGGAGGTGTTCCGACCTGCGGTTGTGGTTGGCCGTCGACCGCCTGGAGCGCGCCGATCCGTTTCACCGCGGCGCCGGCCTTGACGATACCGGGTTGCAACCAGACGATCGGAAGGACGGACTCGATCACGGTCGGCCCAAGAGCGAGGAACGTGGCGAGCCTCGGGAAGTCCACCCGGCCGCTCCGGTACATCGGAATACCGACCGCCAGCAGGATCAGGACCGTCGGTAGGGCGGCAAACAGGGTCCGCGCCACGTAGACGCCCCCCTGGGACTTCTCGTTCCACTTCTTGAGCGTCTGTGTGGTCTCGTCGAGGGCGACGCGGTAGCGCCGGAACGACTCCGATCCGTCGTCGAACAGCCGGACAACGTGCATGCCCTGCACGTACTCGTTGACGATCGTGTTCATCCGTTCGTTGGCCGCGTCGACCTCTCGTCTGGCATCCTCGTAGTCCCGAAAGGCGAAGAACATCCCGATCATCCCGAGCGGAAAGATGGCGAGCGACAGCAGCGCCAGCCGCAAGTCGAGGACAAACATCGCGATTACGCCGAGCAGCGGTGCAGCGATGGCCCTGGCGAGCAGCGGTGTGCTGTCGGCGACGAATGCGTGCAACGACCGAACGTCGTCAAGGACGATCTTTTTCAGCGTGCCGGAACCAGCGGTGACCACGTAGCCCAGCGGGATCCTGGCCAGGTGTTCGGTCAGCTCGGTCCGTAGCTCCTGCTCCAGTCGGAAGGCTCCGAGATGCGAGCTCCGGAACGAGAACGAACGGGTCAGGAACGAGAGTGCCACCAGTCCGAGACCGGCGGCGATCAACCACCAGGTCCGGGCCGTGTCCGGCGAGTCGTCGCTTATCTCGCGGGCGATCGGGAGGATGAGCAGGATCGATGCGGTCCATGCGGCACCGCCTATGACGGCGAGCACCATCGCCGCCGACACCTCACGGCGGACCGGCGTCACGACACCCCACAGGGTCAGTTCCTCAGCCGCCTCCTCTGGTGGCGGAACGGTGCCGATCGGTGGGTCGGTGTCACCGGAACCGGCGGCGGAAGACGTCGGTGACCGTTGAGACATCGTTGAGGAGTCAGACATCGGTGATGGTTCAGCGCTCCAAACTCGAGGTGCACGGACCACTGCACGTTATGTCAGTGACTGTCTAAAATCAACCGTCAAGCGGTTGTCAGCCGGAAGCGCCCCCCTCATCGGCCGCCCAACCATCGGTCTCGCCAACGTCCGGGGGATCCAGATGCAGGTCGAGCATGGCGAGCGCCCGCTGCGACAGTGACAACAGCGTCTCCGACCCCTCGGAACCGGCCCAGGCCGCAATGACGTTACGGCGGGTCACCACAAGGATGCTGGCTGCAACCGTCACCTCGAAGTCGTCGACGGAACGCCCGACCCGCTCGGCAAGCCACTCGACGAACGCCTGTTCAATCGATCGTTCAAACGCCTGGATCTTGGGGTGCAGTGAGGGGGTGGCGGCGACGATCCGCCGACGCACCAGATCCTCCGGAGTAGGCGGGTATTCCGCCTCCTCATGAGCGATTGTGGCCAATACCGCGCCAAGCGGATCGAGGTCGACAGGCTGCTGTCGTAGCAGATCGGTGAAGTACTGGATCCGCTGATCAGGATTGCCCATCAAGGGTTCGAGCTTGGTGGCGAAGTGACGAAAGAAGGTCCGCTCGGTCACGCCGGCCGCTTCTGCGACTTGGCGCGTGCTTACGTTGTCGTACCCGTCCCGCTCGAACAGTTCGAGCGCCACGCGCTCGATGCGATGACGGGTTCTGGCTGCCTTCATAGGACATGGACCTCACGGGCGATGCGATGCCGGCGAGGCCCGGTCGGACCGCCGAACGACATAAGGGTAGTCCCCCAAACCCGACCAGCAACACCAAAATGACAGCGTCTGACAATCTACTGACAATCTGCCGGCTATCTACTGACTACCTGCTGGCTATCCACTGACCACCTGCTGGTTATCCGCACGCCCGTTCCGCCCGGCGAGATGCGACACCAAGCCTTGACAAGGGACTGATATTAGGATCGACTTCGATAGAAGATTAAGCATACTGAACATTACTACCAAACTGAAGATCCTGAACGTCTCCGGAGTCACCTGCTCCTCCCCACCAAGGAGTTCCCATGAGCTACTCGTTCCCGGCCACCCGCAGCCCGCTGTCGGTGCTCGGCCTGCTACTCACTCTGCTCCTGCTCACCGGCTGCGGCAGCGATGACACGTCATCGGCTTCCGCCGGCGAATCGGCCTCGGCAGCCGCCAGCGCTACCGAGGCCGCGACCGAGGAGGCAATGGACGACGATTCGGCGGATGAACAGGAACCCTCGGACGATGACGGTCAGGATGAACCCGAGGAGTCGGAGGAATCCGACGACGCGGCTGCCCCGGCCGCCCCCGAGACCAAGGAGATCGAGCATGAGCTGGGTACCACAACGGTGGTCGGTGTGCCGGAACGCATCGTTGTGCTGGAGTACTCGTTCGCCGACAACCTGGGCACGCTTGACGTCGTTCCGGTCGGTTACGCCGTCGACGCTCCGCCCGCTTATCTCGCCCAGTACACCGAGGATCTCGGCTCCACCATCGTCGGTACCCGGGCTGAGCCGAACCTCGAAGTGATCGCCACGCTCGACGCCGACCTGATCATCGGGGACCTCCGACGACACGAGGAGCTCTATCCGCAGCTGAGCGAGATCGCCCCGACACTGATCTTCAACAGCCTCCGGGGCAGCTATCAAGACCAGCTCGACACCTTTGCCGTCATCGCCGATCTACTCGGAGAGGGCGATCGGGCGACATCCATGCTCGACGACTATCAGTCCCGGTTTGATCAGGCCGCCGAACAGTCGAGCGATGACGCAGGCGCCTTTGTGATCGGCGTGCTGCATGCCGACGGCTACACCGCTCACTCAAACCAGAGTTTTATGGGTTCCTTCCTCGAAGCCCTCGGCCGGACAAACGCCCTGGAGCCCGAGGGGGACGAGACCCAGTTCCTGCTCGGTCTTGAAGGCATGGCCACGGTGAACCCGAGCGCCATCATCGTCCTTTGTAATCCAGGGGATGACGAACTGCTGGGCGGGCTCACGTCGTCGTCGGTGTGGCAATCCCTGGATGCGGCGACAAACGACCGCGTCTTCACCTTCGACCGTAATCTCTGGTCGAAGGGACGGGGGCTGCTGGCTTACGACCTGATACTGAGCGATGCGGTGGACAGCGGGTTTCTCGCTGACGGCGCCAATCCTGGCGAACCGTCCTGCGGGTGACCATCACCACCGGGCCTGATCGTCCAGTCCTCCACAACGCAGCAGTACGTCAGTCGACCGGAGCGGGAGCCTCCGTCACGTCTTGGGCAAGGAACCAGACCGCAACGAGCAACGTGGCTGCGGTTGCAACGATCGAGACCGTGTTGGTGATGATCAGCAGCCGGTTCGAAATCGAGATTCCGTAGGCCAGGTACAGGCTGAAGCCGACCAGGAGGACGATGAGGTACAGGGTTGAGACGTCGGCCGACGACCGACGTTGGACGATCTTGCGGGCCTGTAGGAGGGGCGCAAGCGACATCAAAACGCCGTAGACGGTGGCGACCGCTTCGATGGACAACATGGTTGGGACTTCCTTGGTGGAGACGAGCACGGGATACAGCCGGTGTTTTCACGCCGGCGGGTGGAGCCGTG
>JBCCGJ010000450.1:0-4017 GCA_039029335.1 Actinomycetota bacterium | reverse complement strand
TCCGCAGGACGCTCACCGGCGAACTGCTGTGGTGCCAGCTGTTCAGTGAGCCGGGGGCCGGTTCCGACCTCGCCGGGCTGAAGACCACGGCGGTTCGTGACGGCGACCAGTGGATCGTCAACGGCCAGAAGGTGTGGAACACCAGCGCCCACCACGCCGACATGGGCATTCTGGTCGCCCGAAGCGACTGGGACGCCGTGAAGCACGCGGGTCTGACGTACTTCCTCATCGATATGCACCAGGAGGGCATCGAGGTTCGTCCGATCGCCCAGATGAACTACCACAGCTCGTTCAACGAGGTCTTCCTCACCGATGCCGTCGTGCCCCAGGAGAACGTCGTCGGCGGTGTCGGTGACGGATGGACCGTCGCCCGCGGCACGCTCGCACACGAGCGCCGCTTCGCCGGCCGCAGCTCCCAGCAGTCCAAGGAAACGGCGAGCGGCCGGGTGATCGACGAAGCCCGGGTCGAGTCGGCGGAACACGAGAAGACCTACGTCTGGTACCCCCAGCGCCAGGGCCGGTTCGACCTCGTCGCCGAACTGGCCGGTGAAACGGGCCGCATCCAGGATCCGCTGGTGCGGCAGCAGGTCGCCCGGCTGACCGCCATGCACCGCGCGGCATCGCTCACCGCGGAGCGGGCAAAGGCGGCCAGGGAACTGGGCAGACCACCCGGACCGGAGGGTTCGATCGGCAAGCTTTCACTCTCGGACCTGGCCCGCGGCTGCAACGCTGCTCACTCCGCCATCGCCGGGGCGTCCGGCATGCTCCGCGAGGGCGACGGACCCCAGGATGCCGTGGTGGCCGAGGTGCTGATCTCCACACCGGCGCAGTCGATCGCCGGTGGCACGGATGAGATCCAGCACAACATCCTCGGCGAAAGCATGCTCGGTCTGCCGAAGGAACCGGCGGCGGACCGGGGCGTTCCGTACCGTGAAGTCGGCCGCCAGTCCGGCCCGGCCGGTGACTGAGCGAACCGAAACGACGAGGCTCCACGTCGAGTCGGTCGGGGACGTCGACCGACCGCCCGTCCTGCTCCTCCACGGGTTCATGTCGAGCAACCTGCAGTGGGAACCGAATCGGGACGGGCTGGCCAGCGCCCTGCGGCTGCTGCTGGTGGAACAACCCGGCCACGGTCGCTCCCCCGGCCCGGACGATGCCGCGGCATACTCGGCGGACACCGTCCTTGCCCAGTTGGACGAGGTCAGGGCCCGATTCGGCATCGAGCGCCTGTGGCTGGTCGGCCAGTCCCTCGGCGGAGCCGTCGCCATCCGCTACGCGCTGCAGCACCCGGACCGGGTCGCCGGACTGGTGTTTACCAATTCCCGTGCGGTGTTCGGCCTGGTCGGCGGACAACGATCCCGCGGTGCCTCGGACGAACCCCGGCGCCAACTCACCAGGGAGCGGATTCAGCAGATGCCGTACCATCCCCGAAACGCAACCCGGCTACCACCGGACCTGCAGGCCAGGATGATCGAGGCGGCGGACAACATGCCGCTTTCGGTGTTCCGCCACCTCGGTGCCGGCGGGCCCTGGTCCTCCACGGACGAACTGCACCGGCTTTCGGTACCGACGCTGCTGATCAACGGCCGCTTCGAAAAGGCCTTCCAACCATGTGTCGAACAGGCCGCAGCGTCGATTCCCGACCTCGAGGTCGTGACGGTGGACGGCGGCCCCGCGGTGAACATCGACCAACCGGAGCGTTTTAATCAAGCGGTCATCGACTTCGTGACCGAAACCGGCGGCGACGGGTACCGATAGGCCGGGGCGATCCGGCCGCCGCTCAGGTTCGGTCGGACTGTGCTCTCAGTCCACCAGCTTGCAGGCCTGCGCCCGGTCAAGGGTGATCTGGAACAGACGGGTCGTGGCGGCGTCGATCATCATCCCCTTGTACGTTGCCGCCCCCAGGCCCTGCGCCTCGGCGTCCTTGACCGCCTGGATGACCCCCTGCGCCTCCTCGATCTCAGCTGCGGTGGGGGCGAACACCCGATTGGCGATCTCGATCTGACTGGGGTGAATGCACCACTTGCCAACCCCGCCGATCATCGAGAAGGTGGCGGCGCTCCGCTCGTACCCCGTCGGGCTGGCGAAGTTGGCGTACGGCCCGTCGATGGCGTCGATGCCGGCGGATCGACAGGCCACGATCATCCGGTGCCTGGCGTAGTGCCATACGTCCCCCGGGTACTTGAGCGCGCCGTCGCCGTCGGTAACGCCGATGTGGCCAAGCCGCATGCCCTGGCTGGCCGAGAGGTCGCCCACCCCGAGGGTCAGCGCCTCAAGACGGGGACTGCAGGTGGCGATCTCGTCGACGGTCTGCAACGCCTCAACCTCCTCGACCAGGCACTCGATCCCGATCCGTCCGACCTCCAGACCCAGCTTCAGCTCCAGCTGGGTCAGCAGGTCGTCGATGAACCAGACCTCCCGCGGACCCTTGATCTTCGGCACCATGATCACGTCGATGTTGGCGCCCGCACCGGTGACCACCTCGGCGATGTCGTCGTGGCACCACTGGGTGTCCACGCTGTTGCAGCGGAACGAGCGGATCTTGTCGCCCCAGTCCAATTCGTTCAGACCGGCGACGATGTTCTTGCGGGCCCCGACCTTGGCCGACGGCGCAACCGCATCCTCCAGGTCGAGGAAGACCATGTCCGCCTCGCTGGCCGCCGCCTTGGCAATCATCTTCTCCGAGTGCCCCGGCGTCGACAGTTCGGACCGGCGGACCCGGCTGATCTTCTCACGTTCGTAGTTGCTCATCGAGCGGCCTTTCGTCTGTTGGTCCTTGCTTGTGCGTTCTTGGCTGACTTCAGTTCCGGTTCGGGACTGCGCCATCGGTGGCAAGCCGATCCCGGATGGTGTCGTGCAGGTACTGGAGCTGGGGCACCGGGTCGAACCCCCGGAGGTCGAGCAGCCACTGGTACCCGATACCCCGAAGCCCGGAAACCAGCAACGCCCCCTCGAGGTCAGGGTCCAGGCCAGGGCGGATCGATCCGTCACGCTGGCCGGTCCTGACAAGCCGGGCGACATCGCTCCGCATGACCTCGTGGAACTTGGCAAAGCGCAGTCGCAACGCCTCGTCGGCGGTGGCTTCGAACATCAGCGAGTAGAGGACCCGGAGACCTCGGGGATCCTCGGCGGCCTGGACCCGGATGGCGTCGATCAGGATCAGCAGGCCGTCCAGACCGGGCCGGGATTTGGTCCTCGGCAAGACGTTCTTGTGGCTCCAACTGGTGACGATGCGGTCGATGAGGGCGTCCATCAGCCCTTCCTTGTTACCGAACCGGGCGGTCACCAGGCCACGGCTGTAGCCGGCCATCTCACCGATGGCGGCAAAGGTCAACGCATCGAACCCGCCCTCCACGATCAGATCCATCGCCGCTTCGAGCAGGGCGTTCGTCGACCGCTCGGTTCGCAACTGCTGTTTGTTGGGGGGTTGCCGGTCGGTCACGAGCCGCATTCCCCGTCCTCCTCGGACGGCCCGCGTGCCAACTCGGCCAGGATCTCGTCCCCGTGCTCGCCGTGCAGCGGGGCGGCCCGATACACGCCGGTCGGGGTCTCGGTGAACCGCAGCGGCGTGTTGGGGGTGATGACGGGCCGCGCCGACCCGGGATGATCCACCGCCACATACATGCTGCGGGCCGCAACGTGGGGATCGGCGGCCAGGTCCCGTGCATTGTTCACGGGCCCACAGGCGACCGCCCCGCCCAGGACCTCGGTGACCTCGGCTTTGGTTCGTACCGAGGTCCAGGCGGTGATGGCCTCGCGGACCTGATCCCGGTTGGCCACCCGTCGTCGAACGCCCCGGAAGTCGGCGGCGTCGGCCAGCTCCGGCCTGCCGATCAGGTCACAGAGGATCTCCCAGTGGTTTTCGCTCGGGGCGGCGATCGCCACCTGCCCGTCCGAGGTGTCGTACAGCTCGAACGGGCAGAGCGAGGCGTGCTGGGCACCGCGGGGGCTCTGGATTTCACCGGTGTAGCTGTACCGCCAGGTCATCGACTCACAAACCGCCATGATCGAGTCCAT
>JBCCGJ010000449.1:0-4046 GCA_039029335.1 Actinomycetota bacterium | reverse complement strand
CCCGCCGCCGGCCTCCTCGAACCCGGGGATCGGCTGCTTGCGATGGACGGTCAGGCGGTCCAGGACCTCGACCACCTCGTCCATTTGATGCGCCTGGCAAGGGCCGGTGAGCCGGTGGAGTTCCGGATCGTCAGGGACCGGGAGCTGCTGCTGATCGAGCTGGTGGCCGGCGAAGTCCCGACGGCCGAAGACTGACAAACGGCCGGGCCGTCACCGCCGGATGTCGCCGCCGGATGTCACGTCCGGATGTGGCCTACCGGACGCCCCGGCGGATGACCCACAGCGCGGCACCAAGCGCCGCAGCGCCGACCGCTCCCGCCGCGCCGAGCGCCAGCTCCTGTCGGCGCTGCGGGTTGATCGAGGCGAGCAGCGGCGGTGGTGTCCCGGCGACAAACGCCTCCTCGTTGGTGAAATGCGGTTCCCAACCAACCGAGCGGAGCTTGTCGTTCGACACCACCCACGGCCAGCTGACGTACGGCTCCAGTCCGTCGAGCAGCGACCGGTTGGCCAGGCTTTTCGCCACCCGGAGCCGCCATTCCGAAAGCTGCTCCGGCATCCGCAGGTCGGCCTCGCCCCGAAGCGCCCGGAACAGCTCGGCGCCGATCCAGCCGTCGGGAGCGACGTTGTAAGCGCCGTCGAGGCGCCGCTCGACTGCGATCAGCAGGGCCGAGGCGAGATCGTCGTGGTGAAGGAACTGAACCGGGGGGTCGACCCGCTCCGGCCGGACTGCCGTTGCGGCCCGCAGCGCAGCGCCGATCCAGCTGGAATCACCTTCGGAGAGCGTGGCGGTCGGCCGAAGGATCGCCACGGCTGCGCCGGTTTCGGCGGCCCACTTCTCGGCCTGGCGTTCCAGATCCGCCTTGATCGCGGCGTGGGCCAACGACTCGACGGGTCTGACGTCGTGAGCCTCGGTCAACGGGACCGGATTGTCCGGATAGGCGCCGTACACCAGCGCCGACGAGAGCAGCACCAGATGGTCGATCCCGGCATCGGTTGCGGACCGCAGGACCCGATCGAGGGTGGCTGCGGCCGCGCCCGGCTCGGCCCGTCTGGCCGGATCCTCCGCCAAATGGACGATCGACGTGCAGCCCTTTACGGCCAGGACGAGGTCGTCGGTCAGGAGGTCCAGCTGGTGGCTGTCGACGACGTCCGGAAATCGGCCGGCCCGGCGGCGATCGATGGCCACAATGCGGGAGATCGGTGACTCGTCCGACTCGGCACGCTCAACCAGCAGCCCGGTCAGCCGTTTCCCAACCGCTCCCGCTGCCCCGGTGACCGCAATCGATACCACTCCTCTACGATGCCCTTGTGAGCAGTAGCAATCCACCCGGTGGCGAATTTCCCTTCTTCGACCTGAGCAGCCTCTTTGGTGGTCTCGGCTCGGGGGACCCCTGGAAAGCAGCAGCCGACATGGCCACCTCCATCGCGTCCGGAGGGGGGACGGAGCCAAACCTCGACCCGCTCGACCGGATCAAGATGGAGGAACTGGGCCGTGTGGCGGAGCTTCACGTCAATCAGGCACCGGGCGTCTCACTACCGGCCGGGACCAAAACCAGCCCCGTGACGAAGTCGGTCTGGACCAGGCAGAGCCTGGAGGCCTTTCGGCCGTTCTTCGAACGGTTCGGGGAGGCACTGTCGGCCGGCATGCAGGGGGAAACCCAGTCGTTGATGCCATCGGAGGAGGATCTGGCGTCCGGCGACATCTCCAACTTCACGGCCCAGATGATGGGCCAGCTGTTCACCGCACTGGGGCCCATGCTGGTCTCCAGCAGCGCCGGGGCCATGCTGGGCCACCTCGGCCAGCGGGCCCTCGGCCAGTACGACCTGCCGATCCCCCGGGACTCGGCGGAGGTGCTCGTTGTGCCCAGTTCGGTGGATGAGGCCGCGGTGGAGTGGGACGTCCCGGTCGATGACCTCCGCCTCTGGGTGCTCATTCATGAGTTCACCACCCATGCGGTCCTGTCGGTCCCCCACGTGAAGGCCAGGCTGGAGGGCCTGCTGCTCGACTTCGCCTCCGCGTTCCGGCCGAACAGTGATCTGATTCAAGAGCGGTTCGGATCGGTGACGGACCTCGCCCAGATCCAGGAGATGTCGGAGTCGCTGAACGACCCGGACGTCATCCTGTCGCTGTTGCGGACCCCGGCCCACGATCTGCTCGTCCCCCAGCTGGATGCGCTGGTCGCCGCGGTGCTCGGTTTCGTCGACTACACGTCACGGTCGATCTGCGAGGGCCTTGTCCTCTCCGCCGATCGCATCCGCGAGCGGTTCCGGGAACGGTTGGTGGACGTGGCCCCGGCCGACCGGTTCATGGAGCGGCTGCTCGGACTGGAGATCGACGCCGACACGCTGCAGCGGGGCGACGCCTTTATCGCCGGTGTTGTCGAACGGGCCGGTGACGAGGGCCTGACCAGGCTCTGGGCCGACGACCTTGACATGCCGACCGCGGCGGAGGTTGACGCTCCCGGGCTTTGGCTGGCCAGGATCGGGCTTGACGGGTCGGTCGACGGTGGGGTCGACCTCGAAGTCCCCGACGACCTCTCCGGTCTGGAAGACCTCTAGCGCTTGGTCCACGAGGACCTGCAGCGTCGCCCGCCGGTGGCCGGCCCCCGGGCGGGCGGGCTCAGCGGCCGCTGGTCGGCCAGGTGTCCGGCTCGGGCGGTGGCCGACGAATCCCGTCCCGGTCGATACCGTCCGGTCTCGGCAGGTCCTGCTCGATCGCCGGGAAGATCGCCGTTTCCTCCGGTTGCGTCGGCATTCTGGTCGTCCGATCGTCCGGGAGATCCTGCCACGGCACCGGCATCGGTCTGGTGGTCGACTCCGTCGTCTTGTCCTCCGGACCGGGCGCGCCGCCCGTCGAACGGTCCGGCGTCACCGGGTCCGATGTGCCGGGACGGTTCGTGTCGTCCCCACCGAGCGCGTCCCGATCGATCGCTCGACCCCACGTGCGTTCCTGCAACCGACGGCCGAGCGCCCCCGGCAGGGCGTCGGCAAGACGATCGAGGCTGTCGTCGAGGATGCCGTCCGCAACGATGGCCGCCGGGTTCGGGGTTCGGCCGAACCAGAAGGTGGCGGCCACAAACGCCGCCGAGACCGCAACAAGGATGAACCCGACCCTGGCCGGCAGCGGGATGATCACCGGGATCAGGGCCCCGAGCACCCAGACCAGTTGGAACCGGCTCTCATAGCGGCTGAACGTCCGGCCCAGGTTCGCCCGCGGTGCGTCCCGCTGGACGATGGCGTCAAACGCCTGCTTGCCGCCCTGGGCGGCGAGGGCGATGGCAAACGCCATGATGAACGCACCCGCCAGCCCGGTGGAGATTGCGGCCAGGGCGGCGAACGCGGTCAGGCCGATCAGCGCATAGGCCAGGATGCGGTCCTCCCGGATCCTGGCCCGCAACCGCGGCACCGTTGCCGAGCCAATGAGTCCGCCGAGACCGACCCCGATGAGCGCCACGCCGAAGTGCCACGGTGGCGCACCGCCGGAACTCAGATCGAGCCGGACCAGGCCGAGTGACTCCCGGACCCGGTGACCGATCTCCACCCCGGCACTCACCGGACCGGGGTTGATGCCGCCCCGCAGGTCGAAGGCCAACAGCATGGTGACAAACCCGACGCCCCCTCGCAGGAAACCCATGGCGCTGGACGCCACCAGGATGCCTGCGCTCTTGAGTTCGGCCCGCTCCGATTCGGCGGCGGGGCGAGCCGCAACCTTGGTGGCCGGGATCTGGGTCCCCATCACTGCGGCGGCCAGAAACACGATGACGCCGAGGCCAAGCACCCACTCCGCGCCGAGCTGGAGCAAGATCACCCCGGGTATGCCGATCGTCGCGGCGGACAACGCGGACAGGATGGACAGCCGGGAGTTCGATCTGACCAGCTCCTCCTCGCTGTCCACCGTGGTGGGAACCACCGCGCTCTTTGCGACCGCGTAGGTCTTGCCCATGACAAGCATGGCAAACGCCAGCGGGAACAGCAGCCATTCCTGCACGTACAGCACCAGGGCGAACATCAGCGCCGCTCTGGTCAGCGCGGTGCCGATGATCATG
>JBCCGJ010000448.1:0-4091 GCA_039029335.1 Actinomycetota bacterium | reverse complement strand
CTCGGCAGTGCCGATCAGCCGACACTGTCTCGGCAGCGCTGATCAGCCAACACTGTCCAGGCAGACGATGGCGCCGTTGGTCAGCTCGACCTCCCGGTCCGTCCCCAGCGGGCAGACACCGTCGGGTAGGCGGGCGCCGAACACCCGGCCGTCCGCCGTCGCCGTACAGGGCACCTCCAGCAGGGACGGTCCGCTCATCACCACCACACAGTCGTTTGCGGCGATACCCGCCCCGAGGTTCGGACCGGGCACGGTGACATCGGTGGTGACGTCCGACGGCGTTCTGGCATAGGCGGTGAAGACGAAGATCGCCGCCAGGAGACCGAGCACCGCAAGCAGCGGTACCGCCCGCAGGACAAAGGAACTGCGGGTGGAGATCTCATGGAGCTGGGCGTCACGTCTGGCGTTGAGGAAGTTCGGGTCGAGCAGGCGGGGATCGATCCTGGTCACCCCGTCGTCGGTCCTGATACCCCGAGATTCGCCGGTCGCACCGGGATACCCGCCGTGGGGGACGATCTGACGGTCGTACGCTTCCCGGCTGGCCCTGTCCCCCAGTACCGACCAGGCCTGGTTGACCCGGCGCATGGCCTGCTCCGCCTTCGCGGCCTCGGCCGCCGGTTTCCCGCTGTGCCGATCCGGGTGCCAACGCCTGGCTGCGGCAAGATAGGCGCGCCGAATCTGCTCGTGATCCGCCTGGCGGGCGACGCCAAGAATCTCGTAGTGGGTGGCGGGTTTTGCGCCCAAGGTGACCCAGCTTTCGGCTCGACTCCCCAGCGTAGAGTGCGTCGGCGGCACGGCGTGATATCACCCCTCGGAAACCGGGATCTCGTACCGGAAACCCTCGGCGTCTAGGCTCGGACCCGCCGGACCATCGGCGCCACACGAACCGCCGGGCCACCCGGCACAACAGCATCCTCGGGGGTAACCATGCGTCTTGGATTGGGAATGGGCTACTGGTCGGCCGGGCCGCCGGCGGGCGCGGCCGAGCAGGTCGCAGCGGCCGAGGAGTTGGGGTTCGACTGCATGTGGACGGCGGAGGCCTACGGCAGTGACGCCCTCACCCCGCTGGCGTGGTGGGGGGCGTCGACCTCGTCGATCGACCTCGGAACGTCGATCTGCCAGATCTCGGCCAGGACCCCTACGGCGATGGCCATGGCGGCCATGAGCCTCGACCATCTGTCCGGCGGGCGGTTCCGCCTCGGCCTCGGAGCGTCGGGCCCCCAGGTGGTGGAGGGCTGGTACGGCCAGCCGTACCCGAAGCCGCTGGCCAGGACCCGGGAGTACGTCTCGATCATCCGCGATGTGCTGGCCAGGGAGGAGCCGGTCGTCTTCGACGGCAATCACTACCAACTGCCCCACCCCGGCGGGGCGGAACTGGGCAAGCCGCTCAAGTCAACCGTGCATCCACTCCGGTCCGACATCCCGATTTACCTGGGGGCGGAGGGACCGAAGAACGTGGCGATGACCGCGGAGATCGCGGATGGTTGGCTGCCGCTGTTCTTCGCCCCGAAAGACAACCAGTTCTACCTCGATGCCCTCAACGAAGGGTTCGCCAGGCCGGCTGCCCACACCACCCGGGAGCAGTTCGACGTCGCCGCCGTCGTACCGATCGTGATCAACGACGACGTCGAGGCTGCGGCCGACGCCATCCGGCCGATGCTGGCGCTCTACGCAGGCGGCATGGGGGCCAAGGAGGCCAACTTCCACCTGGACGTCTTCGGCCGGATGGGGTTTGAGGACGTCTGTGTCAAGATCCAGGAGCTCTACCTGGCGGGTGACCGCAGATCGGCCATCGCCGCCGTGCCGACCGAGATGGTCGAAGCGGTCGCTCTGGTCGGACCGGCGGACAAGATCGCGGACGACCTTGAACCGTGGCGTGAGTCGGTTGTCGACACCCTGGTGATCAGTGGCCCACCGCAGGTTCTGCGAGCGGCCGCCGAACTTGTTCTCGGCTGACCGACCGGTCCGCCAGGCCGAACCGAACGGCCCGCTGGGTCACCCCGACCTCCCGCGCCGCCGCGGTTGCCGTCCACGCCAGAACCAGGCCTTGCGCCACGACGGTTACCGCGAGGGGTCCCATCGGATCGAGGACGTGAATCCAGCCGACGGTCACCTGATAGAGGCAGGCGGCGGCAAACGCCATCAGCACGTAGGGCCGAACGACCGGTGCGGTGGCCAGCGGGCGGAGCAGACCGACGGTGAGGAAAAAGCCGGCCCAGGCGGCAATGGTGAGCCAGGGCGTAGGGTCGTTCACGGTCCGGGCGATGGCACCGGCGCCGACGATGGCCCCGGCCAGTCCGACCTGAGCGAGCCGAGCCTCCGGCGAACGGCGGTGCAGTGTCCGGCCGTGCAGTGGTCGACGGTATGCGGGCAGCACATCGCAGACCCGGATGGTCCACATCGCGGCCACGACGACGGTGAAGATGATCAGCATGACCGACATCGCCTGGATCTTTTCCAGGGAGCCACGGGCGACGCCGGAACCGGGGGTTCTGATCCCCAAGGCCACAAGCCCGATCCAGGTCAGTGCAACGCCGGGTACCAGCCACAGGCAACACAGGATTTTCAGGCCGGTGGAACAGTCGAGCCGTGCGCCGATGTCGTCACAAATCGATCGCCGTGCCTGCTCGCCAGTCGTGTCCACGGTTAGGACTTCGGCCGGACACCCCTGACCTTGAGCTATCCCAGGGCCAAACCGACCGCCAGTAACAGACCGGTTACAAGCTGGGCTCGACCGGTGGCACCGAGGGTGGGGATCAGGTCCCGACCGGTGGCCCCGCCGAGGACCGTTCGCACGGGGCCGACGGCCAGGCCGAGCCCGGCGAGGGCGATCAACGCAGGCAGCCGGAAGAGCCCGCACGCGATGACGCCGAGGGCCACGCCGATCATCAGCAGCAGGTAGAGGTTCCTGGTTCCGGCGTCACCCAGACGGACCGCCAGTGTGTTCTTCCCCGACTCGGTGTCCCCCGGGATGTCCCGCAGATTGTTGATCACCAGCAGGGGCCACCGCCAGCAGGCCGACCGGGACAGCGGCCACGACGGCAAGCGCGGTCACGGCTTCGTCGTGGACGTAGGCCGAGCCGACCGTCGCCACCAAGCCGAAGAACACAAAGACAAAGACCTCGCCGAGACCGTAGTAGCCGTACGGTTTCGGGCCGCCGGTGTAGGCCCAACCGGCGATGATCGAAACCGCACCGACCACAAACAGCTCTGGGCCGACGGCGATGGCCAGGGCCGCACCGACCACCGCGGCAACACCGAAGCTGACTGCTGCCGCGATTTTGACCTGTCGTGCCGTTGCCAGGCCACCGCCGACCAGACGTGCCGGACCGACCCGGCCGTCGTCGGTGCCCCGCTGCCCGTCGGCGTAGTCGTTGACGTAGTTGGTGCCGATCTGCAGGGCAAGGGAGACGATCATCGCCGCGAGGGCCCGCCACCAGATCGGTGAACCGTCGATCGCCGCGGTGCCGACGGCCACCGGCACAACCGCGGCCGGGAGGGTCCGGGGCCGGGCTCCGGCCAACCATTCAGCCGCAGTGGTCATCGGCGGTTGCCCGACAGGGCCATCGGCAGCGTTCCAGTTGACGGGTCAGTCACAGCAGGAGTCACGCCAGCCGCACCCGCCGCAGCGGAAGTGGGCGTGCTCGGGGGCCATGTCCCCGCCGCACTGCGGACACTCCTGGAACACCGCATGCCGTGAGTACCGCGGGTTCACGCAGGCCACCCTGACCGTCGTCGAACTTGCCTGGGGCGCCGACGCGTCGGCACCCCCCGGTTGTGTGCGCGCCATGGCCCGTACTGTAGTCCCGGACCCCGGTGCCGGGTTCGACCCGGGTCAGCCTCGTTGGAGCAGCTGATCGGCCAGGTGCTCCAGTCCGGCCACCCGGCTGCCCTTGACCAGGACGGCCGTCCCCGCACCGTTCAGTTCGGCCAGCGCAGCAAAGGCCTCGTCCCGGCCCGACACGTGATCGGCGTCCCCGCCGTAGGCCGGCGCATCGACCGCTACAACCCGGATGCCGTCACGAGCGGCCTCGGTGGCGATCGCCACGTGTTCCTCCGGCCCCTCGTCGCCCAGTTCGGCCATCGCGCCG
>JBCCGJ010000447.1:0-4098 GCA_039029335.1 Actinomycetota bacterium | reverse complement strand
GAGGCGCAGCCGGTCGGTTCGATGGCCGGTGCCGTCGGCACAAACGCCGCTCAGGAGGAGCAGCCCATCACCGATGTGGACAGCGTCCTGTCCGAGCCGGCAATCGAACCGCAGAACGAGGACGCCCTGTCCCGTCTGGTACGGGAGGCCATGCAGCGGGCGGTCGAGAGCGCCCGCGGTAGCGAGACCAACTGATTTCTCACCGGACGGGCATCACCGCCCGATGCCGCCGGTGGTCGTGACAATACAGTCCATGTGACGGAGTGGGAACCGGTTGACCCGAGGGTCTGGTCGGTTCCCATTTCGCGTTCTGGAGCGACTTCCACCGATCGCCGGGCGGCTCAGCCGGTCAGCCGGAGGGATTTGTGGGATCCGCGGTCCAGACTGGAGACTGGTTGTTACCTGGTCCCCGGTACGGGTTGACCCGACCGGGGTCCCGCATCGGGGTGAGAGAAAGAGGACGACATGACGGCATCATCGGACAATCAGACGGCGTACATCGTCGCCGGGGCCAGGACCCCGATCGGCAGGCTGTCGGGTGGGCTCGCGTCCTTCTCGGCGGCCGAGCTCGGAGGTGTTGCCATCTCGGCGGCTCTCGATAGGGCCGGCGTTTCCCCGGAGGACGTGGACTTTGTGTTCATGGGCCATGTGCTCCAGGCCGGAGCCGGCCAGATCACCGCCCGGCAGGCGGCAAACGCCGCGGGTATCCCGATGTCAACGCCGTCCACCACCGTCAACAAGGTCTGCCTGTCCGGCCTCAACGCCATCCAGCTGGCCAACATGATGATCAAGACCGGCCAGGCGGAGATCGTGGTGGCCGGTGGCATGGAGTCCATGACCAACGCCCCCTATCTGCTGCCGGGAGCCAGGGCCGGTTACCGGGCCGGGGACAAAACCGTCGTCGACTCGATGATGTACGACGGGCTGTTCTGCGCCTTCGACGCCTGCTCGATGGGGGAGGGGACCGAGAACTACGCGTCGGCCACCACCATCGACCGGACCGCCATGGATCGCTACGCCGCCCTGTCCCACGAGCGCTCCGCTGCGGCCCACAAGGAGGGCAGGCTGGACGCTGAGCTTGTTGCGGTCGAGGTTCCCCAGCGCAAGGGCGACCCGGTGGTGTTCGAGGCCGATGAGGGCGTCCGGCCGGAAACCACGGCGGAGTCCCTGGCCGGGCTGCGTCCGGCGTTCACCACCGACGGTGCGGTCACCGCGGGGAACGCATCGCAGATCTCCGACGGGGCGTCGGCCACGGTCATCATGAGCAAGGCCAAGGTCGAGGAGCTGGGTCTCAGTGCCCTCGGCGAGATCGTGTCCTACGGCGAGGTCGCCGGTGATCCGTCACTGCTGACCAAGCCGTCGGAGGCGGCCAGGGTGGCGCTCGACCGGGCCGGGCTGTCCGTGGAGGACATCGGCCTCTTCGAGATCAACGAGGCGTTTGCCGCCGTTGTGCTGGCCAGCATGGACGACCTGGGCATCAGCGAGGACATCGTCAACGTAAACGGTGGTGGTGTGGCCATGGGCCACCCGATCGGGGCGTCCGGTAACCGGCTTGCCCTCACGCTGCTGCACGAGATGAAGCGCCGGGGCGAGACCTACGGGCTGGCCTGCCTGTGCGGGGGCGGCGGCCAGGGTGACGCCCTGATTGTCAAGGCGCTGTAACAAACCTCGGCGGCCTCGGCGGCCCGGCGTTGGTTTCTTCCCGGATCGGGACGCCGACAAAAACGTCAGATTTGTACAGCTGCTACAACAAGCATGTTGCGATTACAAGAAAAAATAGCCAGAAAAGATGCAAAATCCCTTGTCATCCGACTGACACCTGCTGTAACCTAAAGGCAACATCGTTACGACGTCCCAGTGGCTGGTTTACCCATACCGCCCGCGCCACAGTCACTGGGGCGTCGTAGCGACGAAACGTCCGGGTCGGTGAATCCTCTCCCCGCCGACCCGGTCGTCGCGTAAAACTCGAACATGGACCGCCCACGGGCGGTTCTTTTGGTTTTGAGCTCCCACCTTCTGCAAAATTTGGGCTCGGTGGCTACAACCTTTGTGGCCTGGCGGCCCAAATTTCGGCGATGGTCGGGGTTGCGGCTAGTAGCCGAGCTGGTTGCGGCCTTCGAGGGCCCGGCCAAGCGTCAACTCGTCCGCATACTCCAGGTCACCACCGACCGGCAGCCCGGACGCCAGCCTGCTGACCGTGACCTCGAACGGGGCCAGCACCTTCGAGGCGATGAACGCCGCAGTGGTCTCACCCTCCAGGTTCGGGTTGGTGCACAGGATCACTTCGGCGATGTCTTCACCGGCCACCCGGAGCGCCAGCTCCTTGATCTTCAGCTGCTCCGGACCGATGCCCTCCAGCGGATTAATCGAGCCGAGCAGCACGTGGTACAGACCGGAGAACGAACCGGTCTTCTCGATGGCCGAGATGTCTTTCGGCTCCTCGACAACACAGAGGAGCTGCTGGTTGCGTTCCGGGTCGGCGCAGATCGCACACTCGGTTCCCTCGGCCACGTTGAAACAGCGCTCGCAGAAGCTGACGTTGTCCTTCATGGAGATCAGCGCATCGGAGAGCCGCTGGGCGTCGATCCGATCCGACTTGAGGATGTGGAACGCGATCCGCTGGGCGGACTTCGGGCCGATGCCCGGCAGGCGGCCGAGTTCGTCGATCAACACCTCGACCGGGCGGGCGTAGACGCTCATGAGCTTGATCCCGCCGGACGGCCGATCTGGTCACTCACCGCCGAGGAGGCCCCCGAGGCTGCCCATGTCCGGCAGGTCCATGCCGCCCATGGCCTCCTCCTGCAGCGCCGCGATCTGGGACGTCGCGTCGTTCAGCGCCGCCAGCATCAGCTCCTCCAGCAGCTCGACGTCCTCCGGGTCAACCGCGTCGGGGGCGATGGTGACCTTCCGGTACTGGCCCGCGCCGGTGACCTCCACGGTGACCTTGCCACCGCCGGCCGATCCGGTGATGATCTGCGCAGCCTGCTGCTCCTGGGCGGCAACCATCTGCTGCTGCATGGCCTGGGCCTGCTCCAGCAGCGATCCGAGGTCGAATCCACCTTCGTTGGTCATGGTCTCTCCTGGTTCGGGTTCGGTTCGACCACCGTCGATCCGGGGAATGCCTTTGTCAGTCTTTCCAGCCCGTTCGCCGACTGGTCCGTCGCGTCCCGCAGCTCCTCGACCGGGCCGACGTCCTCGTCCGCGGTGATCTCGGTGACCGGTCGGGATTCGATCTTTGCCGGATCCATCGTAGGCGACGGGGCGGCGTCGTCGACGACGATGTCCAGCACCACCGGATGGCCGAAGTGGTCGGAGAAGGCGCCCTCGACCTCGGCCTTGACCTCGTTGCAGCGATCCCGGTGGATGGGGTTGGTGGCGCCGAAGGTGATGGTGGTGCCCTCCACCCCGAGCAGCCGCCCGCTCCTGAACCGAACCCGGACCTTCTGGCGAACACCGTCGAGCTGCTGATCGAACGCCGCGGTGACCGACGCCAGGGTCAGCGCCGAGCTGAGCGCGGGCCGGCCGCCGGTCTGGCCCTGCGGATCGTCGGCCGGAGGAGCGTCTGTGGAGCCGTGGTCCGGGCGGCCGGTGGGATCGGCGGCGGCCGGGGCCGGGTTGTCGGCGGCCGGGGCCGGGGTGTCGGTAGGGGCGGCACTGACCGCCGGCGGGGTACCGCCCGTCTCGGCGATCGGTTGGCCGGCCGCGGCATGGTTCTCGGCATCGGGGGACGGATCGACCGCTGAGGGGGCGGCATCCGCCGGCGCGCTCGCCCTTGGCGGTGCGGTGTCGGCTGCAGCCGGTTGGGCCGCCTGCGGGTTGTCGACCGGTGGGCTGTCGGCCGGTTGGGCCGCCTGCGGGTTGTCGGCCGGTGGGTTGTCGGCCGGGCTCGATGCGGTCGGTGCGGAGCGATCCTGACCTCGACGCTTCGCCCGGGGCGACGGGGGTGCCTTTGCCCCGGTCGCCCCGCTCAGACGTTGGCGGGCGGCTGCAGCCGGACCGGATGGGGCCGGGCCACCTTGGTTCGGTGCGTCGGCCGGTTGCGCCGGGGGCGCTGCGGACGGTTCGGCACCGGCCTGGGGTGCCGAGGCCGCTCCGCCG
>JBCCGJ010000446.1:0-4186 GCA_039029335.1 Actinomycetota bacterium | reverse complement strand
GAGTTGCGTGTGCAGCTCGGGCTGGTGACCGAACTGGAGAACCAGATCATCAATCTGCGGACCAGGGCGGACCAGGCCGATCGGCTGGAGCGGAAGGTGGCGGACCTGGAGGCGCAGCTCGCCGCGATCGCCCCGGCCCCCGAACCGACGCCGATCGCCCCGGCGCCCGAACCGCACGCCGAGCCGACGCCCGATACCGATGCGGCCCCGGCGCCGGACCCGGATCCGGTTATCGACCTCACCGACGCTGAGAACCGCGGCCCGGACGGGCGGACCATCGACCTTGTCGAGGTGAACCATCGGGACGATCTGCAGGTGATCAAAGGCATCGGCCCGTCGCTCGAGGCCAAGCTGCACGGCATGGGCATCACCACCTGGGAGCAGCTGGCCGCCCTGACCGACGAAGACGTGGCCGCGGTCGGTGCCGGCATCGCCATCTTCCCGGGACGGATCAAACGGGACCAGTGGGTCGAGCAGGCTGCGGCGCTCGTCTCCGGTCACCCACTGACCGAACCGTACAATCGGCCGACGAACCGAGCTCGATAACGCTGTCGGGGAACCCCTCCGGGTCCGGTGGCCCGGTCGCCGGCCCGATAGATTACCGCCATGACCCCTGACGAGTTCCGTGCGGCCGGGCACGAGTTGATCGACTGGATCGCCGACTATCGCAGCAGCCTCGCGGCGGGGCCCGTACTGGCAACCGCCGGACCCGGTGAGACCGCAGGGGCGATGGCCCCAACACCGCCCACCGAGCTTCGGGACATGGCCGGGATGCTCGGCGAACTGGAACGGGTGGTCATTCCCGGCCTCACCCAGGTGCAGCACCCGATGCATTACGGGTGGTTCCCGTCGAACGCATCGTTGTCCTCGGTCCTCGGTGACATCGCATCGTCGGGAATCGGGGCGCTCGGCATCTCGTGGGAGAGTTGCCCGGCCCTGACCGAGGTCGAGGAGGTCGTTTGCGAGTGGATGCGGCAGTTGACCGGCCTCTCCGACGGGTGGTCCGGCACCATCCAGGACACGGCGTCCACTGCGTGCCTGGTCGCACTGCTCACCGCCCGGGAGCGGGCGACCGGCGAGAGCTTCGCGGCCGGCGGACTGCAGGCCGTTGATCGGCCGCCGGTCGTCTACACCACCGAGCAGGCCCATTCGTCTGTTCGCAAAGCCGCCCTGCTCGCCGGGTTCGGGGCCGACAACCTCCGCACCGTCAACGTCGACCCGGTCGACTACGCCATGGACCCCGCCCATTTGGCCGAGGTGATGGCGGCGGACGTCGCCGCCGGTCGGTTGCCGGTCGCCGTTGTTGTGTCCATCGGCACAACGGGCACCACCGCCATCGATTCGCTCACCGACCTCATTCCGGTCGCCAAAGCCCACGACGCCTGGGTCCACATCGACTCCGCCATGGCCGGCAGTGCGCTGCTCCTTCCGGAGTGCCGGCCGCTGTGGGACGGCATGGACGGTGCGGACTCGATCTGCTGGAATCCCCACAAGTGGATGGGGACCATCCTCGACACCTCGCTGTACTACGTCCGGGACGTCGCCCAGCTGGTGCGGGTCATGTCCACCAATCCCAGCTACCTGTGGTCGGCCAACGACGGGGAGGTCACCCAGTACCGGGACTGGGGTCTGCCACTGGGCAGGCGGTTCCGGGCGCTGAAGTTGTGGTTCCAGCTGGAGTTGGAGGGGGTCGACGCCATCCAGGCCAGGCTCCGGCGGGACCTGGAGAACGCCCGGTGGTTGGCGGACCAGGTTGCTGCGGAGGATGACTGGGAACTGGTGGCGCCGGTCCCGTTGCAGACCGTTTGCGTCCGCCACCGGCCGGACGGTCTGGACGGTGCGGCCCTGGACGCCCACACCCTGGACTGGGTCGGCAGGATCAACCGGTCCGGAAGCGCCTACCTCACACCGTCGAAGCTGGACGACCGGTGGATGGTCCGGGTGTCCGTCGGCGTGGAGAGTACCGAGCGGATCCATCTTGAAAAGCTGTGGTCGCTGATGCGGTCCGCCGCAGCCGATGCCCGATCGGCGCGGGCCGCATGACCGACCGGGCTGCGCCGTTCGATCCGTCGGGTATCAAGATGATCGCGGCCGACATCGACGGCACGATGATCCGCAGCGACGGATCGCTGTCGCAGCGGGTCAAGGAGGCGATGCACAACGCCGTCGATGCCGGACTGTACGTCGTGCCCGCCACCGGTCGTCCGGTGATCGTCGCCGCGGATGTGATCGCCGCCGCCGAGCTTCCCTCGTACTGGGTCTTTGCGAACGGGGCGATCACCCGGCACCTCGGACGGGACGAACTGGTGCGGGGATTCTGGATCGAGCGGCCGCTCGTCGCCGAGTTGGTCGAGCTGATCAGGCACCGACTCCCGAACGCCGGTGTTGCGCTCGAGTTCGAGACGACCGTGGCGTACGAGCCGGGATTCGAGCACGTGGTTCCGGTCGTGCCGTCGGTGCCGCCCTCGGACGACGTGCTGGTCCACGTCGACCGGCCGGAGCCGGATTTCGCCAGGATCCAGAAGGTCCTGGTGTATGACCTGTCCGTTGATCTGGATCACCTGTTCAACAGCGTCAGCGCGGTGGTCGGTGACCATGCGGTTGTCAGCTACTCGGGTCTGCCGTTTGTCGAGCTTGCGGCCGGGCAGGTGACAAAAGCGACCGCACTCGACCTCCTCGCCGGCGACCTCGGCCTCACCGCGGCGGAGGTGGTCAGCTTCGGCGACAACCACAACGACGTCCCGATGTTGCAGTGGGCCGGGACCAGCTACGCCATGGCCAACGGCACGGACGACGCCAAGGAGGCCGCCACCGAGGTCATCGGCTCGAACGATCAGGACGCCATGGCGGACAAGATCCAGGAGTTGCTCATCGGCCGCTGAGGCCGATCGGCCCGGCGTTCGGGATCAGTGGTCCTGGCGACGGAGAGCGTCGGCGATGGCGGTGACACCTGCAACGCTGTTCAACAGGCCACGATGGGACGCGGAGATCTCCATCGTGTGGGCCGCCGGTTCTATCGACGTCCGCCAGTCGACGATGCCGTCCGTCCTGGAATAGATGGAGACGAAGTCGATGCCGTCCGGGAACTCGGCGTGGCGATCGCGGTCCACCTCGCTCTCCCGGTCGGGGAAGACCTGACCGAACGCACCGGCCCGCCACCCCCGGTCAAGGACCTCGGCAGGCAGCTTCACCGCAGCGAAGTCCGGGTACTTGACCAGCAGCGGTGTGCCGATGACAACGATTTGGCGCACGGACGCCGGATGGCGGACCGCCAGGACCCTGGCAAACTGGCCGCCCCGGCTGTGGCCGACGACGGTCACGGGTTCGCCGGTTTCGTCTTCGAGCCGGCGGAGGTCCGAAGCGGCGGCGTCCATGCCCACGTAGGCCGGTCCGGAGTTGCGGCCGACCGAGGCGACCTCGGCCCGCCATCCCGCCTGGTTGAGGATGTGGTGGATGGCCACGGCACTGTTCCGGGCCGCGAGGAACCCCGGGATGATCAGGAGCGGTCTACCGTTGCCCGCCGGGACCCCCTCGCCCCGCCAGAGCGGCGAACGACGCAGCGCCCGGAGCTCAAACGGGCCGCGCAGTTCCAGGTGGACCGGCCGGCCGAACCAGCCGGCGACACCGGTGCGGGGGTGCTCCACCCGGTCCATGCCGCCCTGTTCACCACCGGTCATCTGCGACCGTTACCGCTGATCGTCACTGCTGTACCCATGTCCCTGCGCCACTGACGGCCCTACTCGGAGACATAGGGTATCGGAACGATGGGGACCGACCAGGATCGTGGATAGCTTCGGACGATGGCCGAGTTGCGTTTCTTCTATGGCACCATGGGCTCCGGCAAGTCGACCCAGGCGTTGCAGATCAGGCACAACCTGACAAAGAGCGGGCTTGCCTGTCTGCTGATCACCCAGCTCGACCGGCGGGAGGGGGTGGTCTCCAGCCGCCTCGGCGTGTCCCAGGAGGCCACGGTCATCGACGGAACGGTCGATCTTCACCGATTGATCGCCCAGGAGCACGCCGATCGCCAGGGGGTCCATGCGGTCGTGTGCGACGAGGCCCAGTTCTACCAGCCCGGTCAGATCGACCAGCTGGCCCGCGTCGTCGACGAGTTGGACATCGAGGTCTACGCCTTCGGGTTGTTGACCTCCTTCCAGGGACTGCTGTTCCCCGGGAGCAGGCGGCT
>JBCCGJ010000445.1:0-4218 GCA_039029335.1 Actinomycetota bacterium | reverse complement strand
TCGACGTACCGGCGCCGCTTCCGGAACGTGAACCGCTCCGGCAGGTCCATGGGCGGCCCGACGGGCCACGGCTGCGGTGTCGGCGCCGCGGCGATGGTCACACTCGCTCCGAGTTCGCCTACTCGGCAGAAGTACTCGTGCATCGGTTCGCCGCTGAACGGCACCGGTGCGTCCGAAAAGGCTTCGTTTGTGCTCAATCGCGGGATCTCCCCTGTGATCCAGAGCCCTCCGGTCGGTCAACGCTAACCCCTGACGGTCCGCCACGGCAACGCGGCAGCAGCCCCGCTGTGTGACGGCCCCGGCGGGGCGCGGAATCCACCGCCGCAGCCGACACCGCCGATCTACTCCGCCGATCGTGGGTGAACTCGTCCAGCGGGTCCCGTACCGTTACCGACCGTCTCGGTCGACGTGCTCACCGTTGGGGCTCGACCAGCGCCTTGTCCCCGGTGGCCATCTGTCCGTACCGACCGACCATGGCCGGGTCGACCACCTCGTCGAGCGACAGCCGCATACCGTAGGAGCTGGCAAAGGTGGTGGTGATCTCGGCTGCGACCCGCGACCGGAGGCGATCCGCCGCCTCCTGACCGATCCTGGCCAGGAACGGCGTCAGGAGCCAACCGCCGATGGACCATGACATGCCGAACGTCCGGCGGATCGTGGTCGGCCCTCGATCGAGGCCGCCGTAGATGTACACCTGCTTGTGGGTGTCGGATCCGTATCGGCTGAACTCGGCGTCGCCGGACGCGGCGGACTCCATACAGCTCAGGATCGTGGTGGCCAACTCGCCGCCGCCGATGGCGTCGAAGGCGATGGTCGCCCCCGTCGCCTTCAGGGCATCGGTGAGCTCGGTGGTGAAGTCCGGGCTTGAGGAGTTGCAGACGTTGGCCGCTCCGAGGTCCCGCAGCATCGCAACGTGCTCTTCCTTGCGAACGATGTTGACCAGCGCAACCCCGTCGTTCTGACAGATCCGGTTGAGCATCAACCCCAGGTTCGAGGCGCCGACCGTGTGGACCAGCGCCCGGTGGCCCTCCGCCCGCATCGTTTCGACCATGCCGAGGGCGGTGAGTGGATTGACGAAGGCTGCTGCGGCGTCGGACGGCGCCGTACCCGATGTCATCGGAAGGCACTGCGCGGCAGGTACGACCCGGAATTGGGCGTACGCGGTCCCGGACAGGAAGCCGACCACCTGGTCCTGGAGGGCGGCCGCCGCCGGGTCCGACCCGGTGGCGATGACCGTGCCGGCTCCCTCGTTGCCGGTTGGCATCGGCCGCCCCAGCCGACCGCCGCTTGCCGCCAGTGCCCCGTCGGACAGGGGGAGCGAGACGGCGGGCAACTCGCCGTCGACGGCCGCGGCCGAGGTCACGTCCCCGCCGGCGAACAGCATGCCGAGATCGGACGGGTTGATCGGGGCGGCCTCGACCCGGATGAGGACCTGATCGTCGCCAAGCTCCGGGATGGCTGACCGGCGCTGGCCGAGTACGACCCGACCGTCCTCGCCGACGGTTGATCGAAGCTCGATGGTCTCGGTGGGGAGTGCTGTCTCGCTCTGGTTGGTCATGGCGACCAGTCAACCATCATCGAGGGAAGGCCGACAGACCGGCGCGACAGACCGGCGCGGCAGACCGGCACGCCGTTCGCCGGTCACGCCCGGGCACGACCGGCGCGATCCGTCACATCTGGGCGCTCGGGTTGGTCATTGGCAGGTCGGGGTCTGCGGACCACTCCATGAGGCTGCCGTCATACACCGAGACGTTTGTCTTGCCGAACAGCGTAAGCGCAAAGGCGTCGACCGTTGCGGCGATGGCACCGCCGCAGTAGGTGATGACGTCCCGCGAGTCGAGTAGACCGGCATCGGCGAGGTGCTGATGCAGGACCGCCGGTTCGGCGAAGCCGGCGGTCTCTCGTTCGATCAGGGACCGGAACGGGACGTTTATCGCCCCGGAGATGTGGCCGGCCCGAGGCCCGTACGCCGTGCCGCTCCCGTCGAAGCTGTCCGCGGGGAGCGAGTCGACCAGACACGCCGGGGCCGCGGCACCATCCGGTCCGCCGTCTCCCCGCACGGCGGCCAGGACGTCCTCCTTGGTGGCTCTGGCCCGTTCCCAGTCCGTCGTCGGCACAACGGGCGGCGCCGCGGGCACGGTGCTCACCGCGTCGGTCAGTGGACGTCCCTCGGCCTCCCAGCGCTCGATGCCCCCGTGGAGGACGGCGCAGTCGACGCCGTAGTGGTGCAGCGTCCACCAGGCCCTGGTACACCACATGGTCCCGGAGTCGATGCCTTCCCGCGGGGTCCTGGCCACCAGGACAACCCTGGTTTCCGGGCCGACACCAACGCCAGCCAGTGCGGACCGCACCTGGTCCGGAGGCGGCCACATCCACGGCAGGGCCGCATCCTGGTCGGAGAGGACGCCCTTGCCGGAGGGAACGTCGAAGAAAAGCGAGCCGGGGATGTGGGCGTCCCGGTAGCACTCCTCCTCCGCCCTATTCTCCAGCCTGCTGGTCAGCTTCGCCGTGACGTCGAGAACTCGGGTGTTCGGGTTCTGCAGCTCGTCGGCCAGCTCCTCGGGAGAGACCAGATACTCCGGATGGTAGAACTCCACGGCACACCTCACAGGTAGTCGACACCACCGGCGCGTTCAGCTCCGGCAATGAGGATTGCGGTTGTGGTGATCGTAGTCCGGCTCCTAGTCGGGATCAGCAGCACCGGACCGGCCGACCCCGACCGGTTCGGAGGACGAGCCCGGTAGCGGGCATGCGGTGAGCCGGTACGTACGGAGTCTGAGCGACAGGGTCCACACCAGCAGGCCGACCGCGACCAGCCCGACAATCGGTTGGACCGGAGACCACCAGCTCAACGCGCCCGAGGTCCCAACCAGGGCGACGACCGCCTGATTACAGACCGGACAGCCGACGGCGAGGAACGACACGGCCCCGCCCCAGAGCGTTCGGGTCTCCTGCCGTTCGGTGGCGGCCGAAGGCTCGGGACGAATGGCCAGGATGAGGCCGATCAGGGCGGCGGTGACGGCCAGGATCCCGTAGTCGATCGGTTTCGGCGGGATCGGCCTGCCGAACACCGGGTTGTCGATCAGGTCGGCAGGCACGGCGATGATCAGTGCCACCACCGGCGCAAGCAGGGCGGCTCGGAGCCACGTGCGGGGCCCGAGCAGCCGAAGATCCGCGACGATTTCCCCGAGGCGCCCGGCACGGGCCCTACCTCGACGCGAGGCCGGTCGTTCGGCGGTCAGCGGGTCGATCGTCATGGTGTGGAGACTAACCGAGCGGACCCGCCGGGCCATTCCCGGGTGACGCGAACAAATCCAGGCCCGGGCTGGGCGGCTCGGATCGTCCCGCCGTCCTACGGTTCGAAGGCGCCGACCGCGCCGGTTTCCGGACGCGTCCGGCCGGACAGGTCGCTTGCCGCCTGGTTCCCCGGGTCGGCGGTTGCGCCCAGTCCCGCCGACTCGACCGGGCGGAATTGATCCACCGGCCCACCACGAACGGTTGCGGCGAAGATCGCTTCGGTGTCGAGGAGTTGGTTGCCGGTGCCGGGCGGCGGTCCGGCGGCAACCAGGTTGTTCACGAACCGGACGTTCGTGTTCCGGTTGTCGACATAGGCCGCGATGCCCGGCCGGTTGATCACCAGGTTGTTGTAGAAGTAGACGTCCCTGGCCTCGCCGACGGTCATCTCCCCTCGGCCGTGGAGGATCGAGTCCGTCTGCAGGTTGTGATAGAGCGTGTTGTTGCGGGCCTCGATGTAGCTGGCCCGGTAGGAGTGGATGCCCCGACCACCGTTCTCCGCGCAGACGTTGTTCTCGATGAGGGTCCAGCCCGTGTAGTTGGACTCGTTGTTGCGGTCGAGGATGATGCAGTTGCCGTCGGTGATCCGGCCCGCCAGATGATGGTTCACCTCGTTGCGGTTGTTGACCACGTAGTTGCCCCGGATGATGTTCGTGTGGCCGGAGTTGGTTGGACCGGACATGCGGTAGAGCGAGATACCGCTGCCCTGGTAAAAGCTGCGCATCGCGTTGTTCCGGACGTCGTTGCCCTCGATGTGGACCCGCGAGCTCCCGATGACCGAGATCCCGGCGCCCCCGAAATTGGAGATCTGGTTGCCGATGATCCGAACGTCGTGTGAGCCGTCATTCACGAAGATGCCACTGCCGTGGATGCTGTCGTCGCGGCCCTGCAGCACCAGGCCGGACACCTCGACGTAGGACGCGC
>JBCCGJ010000444.1:0-4228 GCA_039029335.1 Actinomycetota bacterium | reverse complement strand
CCGGACCCCGGCACCGTGGTGGGGGCGGCCGAGGGAACGATCGTGGTGGCCGCCGGACGGAACCACTACCGGATCGACCGGGTGCTCGTCGGCGACGAGCCTGCGGCCGCCGCGGAGGTGCTGTCGGTCGGTGAGGTGCTCGGCCCGTAGGGATCGATGTCGGAGGCGGCGCTCAGGCCGGCATCGGCTGATGATGCAGGCCGTTCCACGCCTCGCCCTCGAGGCGGGTGACCAACGCTCGGCCGGCGTGGATGTCCCCCCGCAGCTCAACGTCCTCGGCGTGGATCAGCATCCGGGGCGCTTCCCGCAACATGATCACCGGCTGGCGGCGGATGGCTTCCCAGTAGTGGGCTTCCAACCTGCCGAACAGGGCCCCGCCGTCGTGGCGGGCGGCGTGGTCACCGAGGTGGGCGACCACCGCAGCGGCGTCACGGGGTCGACAGCCGAGCTGCATCACCCGGCACATGCCGTCGGCCAGTAGGTAGTAGACGAACCACCCGATCGGTCGGCCGTCCGGCGCCATGACGGCCCTGGCCTGCAGATCACCTTTGACCGTGACCGACCGCAGCTCCTCGAATTGCCATGCCAGCGTTGCCGGGTTGTACTCGGGGCGGAGCTTGAACGCCGATCCGATCGATGCGTTCAACTCCACGAGCAGGTCCGGATCCAGTTCCCGGTCCGTCGTGGGGACCGGTTCCGGCTTGAAGCGGCGCATGACCGCCCGGTCGAGGAGCGCGGTCCGCCCGATCAGCCTGCCGACGGCCGGAAACCGTTCGGCGGCCAGCGACAGCCCGAGACCGGACGGTCGAAGCGGCCGGAGCCACCGGGCGCTCGGCAGGGCGACGATCTCCGCCTTCATGCGCTGCCAGAGCATCGTGGCCTCGTCATTGGCCCCGTCGGTGATGGCCACGTCCTGGGGCCCGCCGAGCACGGCCCTGGTCAGGAACAGGCCGGGCGCCTTGTCCCGATGGACCGGATCGGCGATCAGCGGACCGCTGGCGGCCAGGAGGATCGGCCGACCCCGCCAGTGCATCGGATAGGCGGTGACACCGCAGAAGCCGGTGACCGCACCGGCTTCGTCAACGGCGACCAGTGACCGCACCTCATCGGTCCGGTTCGGGCCGCGGAGGTAGTTGGCGTCGACGAACTGCCGGAACCGGGCCGGATCCCGGTCGAGCTCGGGGCTGACGTGGCGCCGAAGCAGGTCGGCCACCGGTTCAAGGTGTTGCTCGGAGAACGCGACGACATCCATGGCTCAGCGGTTCCGTTCGACGAGTTCAGCCAGCGTCTTGACGGACTCCAGGTCGGTCAGTTCCAGGGCTGCGAGGTCGATGACCACACCGAGGGTGCTCTCGATCTCGGCCAGGAGGTCCAGCAACGAGAGGGAGTCGAGTACCCCTTCCGCCAACAGGTCCGTCTCGATCTCCGGCCGAGGGACACCAAGGGCACCGTCGAACATGTCGAGGATCCCCTCGATCACCGACTGGTCGGCCACGGCGTCCCCTCCTCTTCGAACCAGGTGCGCACCGCGACCCGGTCGACCTTCCCGTTTGCGTTTGTCGGCAGCTCGTCGACCGATTCCCACCGGGCGGGGACCATGTACGGCGGAACCAGCTCGCCGACCGCTGCCCGCACCGCGGCGGTCTCCATCCCCTGATCCAGCACGACGGCCGCGGCGATGGCCGGCCTGGCCAGATCGGGGAACACCACCGCAGCCTGCCGCACGCCGGGGAGGGCGTGGAGCGCGGTCTCGATCTCGCCGAGTTCGATGCGGTGGCCTCGGAACTTGATCTGGTTGTCCAACCGGCCGAGCACGTGGAACAAACCGTTCTCATCCTCGAACCCGACATCACCGGTCCGGTAGAACGTCCGATCGCCGAACGCGGCGGTCGTTCGCTCCTCGTCCCGCCAGTACCCCCGGGTCATGCCGAGGCCGCCGATGCAGATCTCACCCTTCTCACCCACCGGCAGCTCGGCACCGTCGCCGTCCCGTATGGACAGCACCTCGCCGGGGATCGATTGGCCGATCGGCACCGGCTCCAGATCTCCGCCGGGCCGGGCCGGCATGCGGTGGACGCTGGATGCGATGGTGGTTTCCGTCGGACCGTAGAGGTTGGTGAACGTCACGTCCGGCAGCAGACCCATCAACTCCCGAAGGACCGCGGTGTTGACGGCCTCACCACACCAGAGCATCTGGCGTAGTTCGGGGAAGTCCCCGGGGGCAACCACCCCGGCCTGGACCAGCTGGGCAAAGACCGTCGGCACGGAGAACCACTGCGTGAGCCCGCTCTCCCGAATCCAATCCGCCAGCTTGTGGGGCAGCAGGTTCATGGCCGGCGGCACCAGGTGCAGTTCCGCCCCGGCGCCGAGGGCGCCGTAGATGTCGAAGGTGGAGAGGTCGAAGTGGAAGGGGGCGTGGCCCGAGAGGCGGTCCCCCGCAGTGATCCCGAAGTAGTCGATGGCCCAGTCCACGAAGTGACTCACGTTGGCCACCTCGACGGCGACCCCTTTCGGCAGCCCGGTTGAGCCGGAGGTGAACAGCACGTGGGCCAGCCCCGGCGTGTCCGGAACGGGAAGCGACGAGGCGGGCGAGCCGTTCGACTCCTCCCACGGGTCGATGGTGATGCCCCGGGGCTCCCACACCGATCGGTCGGCGGTGGCTTCGCTGCGGACGACGTCCCGAATGGCGGCCAGCAGCTCCTCGCCCGTTCCGAGCGCCACAACGGCCGCGGGTTCGGCAACCGTCATCATCCTGGCCACCCGGGCCGCGGGGCTGGACAGGTCGACCGGCACGTACGGGGCGTCGATCGACAGGCAGCCCAGAAACGCGGCGACCGCTTCGATCGACTTCGGCACCAGAACCGCCACCCGATCACCGGACCGGACACCGCGGTGTGCCAGCTCCGCAGAGATCGTCGATGCAAACGCCGAGAGCTCGCCGTAGGTGATGACGCGATCGCCGTCGACCACGGCGGTCCTGGCCGGTGCGGCCGCCACGTGTTGCCCGAACCGCTCGAGCGGATGCCGTCCTCGGTGATCCCGGATCATTCGATCCGGGTGCTCGCCCGCTCGACGGCGACCATGGCGTTGGCCACGTCCTCCGGGCAGGTCGGAATGTCCAGGATCAGGGTTCGGACCCCGTCGACCAGATAGTCGCCGATGGTCTTCGCCACGTCCTCGTGGCTGCCGACCAGATATGGGCAGAAGGACTTGTAGGTGTTCACCGGATGCAGCCAGAACGTGCCGCCCTCGGCGATGCCCGCCTGGTCCCGGTGCCAGTGTGAGTCCGACACCTTCACCGCAACGCTGTGTTTCATCTCCCCGGCCCGGTCGGGCGGGAACCGTTCATGCGCCAGCCGCCACGCCTCGTCCGCCGTGTCCCGGGCGATCACCCCGAGGCGGATACCGGTGGCCAACCCGGCCAACTCCGGTTCCTGATCGGCGTCGGGCGGTTTTGGGTAGCGGACCGGGACCGCCCCGAGAGACGTGGCCGCGGCGATGCCGGCCGGCGACGAACCGGAGACGAAGAACTTCACCGCGTCCGCATCGAGGTCTGACGCGTCCATACGCAGGCCGGACACCTGATAGTGGTTCCCCTCGACGGTCATCGTCTCGCCGGCCAGCACACCGGCGACGATCGTGGCGTGTTCGACGAGGCGCTCGTAGCGGGCGTCGTGGTCAAGGAACGCGCCGATGGCCTCGAGGTCACGGACGAATCCGCCGGCAACCAGGTTGAGATGGACCGCTCGATCGTGGAGCCGTTGGAACGAGGCGACCGTCCGGGCGGTGGTGAACGGATGCTCATAGGCGGGCTGGACGGCTACCAGGGGGACAAACGAGGACGTGGCCTCGACCGCCAGCTGGGCGACCAGCCACGGGTCGACCAGGCCGTTGTCCGTGTAGACCAGCGCGCCGACGGCGCCGGCCTCCTCCGACCAGGTGGCAACCCGACGAACCGTTTCGGCAAAATCGAACGGTTCGTACGCCGCCACCGGGCAGGTCGTATAGGTCTGAATCCCGCCGGAGACCACGAGGAAAGCGTAGCAGTGCGGTTACGGGGGTCGACCACCGGCAAATCGGCCCAGTGGCGGTCAGGTCGAGGCCGACCGGGGCAGCCGTAGCGAGGCGACCGTGCCGGTCAGAGCGAACGCGGCGGACAGCAGGAACACCGGGGTGAACGAACCGCTGAGGTCTGCGATCAACCCACCGACCTGCGGCGCCAGCATCT
>JBCCGJ010000443.1:0-4262 GCA_039029335.1 Actinomycetota bacterium | reverse complement strand
ATGCGATCGAAGGCGTCCCGGAGGTGATCGACGGTTTTGACCGGTAGATCGCCGACCACCAGCTGCCCCTCGGTCAGGGCGGACACCCACGGATGCCACAGCAGCCGCTCCAGTCCCGCCGCCTGTGGCGATGCCGTGACGTCGTCCCGGTCGAACGCGATCTGCCGCCCGGTCTGGTAGGCGGCAACCGGTGCGGTGCCCCGGAGCAGCCGCCACGCTTCACCGTCGGCCAGCATCGCCGCCTGCACCGCCTTGGCCGCCCGCACCACGTCCCGCCTGCCCGGTGGTGCCGCCCCGGTCAGGTTCCGCAAGAGAGCCCAGTGCAGCGGTTCCCGCTGGGGGATCCAGCCGCCGATCAGATCCCCGAAGGTCTCGCCGATCCGATCGATGTGTCTTGGCCAGATCAGGTTCCTGGCGTGGTCGTCGTCGAAGCCTCCCTCGTCGTCGGCGAACCAGCCCGGCAGCGTGCCGTCGACCAGACAGGCCCACGGGGTCATCCCGTGTTCGGCAATCGTCCGCAGCAGGTCCCGCCGGAACTCGACCGCCTCGTTGTCCCACTCACCAGGGCGCGGTTCGAGGTCGGCCCACTCCAGGGTGATCGCAAGGGCGGACGGTCCGAGACCGGCAAGCTGCTCCAGATCCTCGGCCCAGGAACTCCGGAAGCCGGTGCGGACCGACCCCCGCTCGGAGTTGGGGGCTCGGCCCCCGGTGATCCACCGGCTCCAGTCCGCAGCCGGGGCGCATCCTTCCAGCTCGGTGGCCGTGAGGATCATGCCGAACTCCGCAACCATGGCTCGCACGCTACCCAGAGCCCGGAATCCCCCACGAAATTTGGGCATACAGACCACAAAAATTGGAGGCCTGGGTGCCCAAATTTCGGACAGGGGTGCCGGTACCGATGGGCCGAATCGTGAGCCGCCGGACTACGCTTTGTTGATGGTCGGTCAGCGATTTCGGTACTCACGGTGGGACGGTTCACAGAAGGGTTTCGAACTCGATGCGTTCGACGTCCTCGGTGAGCTCACCGACGATCTCATGTACCACGGTGACCCCATGGCCGCGCTCCGGCGCCTGATGCAGGAGGGGTTTGAGGACCGCAACGGTGAGCGGATTCAGGGCCTCCGGGAGATCATGGAGCGCCTCCGCCAGGAGCGCCAGGAACGGTTGGAGAACCACGACCTCGGCGGTGTCTACGACGAGATCAACGACGAACTGTCCGAGTTGATGGACCAGGAGCGACAATCCCTTGGCGACCGCCAGGCCCTCGCGGACATGGAGCTCGGTGACCCGGATGCATCCGCGGACGCCCAGCGTTCCGCTGAACTGGCCAAGGAGACCACAACAAACAAGCAGATGCAGCTCGACATGCTGCCGGACGACCTGGCGGGCAAGGTCCGGGGGCTGCAGAACTACGAGTTCGAGTCGAACGAGGCGCAACAGCGCTTCGATGAGCTGCTGGACCGCCTTCGCCAGCAGCTGATGGAGCAGCAGTTCAACCAGATGGCCGGGGCCATGGAGAACATCTCGCCGGAGGACATGGCCCGCATGAAGGACATGATGGCCGAGCTCAACCGCATGCTGGAGCAGCGGGCGAACGGTGAGGAACCGGACTTCGAGAAGTTCATGGAGGAGTACGGGGACTTCTTCCCCAACAACCCCCAGACCCTCGACGAACTGCTGGAGGACATGGCCCGGCAGATGGCGGCCATGCAGGCGATGCTGAACTCGATGACACCGGAGCAGCGCCAGCAGCTCATGGACCTGTCGAACCAGTTGATGGAGGACATGGACCTCAACTTCGAGGTGAGCAGGCTCGGGCAGAACCTGCAGCAGATGTTCCCCGATGCCGGCTGGCAGCAGAGCTATGACTTCTCCGGTTTTGATCCGCTCGGCTTCGCCGACGCGTCGCAGATGATGCAGGAACTTGGTCAGCTCGACCAGATGGAGAACTTCCTCTCCCAGGCCACGTCTCCCCAGTCGCTGGCCGAGGTCGACCTTGAACAGGTGAAGAACCTGCTTGGCGAAGAGTCCGCCGCAAGCCTGGAGCGGGTCAGCGAGTTGGCCAAGATGATGGAGGAGCAGGGCCTGATCCAGAACAAGGAAGGCCGCCTCGAGCTGACGCCCCGGGGCCTTCGGCGCCTCGGTCAGCAGGCGCTGGGGGATCTCTTCTCCAATCTGTCACCGGACAAGCTGGGTAAGCACGACATCCAGCATGCGGGTGTCGGCCACGAGCGGAACTACGACACCAAGCCGTACGAGTTCGGCGATCCGTTCAACCTCAACATCGAGCGAACGATCGGTAACGCCATCCGTCGGACCGGCGGCGGTACGCCGGTACGGCTCACGCCCGACGACTTTGAGATCGAGCGGACCGAACGGCAGGTCCGGTCGAGCACGGTGCTGATGCTCGACCTGTCCCTTTCGATGCCGATGCGGGACAACTTCCTCCCGGCGAAGAAAGTGGCCATGGCGCTGCACGCGCTGATCTCGTCACAGTTCCCTCGCGACTATCTGGGCATCGTCAGTTTCAGCGAAGTGGCGAAGGAACTGAAACCCTCCGACCTTCCCGAGGTGTCCTGGGACTTCGTGTACGGGACGAACATGCAACACGGTTTTCAGCTCAGCAGAAACATGCTGGCCAAGGAAACCGGTACGAAGCAGATAATCATGATCACCGATGGAGAGCCAACTGCTCATCTGCTTTCCGACGGGACACCATTCTTCAGTTATCCGCCGGCACGCGAGACGGTTGAACAGACAATGGCCGAAGTCATGCGGTGCACCAAAGCGGGTATCACGATCAATACCTTCATGCTCGATCCGGACTCCGGACTCCGGGGATTCATCGAGCGGATCACCGCCTTGAACCGGGGCCGGGCGTTCTTCACCACCCCCCAGACGCTGGGCGACTACGTCCTGGTGGACTTCATCGAGCACAAGCGGAAGCTCCTTGGCGGTCGCGGCAGCCGTCGTTCCGCGTAGGTAGATACTCCCGGGTGAGGTTTGGTCGGTGCTCCAATTGGGTCGTTTGGGCCACCTGAGAGCGCGACGCCCTGGGTAACTGTGTCACGTGTCACCGTAAGGACCACCAGTGCTCTACACTGTCAGGCTGTCGGAGAAAATATTCGAATGAATGGGCGGGAGCGGCCGTTTGTTTGTTCGGGCTTCGTCCTCTTGTCAACCGTCGCGCCTGCGACTGGTTGGCCGAGTGTTGCGTCCAGCAACAAAAGCGTTGAAGATGATAAACAAGTTAGCGTCGTCCGGTCACTCAAATAATGTGCAGAAGTCCGGTCGGCAGAATTCACAGGAGTGAAGGATTTGAGTACCTCTCCAGCTGTTCGATCGCGACATCCAAAGTCCGTCACTCGTGCGACTATTCTCCAAAAGGCCTACGAGCTGTATCTGAGTCGTGACCTCGTCCACGGCGACGAGCGTCTGTCGGTCGTGCTGGACTCTCTGGGGTATACCACCGGTGCGGGCTATCAGATCTGGGCCAACCAAGCGGCGTTTCGCGATGAACTCCAGGTCTTCATCGCCGAGAACATCGAGTACGCAAGCCTCAGCGCACTCGCCACCGAAATCGAACACCTCCACGACCGGAAACTGCCCTTCGAACGCCAGGTCCTGGCCGGTGCCGACCTGTATGCGGACCACTTCCTCGGCCGCGAAGACTTCTACCTCTCGCTTCGGTTCTACGCCATGGTCGAGCGGCCTCAGCAGATCACCGACGCGTTCATCCAGGGGTATGAGCGCCTGACGTGGGAGACCACCGATCTGTTCCAGAACGTCCTGGCCGGCCACGGCAGGCGGATGAAACCGGGTCTCGACGTCGTCGATCTTGCGGTGGCCACCACCGCCCTCACCGAGGGATACGCGCTCCGCCACCGGGTCCAGCCGGAGCGGGCCCGGAAAGAGGTTGCGTTCCTCGACGGCCCACACAGCTCGTTCGCCGTCGCGTTCCTCGGTGTGGTGAAGGAGTTCACCGAGGAGATCACCGCCTAGCGATCCTCCGGTTGTCCGGAACGGGCGGGGGGATGACGTTTCCCGTCTGGTTTTGCCTCGTTTCGGCCGTACGTGACGAATGTCACAAAGAGGCAGGATCGCCGGAAGCAGGCTGTTTGACCACCCGATTGGGTGGCTGAGCCGCGTCAACGGGGCCACCCGGGGTGGCCGGACGAGCGAATCTCGTCTCACCGTAGGTGAGGAGCGACGCGGATCGGTGGATGGTCGGCACGACTGATGTGGTGTGCTCGATCCATCGT
>JBCCGJ010000442.1:0-4266 GCA_039029335.1 Actinomycetota bacterium | reverse complement strand
GTCCGGAGCCAGCGTCTCGTTGCCCAGGATAAGGTCGGCGGCCCGCTCCGCGATCATCATCGTCGGGGCGTAGATGTTGCCGTTGCTCACCGCAGGCATCACCGACGCGTCGACCACGTACAGGCCATCGGTGCCGTGCACCGCCATCGTCGCCGGGTCGACCACCGCCATCGGGTCCGAGGCCGGGCCCATCTTCGCCGTGCACGACGGATGCAGGGCGGTCTCGGCGTCGGCCCTGATCCAGTCGAGGATCTGCTCGTCGGTCGCCACCTGTGGTCCGGGTGAGACCTCACCACCGTTGTACGGGTCGAACGCCGGCTGGCTCATGATCCGGCGGGTCGTTCGGACCGCTTCGACCCACTCCCGGCGGTCGTTCTCGGTCGACAGATAGTTGAACTGAACAGCCGGATGCTCCCGGGGGTCTGTGGACCGGATTTTCACCGTCCCGCGGACGTCGGAGTACATCGGACCCACGTGGACCTGGTACCCGTGTCCCCCCTCGGGTTCGGAGCCGTCATAGCGGATGGCGATCGGCAGGAAGTGGAACATGAGGTTCGGGTACTCGACCTGGTCGTTGCTGCGGACGAACGCTCCGGCCTCAAAATGATTGGTGGCGGCGGGCCCTCGGCGGAAGAGCCACTGCAGTCCGATGAACGGCTTCCGCCAGTTTTTGTTGTAGGGCTGCATCGACACCGGCTTCGTGCAGCGGTGCTGGATGTAGACCTCGAGGTGGTCCTGCAGGTTCTCCCCCACCCCGGGGAGGTCGCTGACCACCTCGATGCCGAGACTGCGAAGGTGCTCCCAGTCCCCCACCCCGCTGAGTTGCAGGAGCTGGGGGCTGTTGAACGCCCCGCCGCAGCTGACGATGTTCTTCGCCCGGGCCACCGTGGTCCGGCGCCGCCGCCGATACTCCACCCCGACCGCTCGGTTCCCGTCGAAGAGGATCCGGTTGGCCATCGCCCCGGTCACCAGCGTCAGGTTCGGCCGGTCCAGCACCGGATGCAGGTAGGCCCTCGCCGCGCTGAGCCGCCGCCCTCTGACCAGGTTCTTGTCAAAGACGGCAAACCCCTCCTGGCGGAAGCCGTTCACGTCGGTGGTCGCCGGGAAGCCTGCCTGGGGTCCGGCCTCCAGCCAGGCGTGGAACAGCGGCGTGGCCGCCGGACCGGTCTCCAGTTGCAGCGGGCCGTCGCTCCCCCGCCAGTCGTCGCCGCCGACCAGCCGGTTCTCCATCCGTTTGAAGTACGGCAGGCAGTGGGCGTAGTCCCACGTCTCCATGCCCGGGGCCGCCGCCCACCGGTCGTAGTCCATCGGGTTACCCCGCTGGAAGATCATGCCGTTGATGCTGCTGGAACCGCCGAGCACCTTGCCCCTGGCGTGGTAGACCCGCCGCCCGTTCATGTGGGGCTCCGGTTCGCTCTCGTATTTCCAGTCGTAGAACCGGCTGCCGATCGGGTACGTCAGCGCGGCGGGCATGTGGATGAACACGTCGAACTTCCAGTCCCGCCGACCGGCCTCCAACACCAGGACCCGATTCTCCGGATTTGCGCTGAGCCGGTTTGCCATGGCGCAGCCCGCGCTGCCACCGCCGACGATCACGTAGTCCCATTCGATGTCCTCAGGTGACGCCACGATCCACCTCCACTCCCACGGGCGGTCGACGCGCCGCGGCCTGAAACGTCCGGAGAGTATAGGGCCGGCCACCCGTCCGGCCTGCGCCGCGGATGGCGACGATCAGCCGACGAATGCCTGTGCCACCAGCCGTACGGCCAGCGCGGTCAGGACCACCTTGAACAGCAGGTCGAGGCGGTCCTCGGCGACGCGACCCAGCAACCGTGTCCCGATCCAGCTTCCGGCGGTGACACCAACGGCGCCGACGGCTATCACCAGCAGATGATCCGCGGGTGAGAAGTCGTCCAGGGTGTACGCGATGATCTTCGACAGGTGAGCCAGTACCTGTGTCGATGCGGCGGTGGCCACGAACGAGACGTGGGTTGCCGTCGCCGCTTTGAAGAACGGCGAGGTCACCGGACCGCTGGCGCCGACCGTGCTGTTGAGAAACCCGGAGACCGCACCGACACCGACGAGGGTCCGATCCGATGGCCCGGCCGCGCGCCGCCGCTTCAGCAACGATGGTCGCCAGGCCACAACAAGCACAAAGACGCCGATAGCGAGGCGGGTGGCAGCCTCCGGAATCGCCGTGGCAACGGCAACACCGACCAGCGCGGCGGGGAGCAGCAGCAGCGACTGCAGCAGAACCGGCCGCCAGGCGATCTCCCGCCGCAGGAGGGAGGCTCGGGATCCGTTGGAGACCAACTGGATGCCGCCATGGACCGGGATGGCCACCGCCGGAGCAAAGAACTGGGCGATCACCACCAGCAGGATGATCCCGCCGCCCAACCCGGCCATGGCACTCAGGACCGATGTGGCCACGGCAGCGGCACCGATGACAACCAACTCAACGGTGGGCAGCTCCAGCACGTCCATGCGCTCACCGTAGCCCGAATAAAATACAAGTGCAATACAAGTAATCAGATGGTCTGCATGCAGGTATCAGACAAGGTGTCGGACAAGGTGTCAGACAAGGTGTTGGACAAGGTGTCAGACACCTCCGGGAGCGGTCGGCGGTTACGTCCGGTCAACCGATCCCGTGGCGGACAAAGACCGCCTCTCGACCGCTGATGAGCCACACCAGGTGTTCCCCATCGACGAACACATCGATCCGCTCTGCACCCCCGAAATCCCGCACGGTCTCGGCAAAGAGGACGTCACCGCCCTCGCCGATCCCACCGTCACAGAATCCAAGGGACTCACCGAGATTTCCGAACCGGATCGATGCGTCCACGATGCGATAGTCGCCCTGCCACCAGGTACAGCCCATTTGGCCGGACAGGCGACCATCCTCAAGGCGGACCCAGGACTCGTCGGCGCCGCCCTGGCCGCCGCCAACGACCACTCCGTTGATCTCCTGGAGGGTCCAGCGGCCTTCGATCCTGGCCTCGTCCAACGTGGCGGGTTCGTCGAACGGCGACAACCATCGCAGGAACAGGCCGACTGCCATGGCCGCAACACCGGCGAACAGCGTGCGACGGAGGTACGCCGTTCGACGACGATTCGGTTGGTGCGTCGCCTCCGGCGCCGCCGGCGCTGCGAACGGTTCGGACACCTGCGCCAGCCCAGGTGCCTGTGTCAGGTCGGCATGATCGGTGACACCGACCACCCGGTCCGATCCGGCTGACGGATACCCGCCAAAGACCTTGTCGGGACCGGATGCCCCAAACCCGTCAGAACCGCGTCGGACCATGTCCCCGATCGTAGTCTTCTTACCGTTCGGGAATGAGCCGCCGAACCGATCGGGCCGAGGTCCCAACGGACCGCACGTGGCCGTCTAGTTGGTCACCGAGATCGCCGAGCGGCTGTAGGTCGTGTCCGCCAGCTGGTCCACCAGGCACTGGGCGACATCGCTCCGGGTTATCCGGGTGATCGGGCCGGAGTTGGTGGCGGTGTAGGCACCGGTGCCGTCGCCGTCCTTGAGCACCGCCGGTCGCACGATCGTCCAGTCAAGGGGGCTGGCCTCAACGATGGCCTCCTGAGCGACATGATCGTTGAAGACGTTCCGCAGCATGGTCCGGAACAGGATCTTTGAAAGGAGCGGGATCTGTTTCCAGCTTGACCCGACGCCGGCCGCCGACATCACCACAAGACGGCCGACGCCCTGGGCGGAGAGTGCATCGATCACCGCCCGGGTCCCGGCGGACAGGGTTGTCTTGTCCCTGAGGCCGGTACTGCCCAGGCACACGATCGCCGCGTCATGCCCGGCGACCGCGGCGGCAACGGCTCCCCCGTCGAAGACATCGCCCTTGTGCACCGCCTGTGCCGGGTTGCTCTGGTCCAGCCGTTCGACCGACCGACCGAACGCCGTCACCTGATGCCCGCCGTCCAGCGCAGCTCGCAGGACATGCTGCCCTGTCTTCCCCGTCGCTCCAAACACGATCACCCGCATGGCAGTCCCCTCTCAGCCGATCGTTGATGAGATGCTGCCCTGCAACGGGACTCGCCGCAACCCCATCAAGCGGAGGGAACCGGCGCCGGGCCTCCTGAACCTATGGATCCGGTTCAAGATCCAGGGTGTCGACCGCTCCCCAGCGACCATCGTCGAACCGCAGGAGTCGGCCCCTTCCGGGCGGCGTTCAGCGCCGCCCGGATACTCTCTCAAACAAGACACTGACGCCTTGGTACGCCCTTCGATCGGGCGAATGGGAAATGCTT
>JBCCGJ010000441.1:0-4270 GCA_039029335.1 Actinomycetota bacterium | reverse complement strand
TCGAGGCGGGCGAGGGCCTGGGCGCCGTCTTCGGCCGCCTCGGCGTCGTGACCGGCCCGGCGCAGGCAGATCGTCAAGAACTCCCGCATGCTGGGCTCGTCGTCGACGACGAGTCATGGCTGACGGCGACCGGCTCCGGATGGTGGTAATCACCGTGTTCCGCCGTGAACAACGCCACCTCGGTGGTGAGCCCGGAGGGAGGATCCAGCGTGCCTGCGGTGATCGAAAGCATGTCCGGCCGTTCCGAAGATCGCCAAAAAAGACTCGACCCGCAGCGACCGCAGAAGCCGTACTGAACACCGAGGCCGGACTCGAACCAGGTCAGCGTCTCCGTCCCGTCGAACACGATGTGCCGGACCGCCACCTGGGTGGCCGCCAGGTGATGACCGGTGAACCGCCGACACGGCTCGCAGTGGCAGTCGGTCACCGAGCGCAGCGGACCGTCGATCGTGTAGCGCACACCTCTGCAGCCGCAACCACCACCGGTCGCCTGTCCCGGCGGTACCCCGTCGTCCGTCACCTTCACCTCCATCGGCCTGTCCCCGCCCTCCGGCCGGCATGGTGGCACCAACCCGCCCGCCCCGCAAGGGTCCGCCCACCGGGCCGGCCGGCATTTGGAAACCCTCGGGCAGTCGCTCTACGTTGAATCCCCATGGACCTGGACCCTCGGAGACCTGTCATCGTCGGCGTTGCGCAGATCAAGCAGCGGCCGGACGATCCGGCGGATGCGGCGGAAGCAATTCAGCTGATGGTCGACGCGGTCAGCGCAGCCGCTGCGGACGCCGGCGCACCCGGGCTGCTCGCAAAGCTGGACCACATCGGCGTGGTCGACGGCGCCTGGAAGTACACCGATCCGGCACGGATCATCGCCGAACGGGTCGGTGCGGCAACTGCCAGGACCTCGCTTTCGGCAGGCGGGGGCAACACCCCGCAGGCCTACATCAACGATCTCGGGTCCAGAATCCAGGCCGGGGAACTGGATACGGCCGTGGTGGCCGGTGCGGAGATCATCTGGAGCCGTCGGCGCCAGCGCCGGGCCGGGTTGACCGTCGAGTGGACGGTCCAGGAGGGAGTCGAGCCGGACGAACACTTCGGCAACAACGTCCCGATGTCAACCGACTTCGAGAACTCACGCGGTATGGAGGCCCCGATCAACTTCTACCCCGTGTTCGAGTCGGCGATCCGGGCGTCGAACGGCGAGACGATCGACGAACACCGGGACCGGCTCAGCGGGCTCTGGGAGGGATTCAACCGGGTTGCAGTGGCGAACGACTACGCGTGGTTCCGGGAGCCCATGACCGCGGAAGAGATCCGCAACCCGTCCGCGGGTAACCGCATGGTCGGGTTTCCCTACACAAAGGCGATGAACTCCAACTGGGATCTCGATCTGTCCGCGGCCATTCTGATCTGCTCGGTCGCGGCGGCGGAGGCGGCCGGGGTGCCCCGCGATCGGTGGGTCTTCCCCCTGGCCGGGGCTGACGCCCACGACACCTACTCGGTTTCGGAGCGGCGTGATCTCCACTCCTCGCCTGCCATCACCGAAGCAGGCCGAGCCCTGTTCGACACCACCGGTACCGGTCCGGATGACGTCGCCCACATCGACGTCTACTCCTGCTTCCCGTCGGCCGTGCAGGTCGGGGCGGCCTCCCTCGGGTTCGGACTGGACCGTCCGCTGACGTTGACCGGCGGGCTCACGTTCGCCGGCGGTCCGTTGAACAACTACGTCAGCCACTCGATCGCAACGATGATCCGGACCCTGCGGGAGGACCCCGGGGTCAAGGGGGTGATCACCGCAAACGGTGGCTACCTGACAAAACACTCGCTCGGCATGTACTCGACGGAGCCGGCCGACCACGCCTACCGGACCACCGACGTTCAAGAGGCGGTCGACGCGGTGCCCCGCACGCCGGTGAACGAGGGCTACGCCGGTGCGGTCACCGTGGAGGCCTACACCGTGATGCACAGCGCGGACGGCCCGGAGGAAGGCCTCTGTGCGGTGAGGAACGCCGCCGGGGAACGAACGTGGGGCCGGGTCACCGACCGCGGAACCCTGGCCGAAATGGTGTCGACCGAAGCGATCGGCCGCTCGGGTGAGCTGGACCCGGAGGGCGCCCTGGCGCTGGGCTGACCCCGACATCACCGACCGTCCGGCCCGCCGCTCAGGCCCGTGGCGAGAACAGCACCTTCCGCCGAGACGACCGATCGTCCGCGAGGTCGGCGAACGCGGCGGCAAGGTCGGCGAACCCGACAAGCCGTTCGTGGACGGCCGACACCTTGAACCGATCATCGGCCATGAGGTCGAGCGCTCGATGGACGTCGACGACCGTGTAACCGAGCGACGCCCGTACGGTGACCTGCTTGGATATCAGCTCAACCGGCGTGACCCGCCCCGGGCTGCCGGACCGTCCGACCAGGACGACGGAACCGCCCTGACGCACCGCCCGGAGGGCCAACGGGAGCGTGTCCCCCGACCCGGCACACTCGTAGATGACGTCGGCGCCGAGCCCGTGGCCCTGTTCGCCGAGCCACCGGATCAGCTCCGGCCCGGGGGCGAACGCCGCATCCGCTCCCAGCTCGCAGGCCAACTCCCGTCTGGCCGGCTCAACGTCAACGGCCACGACCCGCGATGCGCCGGCCAGCCTGGCCAACTCCCCCACCAGCAGGCCGATCGTGCCGGCACCGATGACGGCAACGACGTCACCCAACCGCTGATCCGCCCGCCCGACGGCGTGTGAGGCCACCGCCGCCGGTTCGGCAAGCGCCGCGTTCGAGTCCTCGACGCTCTCCGGCACCCGATACACCCGGCGGGTGTCGACCCGGATCCGCTCGGCGAAGGCGCCGTGGGGCGACGCGTGGCGGTCCGCCCCGACGATCATCTCGAGCACCAGACTGCACTGGCCGCCGTACCCTGCCCGACAGGGCCGACAGACACCACAGGGTGGCGGCACCGCGCCGACCACCCGCTCCCCCTCGAACCGGTCCTTGCACCCGTCGCCGACCTGGCTGACCCGGCCGACCCATTCGTGGCCGAACCACGCCGGAGAGGGCACCTGGCCGGTGCGGAACGCCTCGACGTCGGTACCACCGATACCGCAGCGATCGATGTCAACCACCACCGTGCCCGGGCCCGCAACCGGGTCCGGCACCTCGACGATCTCGAGGCGGCGGGGTCCGAGCAGCGTGGTGACCCTCACCGGAGCCGGTCGAGCACGTCGAAGAAGTGGGGAAACGTCTTGGAGACGCAGCCGGGATTGTCGATCTCGATCCCGGGGTGGCGCAGTCCGAAAAGGGCGAAGCTCATCGCCATACGATGATCGTCGTAGGTGTCCACGATGGCGGGCACCGGTGTGCCCGGCCGGATGACCCAACCGTCCCCCGTCGCCGATGCATCGATACCGAGGCGGTTCATCTCGGTCACGACGGCGGCGATGCGATCGGTTTCCTTGTGACGGATGAAACCGATGCCGGTGATCTCGGTCGGTGAGTCGGCGAAGGCGGCCACGACCGCCAGCGTCTGTGCGGTGTCCGACACGTCGGCCATGTCCGCCGTGATACCGGTCAGTGTCCCCGAACCCCTGACCTCGGTGTAGTCGGCGCCCACGGTGACGTCCGCACCCATCCTGGCCAGCAGGTCGACAAAACCAAGGTCACCCTGGACCGTGTCCCGGCCGAGACCGTCGACCCTGACCCGGCCACCGGTGATGGCCGCCGCGGCGAAGAAGTACGATGCGGCCGACGCATCGGGTTCCAGTTGGAGGTCGGCGGCCCGATATCGGCCCGGCGCAACCGTGAGCCGCAGTCCCGGCGGGTCGGTTTCCCCGTCGGCCGCTGGATGCTCCTCCACCGCGACATCGACGCCGAAGGTGGCCATCGTTGTAACGGTGAGATCGATGTACGGGCGGGAGACCAGGGTCCCGTCGACCTGAAACGTTGTTGTGGACCGGTGGCAAGGGGCGCCGAGCAGCAGGCCGGAGAGGAACTGGCTGGACATCGAGGAGGGGACGGAAACCGTCCCGCCCCGCAACTCTGCACCGCTGATGTGCATCGGCAGCTGATCGCCGTCGATGGTGGCACCGAGGCTTCGCAGCGCATCGAGTTGCGGTCCGAACGGCCTGGCCCGCATCTGGGGATGGCCGTCGAGAACGAACCGGCCGGGTGTCGCGGCGAGGAGCGGCAGGAGGAACCTGCTGGTTGTCCCGGATTGCCGTGCATCGACCTCGATCGGCCGATCGCCGACGGGGTTCAGACCACCGTTCACCGAAACCGTCGC
>JBCCGJ010000440.1:0-4291 GCA_039029335.1 Actinomycetota bacterium | reverse complement strand
GGTCAGCACCTCCGGCAGCTGCTCGATCGGGTAGAACGCTCCGGAGAAGAGGTACATCGGCAGGATGAACAGCCGCAGGATCACGGGAAAGCTCTGGTCACCCGGGCCGTTGCTGGTCACATACCCCGTCCAGGCCGAGATCGGCGCGGCGAACGCCATGCCGGTCAACACCGCGGCAAACGGGGCCAGTATCGCAAGCGGCTGCTCCACCACCCCGAACGGGAGCAGCACCAGCAGGAACAGGACGGAGGCCACAAACACCCGGAAGCCGATCCACAGCACGTGACCGGTGAACAGCTGCCCGATGCTCAACGGTGTGGAGGTGAGCGAGACGTACACCCCCTGCCACTTCAACAGACCGCCGGTCTGCCACAGGCTCTCCGAGCCGGCCAGCTGCATCGCCGCCGCCGCCATCAGACCCGGCCCCACGTAGGTCAGATAGTCCGTGGTGCCGAGCTGCGAGGCCTCGGCGTCCACCTGTGACCCGATCCCGATCCCGATACCCAGCAGATACAGCAGCGGTCCAGTTGCACCGGTGATGACCGTGCCCCGGAAGGTCGACCGGAACCGGAGCAGCTGATGCTCCAGGAAATGCAGGAGCGGCCCGAACCGGGTTGGCCGGTGGATCGTGCGGCGGGTGGCGGGGACCGAAGTTATGGTCACGCTCACTCCTCCAGCGACCGGCCGGTCAGCGCCAGGAAGACATCCTCAAGGCTCGCCCGGCGGATCAGTGTGGAGGTGGGGGTCAGGCCCTCGTTGACCAACTTGGCCACGGTGGACTCGCCGTCGTCGGTGTAGATCAGCGTGCGGTCGGCCAGGCGTTCGGTGGTGAATCCCAGCCGGTCCAACTCGCGGTCGGTCTCCCGCGTCTGGTTCCCGTCGGCTGCAACTCGGGTCGGGTCCCCCTCCGTAACCCGGGTCGGGTCCCCCTCCGTAACCCGGGTCGGGTCCCCCTCCGTAACCCGCGTCGGGTCCCCCTCCGTAACCCGCGTCGGGTCCCCCTCCGTAACCCGCGTCGGGTCCCCCTCCGTAAGCCGGGTCGGGTCCCCCTCCGTGCCCGCGAAGCGAACCTCCAGGACCTCCCGGGTCACGTGTTCGGCGATCAGTGCGGCCGGCGAGCCCTCGGCGACGATTCGGCCGTGGTCCATGATCACCAGCCGGTCGGCGAGCTGTTCTGCCTCGTCCATGTAGTGGGTGGTGAGCAGCAGCGTGGCACCGCGCTCCTTCAACTGATAGAGCCGCTCCCACAGCAGATGCCTGGCCTGAGGATCCAGACCGGTGGTCGGCTCGTCCAGGAGGACCAGCTCCGGGTCGTTCACCAGCGCGCGGGCGATCGTGAGCCGCCGCTTCATGCCGCCGGACAGCGTGGCCACCTGGGCGCTTGCCCGGTCGACCAGGCGGGCGAACTGCAGCATTTCGTCCGATCGGGCCCTGGCCTCCCGCCACGACAGGCCGAAGTATCGGGCGTAGACCATCAGGTTCTCCCGGACGGTCAACGCATCGTCGAGGTTGTCCTCCTGGGCGACCACGCCCAGCCTGGCCCGGATGGCTGCGCCGTCGGTGGCCGGATCGCCGCCCAGGACCTGCAGCGACCCGGAGGTGATGGGGCTGATGGTGGAGACCATCCGCATCGTGCTGCTTTTACCGGCGCCGTTCGGGCCGAGCATGGCAAACGCCTCACCCGGTTCGATCTGGAAATCGATGGCGTCGACCGCGACGAACTCGCCGAACCTCTTGGTCAGCGAACGGGCGACGACCGGGGCGTCCAGTGGATCCATCACCCTCGACGCTAGCGCCAGTCGGAGAACCCCCGATGTGAAATTCGCCGTCCGGCCGCCCGTCTGCTTGGCTGACAGGCGAACAAGGAGTGCAAACCCGTGAACCGGATGGAAACAACAAGCGCGCCGCAGACGGCACCGGACGTGGAAGCAGCGGTGGTCCGATGAGCATCAGGGGCAAGGCGTTTATCGCCGGGGCCTACGAACACCCCGGCCGTCACCTGCCGGATCAGTCGCTGATGGAGATTCACGCCAGAGTCTGCACCGGGGCCCTGGCCGACGCCGGGCTCACGATGGCTGACGTGGACGCCTATTTCGGCGCCGGCGACTCGCCAGGACTCGGGGCGCTGTCGATGGTTGAGTACCTCGGCATTTCCGCCCGGTTCACCGACACGACCGAGATGGGCGGCTCGTCCTACGTGGCCCACGTGAACCATGCGGCGGCGGCCATCGCCGCCGGCAAATGCCGGGTCGCCCTGGTCAGCCTGGCCGGCAAACCGAGGACCGGTGGCGCCCAACCGGGGGTTCGGTCCGGAGCCGCGCCGGAGGCCGACTTCGAAAATCTGTGGGGCAACACGGTGGTCGCCGGCTACGCAATGGCCGCCAGGCGCCACATGCACGAGTTCGGAACGACCAGCGAGCAGCTGGCGGCGATCAAGGTTGCGGCGTCAACCCACGCCCAGCACAACCCGAACGCGTTCCTCAAGGACGTGGTGACGATCGAGGACGTGGTCAACTCACCGATGGTCGCCGATCCGCTGCACCGCCTTGACTGCTGTGTGATCACCGACGGCGGCGGGGCGGTCGTTGTGGTCAGCCCGGAGGTTGCGGCGGACCTCGACCGGCACTGCATACCGGTGCTCGGGGGCGGCGAAGCACCGAAGCACACCAACAACGGCCGGATCGACCTGACCCACACCGGCGCGGTCTGGTCCGGCCCCCCGGCGTTCGCCGAGGCCGGGGTGACCCACGCCGACATCGACTACGTGTCCATCTACGACTCCTTCACCATCACGGTGCTCCAGACGCTGGAGGACCTCGGGTTCTGCGAGAAGGGCCAGGGCGGGGCGTTCGTTGCCGACGGTGCGCTGCAGGCGCCGGACGGCGGGCTGCCGTTCAACACCGACGGCGGCGGGTTGTGCAGCAACCATCCCGGCAACCGGGGCGGCATGACCAAGATCCTGGAGGCGGTCCGCCAGCTGCGGGGTGAAGCCCACGCCCCGGTGCAGGTGCCGGACTGCGAGATCGCCCTGGCCCACGGCACCGGCGGTTCGCTGGCCAACCGAATGGGCAGCGCAACCCTGATCCTCGGGAGGAACCTCTGATGAGCGACACCACAAACAGCGACATCGGGACCGGGGACGGTGGGACCAACACCGTGATCACCCAACCGCCGGAGAACCTGCCGACCTCGGCCCCTCGGCCGAACGAGGACTCGAAGCCGTTTTGGGACGCAAGCGGCGAGGGTCGTTTCACACTCCAGCGCTGCAGTGCGTGTGAGACGGTGGTGTGGTGGCCGCGGGCGATCTGTCCGATCTGTTCCAGCTTCGACCTGGAGTGGTTCGACGCCGCCGGCACGGGCTCGGTCTACAGCTACACGGTCGTGCACCGCAGCATCGGACGATGGAACGGAGCCACCCCGTACGTGGTGGCCTACGTGGAATTGGACGAGGGACCGAGGGTCATGACAAACATCGTGGACTGCGACCCGGCGGACGTGGCCATCGGCAGCACCGTCCGGGTGGTCTGGCACGACACCGGCGAGGGGACGGCTCTGCCGCGGTTCACCATCGGCTGACGGTCCACCGGCCGTCCAGTCGATCGGTCAGGCTGCCCCACAGTCAGGAAGGCGGGTGCGACGGCGCTTCGGAGCATGTGCGCGGTCCCGGCCGACTTGTCGGATGTGGACGTCGTGGTCAGCGCAGGAGGTGGGCAAAGAGAGCTCGGATCGGCAACAGGCCGTCGTGGTCGATGCCGTTGGCGCACCGGCACGCATCTACTCCACAGGGAGTAGACGCGTAGCCTCCCGCAGTGGGATTCGAGGCTGCCCCCTGCGACGGATGATCAGGACATGAACCCACAGCGAACGATCACACCGACAAGAAAGAACCGGGCGATGCGGAACGCGATGGCCACCTTCGCCGCGATGGCCCTCATACTTGCAGCATGCGGAGGAGGAGAGGAGAGCGACGAAGCCGCTTCCGAGACCGCCGAGGTTCCAGAGGCCGAGGAGCAGACGTCCACGACCCAGCCGACCACGACAACGGCACCGACCACGACAGAGCCGACCACGGATACGACGGCTGCGCCTGACGTGCCCGCTCCCGACGAGGCGACCTCGCCGATCACCTCCGTTCGGCTCTCCGACGACGAAGCCCCCCGGTTCGGCGCACAGATGGGCGAGTCGAACACGGACGAACTCCTTGCCTTCCTGCAGGACCCGAACGACGACGGCGAACCGTTCTACATGGTCAACATGATCCGGTACCGCGATCAGGCCGAGTATGCAGACG
>JBCCGJ010000439.1:0-4293 GCA_039029335.1 Actinomycetota bacterium | reverse complement strand
CTCCTCGGTACGTTTGTTGCCGCCGTCAACCCCATCGGCCCCCGGATCCTCTGGTTCCCGGTGCAGCTGCTGGGCAGGCGGGAGGCGCTCGAGGGTGTTGTCGAGTGGCAACCGCCATCGTTCGCCTCACCACCGGAACTGGTGTTCCTCAGCCTTGTTCCGATCGTCGCAGTCGCCGCCAGGCGGGGCGCACCGTGGCGCAGCCTGCTGCCCTCGGTGTGTTTTCTGCTCGGCGGGTTCCTGGCCATCCGGAACATCAGCGTCGCCGCCATCGTGATCGTTGTGCTCCTCGCCCCCGGGTTTCGTGATCTGTTCGGCACCGAGGACGGTGCCGCGGTCAACCTGCTGTCCCGAACGCTCGGCCCGGCGATGGTCGCGGCCGGGGTGGTGGTCGGGATGCTGGTTGCAGGCCAACCGGGCCTCGATCTGGAGCTGTACCCGGTCGATGAGGTCGATTACCTGGAGGCCCGTGGTCTGGTCGCCGATCCCGAGGTTGGACTGATCCATCGGGAGGCGGTCGGCAACTACCTGGCCTACCGGTACGGAGCGGACTCGTCGGTGTTCATCGACGACCGCTTCGACTTCTATCCGACGACCGTGACCGGTGACCATCTGACGCTGCTCGACGGCGGCGACTACGGTGCCGTCCTCGACCGGTGGGGTGGTGAGGTGGTGCTGTGGGAGGCCGACACGGTCCTCGCCGCCTGGCTTCGGGAGTCAACGGGCTGGCGGCTGGCGATCGACGGGGGCGACTGGGTTGTCGCCTGTCGGGTCGACGGCCCGACGTTCACCAGCTGCATCGACGGCTAGCCTCGCCGCTCCACGTCGGAGGAGGCAACCGGATCGTCCCGGTCCACCCGCCCTCGTTTGGTCCGGCGAGCCCCGCTGCCGGTTTGCGGTTGCGGTGGTGAGCCGGCCTGCACTTCTCGTGGGCGGCGGACGGGGCGGAACGCAACAAAGCCGCCTCGCTCGGCGAGACGGCTTTGTGACGGTTGCGGGGCCGGCGACGGATCGCCGCCGGGCCGCACTAGTTGATGCTGACGATGCCCATCCGGACGGCCTGCAGGACGGCCTGGGTGCGGTCCCTGGCGTCGAGCTTCTGGTAGATGGACGCCAGATGGTTCTTGACCGTCTTCTGGCTGATGAAGAGCTGCTCGGCCACCTCGGGTGTTGAGCAGCCGTCTGCGATCAGCTGCAGCACTTCCTCCTCCCGGGGGGTGATGACCCGCTCGGACTGGCTCGACGAGTCCTGACGGCGAACCTCGGCCAGCATCGATGCCGCCAGCCGCGGTGAGAGGGCGGTCTCACCGAGGACGACCGAATCGATCGCGGAGGCGATCTCGTCCATGCTGCAGTCCTTGACCAGGTAGCCGTTTGCGCCGGCCCGGATCGCCTCGGTCAGCACGTCCTGGTCGGCGTGCATGGTCAGCATGATGATGAAGGTGTTCGGCAGTCGGGCCTTGAGTTGGCGGGTCGCCTCGACACCGTCCAGCTCCGGCATGGTGACGTCCATCAGCACCACGTCCGGTTGCACCGCCGAGGCCAGATCAACGGCCTCCGCGCCGTTACGAGCCTCTCCGACGATGCTGAATCCCAGTTCATCCAGAGACCGTCGCAGACCCTCCCGGAGCATCCGGTGATCGTCGGCGAGCAGCAGCCGGATCGAGCGCCGCATCGGTGCCTGGTCGTCACCGACCGTCCCCGGCATCCGGGCCACCGGCTCATCGGTGGATCGACGGTTGTTCATATCTGGTTGAGGTAACACCGGACTGTTGTCCCTTCTCCGGGTTTGGAAATGATCTCTAGTGCTGCCCCGATACTGTCGGCCCGCTCACGCATGCCGACTATTCCGTACGAATCGGCTCGTCCGGCGTTTTTTTCAGTCATTCCGCGACCATCGTCAATAACGTCAAGTGACGCCTGCACTCTGTTGCAGCGCCAGCGGACGGTGACGTTGGTTGCCGCAGCGTGGCGTTCCGCGTTGATCAGGGCCTCCTGGGCGATGCGCCACATCTCCCGTTCCTGCTGGATCGGCAGTCGACAGGTCGCTTCGCTGTCCATCTTGATCGTGAGGTTGCTGCGCTCGGCGACCCGACCGGCGAACTCGCCGAAGGTCTGCTCGAAGTCCTTGTCCTCCCGGACATCGGACCGGAGGTCGTACAGCGTCTCCCTGACTTCGGAGGTCATGCGCCGCACCGCATCTCGAAGGTCGCCCAGTTCCGTCCCGATGTCGTCACCCTGGTCGTGGTGGCGGATGAGCCCGTCGATGTCGAACCCCAGGGAGGCCAGTGTCTGACCGACCCGGTCGTGGAGTTCACGGGCGATGCGTGAGCGCTCCTCGTCGACGCTGACCCGACGGAGCCTGCCGAACCAGCGGGCGTTGTCGATGGCCAGGGCCATCGGCTCGATCAGCCCCTGGAGGAGGCGTTTGTCCCGCTCCTGGAAGTGGTTCTGGCGATGCGATTCGAGGATCACCAGTCCAATGAGCCGGTTTCTGGCCGCCAGCGGGGCGTAGAGGCCGCTGCGGGACTCCGGATGGAGCCCTGGCGTCGTGTCGTCAAGGCTGTTCCTGGAGGTTCGCCAGGTCGACAGGCACGTTCTGGCCGGCCGGGGAAGCGACGTCCGGTCGACGATTCCGGTGATGCCGAACGCCTGCTGACGGGCTGCGACAAGCGTGTCGTCGGTCTCGTCGACAAGGATGAGCAGCGCCCGGTCGAACTCGATGAGGCGCCGCAATTCGAGCAGGCTCGAGTCCAGTACCTCGTTCTGGTCGAGGGACGCCGGGAGGCTCTGGGCCAGCCGGTGGAGGTTGAACAGCAGCGTGTTTGCGTCGTTCAGCTGGCCGACCCGGCCGAGGGCCATGGAGTGCCGCCTCGTCGCTTCGCCGGATATACGCCTGCCGTAGCCGGCAACCATCCCGATCAGCAGCAACAGCGTTGTCCAGCGGATGGCGTCGGTGGTTTCGCCCGGCGCCCAGTCGGTGAACCCCAGTTCCGCAACGGTGATGGTGAGGGCGGTCACGGCGCCGATCCGCATCGCCATGCGGAAACCGCCGGCAAACCCGGACGCCACCAGGACGCTTGACATGGCGATGATGAACGGGGACTGCCAGAACCCGGTCAGGGCGATCAGCACCCAGAAAAACCCCACCTCGGCAAGGAGAAAGGCCTGGTCTCGGGGTGATCCGCTGTATCGGAGCGGATTCAGCGAGCGGTACAGGCTGTAGGCGGTGACCGCCAGCAGCGCACTGATGCCCAACCACTGGGGCGCCAGCAGCGTCGGGGCGCCGAGTACCGCCGAGACGGCGGTTGTGGCCCAGCGGACGTTGACGATCGGCGCCGCGAAGCTCGCCAGGTGGTCCGTCGAGCCGTCAACCTCGCCATCCTCGGGGTCGGAGACGTCGAGATCCCACAGCGCCGGGTTCTCCAGGAGGCCCGGACGCGGTCGATGGCTGGTTGCAGGCGATCCCATGGGGTGTGGTTCGTGGTTCCTTTGACCGGGACGGGACGGTTCCGGCCCAGTAGAGGAATCGGCGCTGAACGCCCGTTTTTGAGCGATGTCACCTGCGAAGCTGCGTGGTGGCGCCCGCGAAGCCGCCGGGGCTGCGGGACGCCGGCCCGCTATTTCACGTAACGGTCGAGGTAGTCGATTGAGGAGAGCACCTCGGTGACCGGCACGGCGGCGTGAGCCCCGGGGTTGGCGTGCAGGGTCTTCCGCTCGCTGCCCAGCAGGTCGAACAGCTTCAGGCAGCGCTCCCGGGGCACGATCTGATCGTCCCACTGCAGGAGAAACCGGAGGGGAACGGTTAGCGAGGGGGCAAGCGCCACTAGCTCGTCGCCGTTGGGGCCCCAGTGGCCCATCAGGCCGAGCACCGCGGCACTGACCCGCGGTTCGGTCACACAGACCGGTAGGCCGACCATCGTCCCCATCGACAGCCCCCACCAGCCGGTCGGCCTCGATCCCTGCTGGGCCTCCAGGAAGTCGAGCGTGATCTTCCAATCCGCAACGATCCCGTCGGTGCCGCCGTTGTTGTGCCAGACCTCGAAGAAGTTGTCCGAATTAGGCTGCTCGTCCGGTTGGACCCGGTCCCCGTGGCCGGGACCGTCGATGGCCACGGCGTCGAACCCCCGCTGGGTGGCAAGCCTGGCCACACCTTCGATGTAGTCCGCCCGTTTGTGGGCGGTCCCGCCGTGGCCGAGCAGCAGCAGCCGTCCCGCCGGTCCGTCCGTCGGTGACCACAGCACGCCGGGAATCGGTGCGCCGTCGCGGTTCAGCGTGAACTCCCGTTCCACG
>JBCCGJ010000438.1:0-4357 GCA_039029335.1 Actinomycetota bacterium | reverse complement strand
GTCGCCATCGGCGTAGAGCTGGACAAACCGCTGCTCGGCGAACGAACCCTGGACGACCTCGGCGTGATCGGCGACCAGTCCGGCGAGCTGGATCTTGCGGTCGTACTGATCGCTCCAAAACCACGGCACCGGGGCGAACGGGTCCGGCGCCGGTTGATCGTTCAGCGCCGCCAGCAACCGCTTCCCGGCGTACATGCCCATCTCGACGGCATTGTCCCACTGCTCGATCCGCATCGGGGTTCCGCCGAAGCGGGCGTTCGGGAAGCGGGCTACATCACCAGCGGCCACGACAAGCCCCGATTGGCCCGCGGCGGCCAGACAGGTCTGGTCGACAACAACCCCGTCGTCGATCTGCAGACCGGAACCGGTGAGCCAGTCGGTGTTCGGAACCACCCCGATACCGATGATCACCAGGTCGGCCGGAACCGTTGTCCCGTCCGTCAGCACAACGGCGGCCACCTGGCCGCTGCCGTCCGTCCGCTCTTCGAAGCCGGCGACGCCGGTCTCCAGCCTGACGTCGACGCCGTGTCCCCGGTGCAGATCGGCCACCGCCATGCCGGCATCCCGATCGAGGACCCGGTCCAGAGGCACCTCGGCCGCGTCGACCAGCGTCACCGCAAGCCCCAACGACCGAGCGGACGCCGCAACCTCCGCACCGATGAAACCGGCGCCGCACACCACGACCCGGCCGGGTCCCGCGGCAAGCGCCGCCCGGACGGCCCGGGCGTCATCGAGGGTCCGCAGCTCGCAGACACCACCCGGCAACCCGTCGGCCCCCGGCAACCGCCGAGGCCGGGCGCCGGTGGCCACCACCAGCCCGTCGAAGGCGATGGTCTCGTCGTTGTCCAGGGTCAGCTCGGTCAGGCTCGGTGCCAGTGCGGTGGCGATGCGACCCAACCGCCAGTCGATGCCGAGCGCTTCGGGGTCCGCCGTTGGCCGGAGCCGCAACCGCTCCTCGTCGGCAACCTCGTCGACCAGGTAGTTCTTTGAGAGCGGCGGCCGATCATAGGGATAGTGCGGTTCGTCGCCGACCATGATCAGCGATCCGTCGTAGTCGGCCCGTCGGAGCGCCTGGGCGGCCTGGGTGCCGGCAAGTGACCCGCCGACGATGGCGATGGTGCTCATGTTCGGATGCGTCTATCGATCGTGGCGGTTGACGGGATCAAGCTTCGAGGGTGATCGCCTGCTTGGGGCAGCGTTCCGCCGCCTCCTTGACCTTCTCCTCCAGGTCGGGGCCCGGCGTCTCGTTCAGCACGTAGAGAAAGTCGTCGTCGCGGACCTCAAAAACCTCGGGGGCGATCGCCATACAGACCGCATTGCTTTCGCAGAGGTCAAAGTCGACGACAACCTTCATGTCCTGGTCTCCCAATTCGGTCTCCCACGTCCCGGCCGGACCCATTCGGCCAACCGCGTCCTGCTACCGCTCAAAGTTAGCCGCCCGAGCGCGGAACCGCTGCTTCGGGACCGGTTGGGTTGGAAGTGTCCGATCCCGGATCGGGGCGATGAAACCGGGATTATGCGCCGTACTGCTCCACCAGCATGGCCGCCTCCTGGGTGAGGCCGTACCACTGACCGAGCGGCGTGCCCTGCGGGTCGACCAGGATAACGGTCGGCTGACCACGGACCTGATAGTACTGCCAGGTCTGGAAGCTCTCGTCCCAGGTCAGGAGGACGTTGTCCAGGGCGTGACGCTCCAGGAACTGGCTCGCCAGATCGAGGGAGTCCTGGGTGCCCATTCCGACTACTCGCACTTGGTCTTCATAAATTTGAGCAAACTGCTCAACCACCGGTGCTTCGGCGTTACAAGCCGGTCAATGCGGCGCGTAGAACCAAAGGAGGACGGGCGTGTCTCCGCCCGCCAATTCGGTGGCGAGGTTGAGGCTCCCACCGTCCTTCACGTTGACCGTTGTCAGATCGGGGAAGAGATGGTTGCCGACGTCAGCGGGCTCGTCGGCTTCCTCAGCTGCTCCGTCACCGGTTCCGTCGGCCCCGTCATCGACCTGGGGGCCCTCGGCCTCCGGCGCCTCGGTCTCGTCCGCCGCGGCGCTGGTGGTGCTTTCATCAACGGCCGAGCCGGAATCCTCGGCCAGGGCGGCGTCCAGAGTCGGGCCGCTGGCTTCCGACGCACACGCCGCCGCCAGCAGGGCGATTGCGGCGACGACCCCGACCAACGGGCGCGAACCTATCTTCTTTGGCATAGGCAACCAAACCGGTCCCGATCCCGGTCCATTCCGAAGTCTGGAAAAAACCCGTACCAACCGCTCACCGGCCGCCGTGGAGCGCCCGATCGGGGGCATGTGGCAACCGCGACCTTGTGAAGAAGCGGTGAACGGTTCGGGCATAGGGAAACAGGTTTGCTAGACCGGATGTTGGTGGAGTTACGGCTGCACTATTGGGAGGCGCCATGAACGATCAAACCACGTCGGATCCGGCGCAGGCCGACACCGGGCCGGCGACCACCGAAGCCACCACCCTCTGGGACTTTCGAGGCGTGCCGGCATGGCTTGCCGCCATCGTCGGATTGGTGGCCGCCGGAAGTGCGCTTGCCGCGGGCGAACTGGCGGCCAGTTTCGCCGCGCCGCAACCAGGTCCTGTCATCGCGGTGGCCAACCGGGTGGTCGACAACGCACCGAACTGGTTCGTCGAGTTCGGCAAGTCGGTGTTCGGTCTGGCTGACAAACCGGCGCTCGTGCTCGGCACGATCATCATCTCGTTGCTCATCGGCACGGCGGTCGGGGTGCTTTCCCGCTCACGGCCGACACCGGCCGTCATCACCTTCGCCGGGTTCGGTCTGCTCGGGATGCTGGCGATCGGCGTCGACGCTCAGGGCGGTTGGGGCCTGGCCATCGTGGCGGCGATCATCTCGGTCGTCGCCGGATTGGCCGCGCTGTACCTTCTCTTCCGTGCCACCACTGAACCGGTCGGCGCCCAACTGGGGCTTCGTCCGGCGGCCGGGGCCTCCGGCCGGGCCGATACGCCGACGAACCCGGCGGTCTCCCGCAGACGGTTCCTCAACTGGTCCGGACTGATCGGGGTCGGTGCGATCGGGGCCGGCGTGATGTCCCGGGACATCCGGGCCAGGTCGTCGGCGGCGAAGGCCAGGGCAGAGGTCGAGCTTGCGGAGGCGGCCACCACCGAAATCGAGGCCGTGGTGTCCACCGCTGCCGAGGGGCCGGTCGCCTCGACCCCGGGAATCACGCCGCTGATCATCCCCAACGACGAGTTCTATCTCATCGACACCGCGCTGACGACCCCCCAGGTCGACCCGGCCAACTGGTCGATGACCATCCGGGGCATGGTCGACAACGAGATGACCTACACCTACGACGAGCTGCTCGACCGGGCAAAGACCATCGCCCCGGTCACGCTCTCCTGTGTCTCCAACGAGGTTGGGGGCGACCTGGTCGGTAATGCCGTCTGGCAGGGTGTCCCGCTTGTCGAGCTGCTGGACGAGGCCGGGGTCCAACCCGGCGCAACACAGATCGCCAGCCGGTCGGTTGACGGGTGGAACTGCGGGTTTCCCACCGAGGCGGCCTACGACGGACGGACCGCCCTGGTTGCGGTGGGCATGAACGGTGAACCGCTCCCCCTCCGTCACGGGTTCCCGGCGCGCCTGGTCGTGTCCGGACTGTACGGCTACGTGTCGGCAACGAAGTGGCTGAAGGAGATCGAGCTCACCACGATCGAGGACTTCAACGGCTACTGGATTCCTCGCGGTTGGTCGAAGCTGGGCCCGGTGAAGACCCAGTCCAGGATCGACACCCCCCGCCACACCGAACGGGTCACGGCGGGGACCGAGGTCCCCATCGCCGGGGTGGCCTGGGCGCCCGACACGGGCATCACCAAGGTCGAAGTCCAGGTCGGCGACGGCCCGTGGATGGAGGCGACGCTCGGTGAGTCGCTCGGGCCGGACGCCTGGGTCCAGTGGCTGGTCTCGTGGACCGCGGTCGCCGGTCGGCACGTTGTCCAGGTCCGGGCCACCGACGGCACCGGTACCACCCAGACCGAGCAGCCGACCCCACCGGCCCCGAACGGCGCCTCCGGCTGGCACCGCATCGGCGTCGAAGCGGTTTAGGGACGCAGCGCACAGCGAAGCGGCGGGGCACAGCGAAGCGGCGGGGTGTACCTGGCCACCCCACCGGAGCGGTTTGGGCGCCTGGGACACGACGCGGCACGTTCACCGCGGACCGTTTTGAACGCTACGGCAAATAGTTCCGGGGGTTTGACGGACCGCCGTTGATCCGCACCTCGAAGTGGAGGTGGTTGCCGGTGGCCGTTCCGCTGGCACCGACAAAACCGACGATGTCACCCCGGTCGACCAGCTGGCCCTCGACCGCCCCGATCTCCGACATGTGGG
>JBCCGJ010000437.1:0-4360 GCA_039029335.1 Actinomycetota bacterium | reverse complement strand
ATGAGGTGGGGCAGCGCGGCCTGGGCCTGGTCACCGATGACGTGCATCTGCTCGGCGCTGATCATGCAGCGTGAACCGTGGCCGACCAGCAGTACCCCTTCCGATGCGGTGGCAGGGCCGCGGGGCGCCCGCTCCGGTGGTGTTGCGGAGGCGCGAAGAGGAATGGAGACGCGGCGTTCAACGAGCATCGAGGGCGTCCTGCCTGATGGTGCGGATGGTAGTGGAGGCCGTCGCCGGGTCAAGATCGGCCGCCGGGACGCAGGGGCTGCCCATGGCCTCGGCCAGGCGAGGGGCGAGACCGAGGCGGGGCATGGTGCTCTCACAGTCGAGGACAAGACCGGCGACGCCGGCTCGGCGGAGATCGGCGGCGGCGCCCATCGCATCGTCGAGAGCATCCGGGGAACCGCTGGCCCGCCCGTCGGAGATGACAACAACAAACGGACTCCGACCGTTGTCTCGCCGGGTCCTGACCAGGTTCAGGGCCTGCCGGAGTCCGGCTGCGAGCGGGGTCGCTCCCCCGGTGTCAAGCGTCGTCAGCCGATTCCTCGCCACCTCGACCGAACCGGTCGGGGCCAGGACCACCTGGGCGTCATCGCCACCGAAACAGACCAGCGCAACGTGGTCCCGACGTTCGTATGCCTCACTCAGCAGGCCGAGCGCCGTGCCGGTGGCCAACCGGGCCCGCTGATCGGCGCCCATCGAACCGCTGGTGTCGACCACGAGGATCAGGAGACTCCCCGCCGGTCGTTCCCGCACAGCCTGGCGAAGGTCGCCGACCTCGGCCATAGCCGCCGGCTCCGTCCGGCGGCGGTCGGCCAGGCGGCGAACGGTTGCGGCAACGGCGATCGGACGGGTACTCCCCGATTCGAAGTCGACGTCTCTAACGAGCCGACCGTTGTCCCCCTCAGCCATCGTGCGACGGCCGGCGGCTGCCATGCCGGACGCCCTGGCCGGGGTGATCCCACCGCTCGGCGGTCGACGGTCCGTACCGACGGCCATCGGAGCCGTGGGACCGGGCGAGGTCGGCGTGTCGTTGGAAGGCGATCCGTCTGGTCGGTGCGGTTCGCGGGACTCGGGCTGGGACCGGTCATCCGGGCCGGCGGGCGGCGGTGAACCGTTTTCGGATGGAGTGTTCGAGGTGTGGTCGTCGGTCGATTGTTCGAGCACATCGTCGATGGCGTCGGCCAACTCCTCGGATTCCAGGACCGGTGGATCAAACGGGTTGCGGCGGCTGCGGTGGGCCAGCACAAGGGGCGCCACCCGGCGGAGGTCGTTCTCGTCGGCCACCGTGCGTCCGTGCAGACCGGCGTTGGCAGCTGCGGCCCGGCACAGGACAAGGTCGGCCCGGAGCCCCTCGGCCCCGACCGCCAGCGCCAGTCGGGACGCCGTCTCGATCAGGTCGTTCGGCACGGTGGCGGGACGGGCGGCGGCAAGTGCCGTCCGCAGCCGGTCAGTCTCGGCGGTTGTTCCGTGCTCTGCCCCGGCGCCGTTCGCCGTGCCAGATTCGGTGTCGGACGGTCCGGCCAGGTCGATGCCGTCGAACCGCAGCCGGCGGCGGACCGCCTCGGCCCGGTCCTGCGGATCGACACTGGCGGCGATCTGTACCGACAGCCCGAAACGGTCGAGGAGCTGGGGCCGGATCTCCCCCTCCTCGGGGTTCATCGACCCGACAAGCACGAACCGGGCGTCATGATGATGGGACACGCCGTCCCGCTCGATCCGGTTTCGCCCGGAGACCGAGACGTCAAGCAGGGTGTCGACCAGGTGATCGGCCAGCAGGTTTATCTCGTCCACGTACAGCACCCCGCCGTTGGCCGCGGCCAGCAGGCCGGGGTTCACGGTCAACTCTCCGCCGGTCAGCATGGTGGCCACGTCGATGGTCCCGATCAGCCGATCCTCGGTTGCACCAAGCGGCAGATCGACAAACGGCGCCTCGCCGGGCAGCAGCTCGGCCAGTCCCCTGGCAAGGGTTGTCTTGGCCGAGCCCTTCTCGCCACGAAGGAGCACGCCACCGATACCGGGGTCGACCGCAAGCAGCTGCAGCGCAAGCTTGGCGTCGTCCTGACCGACAACCTCGGCGAACGGGAATTGCCGCCCGCCGGTGCCGTCGACCCCGCCCGGTGCGGTGGTCACCGCGATTCCTCCCAGCCTTCCGCCTCGAGGATGGCCTGCTCCAGGGTGGTCCTGGCCTCGGCCGACGCATCCCACATCCCCCGCTGGTCCGCCTCGAGAAGCCGCTCGGCGATGGACCGCAGTGCCCACGGGTTCGACTCTTCGAAGAACTTGCGGGTGCCTGCGTCGGCCACGTACGCCTCGGTGACCCGCTCGTACATCCAGTCCTCGACCACCTTTGCGGTTGCGTCGTAGCCGAACAGGTAGTCGACGGTGGCGGCCAGCTCGAACGCCCCCTTGTAGCCGTGCTGCTGCATGGCGGCGATCCACTTCGGGTTGATGACCCGGCTGCGGACCACGCGGGCCGCTTCCTCGGCCAGGGTCCGGACCTGGGGATTTGCCGGGTCTGCGGAGTCACCGAACCACGCCTTCGGCTCGGTGCCGGTCAGAGCCCGGACGGCGGCGACCATGCCGCCGTGGTCCTGCAGGTAGTCGTCCGAGTCGAAGATGTCGTGTTCCCGGTTGTCCTGGTTCTTGACCGCAACGTCGATGGCGGCGAACCGGCGCCGCATCGCGTCGGGCTCCGCGGTACCGAACCGTTCCCGGCCGTAGGCAAAACCGGACCAGGCCAGGTACACCTCGGCCAGATCGGCGTCGCTGCGCCAATTCTTCGATTCGAGCACCGGCAGAATGCCGGAACCGTAGCCGCCGGGCGGTGGGCCGTAGATGCGGGCGTCGGCGTCGCCGACCGCGGCGATCGGGTTCATCTCCGGTGGTTCGTCGAGTGCGGCCACCATGGCAACCGCCTCGTCGAGCAGGGCGATCACGTGGGGAAAGGCATCGCGGAAGAACCCGGAGATACGCAGCGTCACATCGACTCGAGGTCGACCGAGCTCTTCGAGCGACATCACCTCAAGACCGGTGACCCGCCCGCTCTCGTCGCTCCAGGTCGGTCGGACCCCCAGCAGCGCCAGCGCCTCGGCCGCATCGTCGCCGGTGGTCCGCATGGCCGCCGTACCCCACAGCACAAGACCAACGGTTACCGGTGCGGCGCCGGTCTCCTCGACATACTTGGCCACCAGCCGATCGGCCAGGGTTGCGCCGACCTCCCAGGCCAGCGTCGAGGGGATGGCTTTCGGGTCGACGGAGTAGAAGTTCCTGCCGGTCGGCAGGACGTGGGCGCCGCCTCTGCTCGGCGCACCGCTCGGCCCGGCCGGGACATACCGGCCGTCCAGCATCCGCAGCAGGTTCGTGATCTCGTCCGTGGTCTGCTCCAGGTTGGGGATCAACCGGTTCGCCAGCCAGCCGAGCGTCGGGTCCTCCGTGGTGGCGGCGTTCCAGCCGGTTGCGGCCAGCGCCTCCACCCGGGCTCGGCACTCCTCCTCCACCCGATCGATCTCCGTCCGGACCCCCGCCTGCAGATCGACGCCGAACTCCCCGGCGACGGTCGAGCGTAGAGCCGGCACCGACGCCTGGGGCAGGCGGGTGACCGCCAGCGCCGTCTCGATCAACTGGTCGTCTTCCGGCCCCCGGCCGAGGACGTGCAGGCCGCCGCGGATCTGGGCGTCCTTGAGCGCACACAGGTAGCCGTCGACGTGGAGGACCATGTCGTCGAAGTCGTCGTCCTCCGGTGCGGCGTCGCCGAGGTCGAGGTCCCGGTGGATCTCGGTGGCCACCAGCAGCTCCCAGACCTGGGTCCGGATGGCCGGGAGCTTGCCCGGGTCCATGGCCTCCATCTGGGCGTAGGCGTCGAGGAGTTGCTCCAGCCGGGCGATGTCGTCGTAGGTGTCGGCCCTGGTCAGCGGCGGCGGGAGATGGTCGATGACAACGGCGTGGGTCCGCCGTTTGGCCTGGGTCCCCTCGCCGGGGTCGTTGACAACAAACGGGTAGGCGAACGGCAGGTCGGCCAGGGCTGCGTCGGGGAAGCATCCGGCGGAGAGCGCCAGCGCCTTACCCGGCAGCCATTCGAGCGTGCCGTGCTTGCCAAGATGGACCGCGGCGTCGGCCCCCCAACCACCGTCCTCCGGAGCGGCACCGAGCCACCGGTAGAAGGCCAGATAGTGATGGGGCGGCGGCATGTCAGGGGCGTGGTACGTGCCGATCGGGTCCGCGCCGAACCCCCGTTCTTACTTAGGCAAAATCTGTCAAATAACAATTGTGGAGAAGTGTATTTTTATTGAAACGACACGCAGAATGCTTGTGGCTTCAATAAAAATACACTTCTCCACAATAGTTACTTCAAAGGATT
>JBCCGJ010000436.1:0-4389 GCA_039029335.1 Actinomycetota bacterium | reverse complement strand
GTCGGTGACGGTCACCCCGCGGTGGGCGCCCGACGAGACCGGGCCGGTCGGCCGGGCGACGCGGGTCGAGCAGCGTGTGCCGGTCGAACCGGACGCGCCGGTCGGAACGGACGCAGCGGTCGACTCGAACGCGCCGGCCGAGTCGATCGACCGGCACGAGGCGACCGATCCGGTCGAGCACCGTGCGGGCCCGCCGGTTCGCGTGGTCCAGCTCGTCACCACGATGGCCCGGGGCGGCGCCCAGGCCACCGTGATCGGCTCCAGCGCCGGTATGGATCCGTCGGTGCGGGTGATCGTCCTGGCCGGACGGGACACCACGGAAGAAGGGACGTACTGGGGGAGCGCTGAACTCCGGGCGGTCGACACGATCGTGGTGCCACGGCTGGTCCGCTCCCTCTCGCCGAAGAACGACCTGGCGGCACTCTGGTGGCTGGTCCGATGGCTGCGGCGGAACCGACCGGACGTGATGCACACCCACTCCAGCAAGGCCGGGGTGCTCGGACGGATCGCCGCACGGCTGGTTGGCATCCCCTGCGCCCACACCGTGCACGGGTGGGGTCCGGTTTCGGTGGCCCCCCGGTCGGTCCGGTTCGCCGTGCTGATGATTGAACGGCTTCTGGCCCGGTTGAGCGATGCGCTTGTTGTGGTGGGGCGGCCGGACCTGGACTTCGGGCTGGACCGTCGGATCGGTGACCCGTCCCGATACCGCCTGATCCGAAGCGGCGTTGACACCTCAACCGCCGAGGCCGCTGCCGCCGAGCGGACGGTCGTCCGGAACGATCTGGGACTCGACGGTCGATACGTCGTCGGCATGGTGGCCAGGATGTCACCGCAGAAGGACCACACGACGCTACTGCATGCGTTCGCCGGGGCGGCTATTCCCGACTCGACGCTGGTGCTCATCGGCGATGGCCCCCTCCGAACCGAGGTGGCGGCGCTGGCGGAGCGCCTCGACATCGCGGATCGGGTGCGGTTCCTCGGAATGCGGCCGGACGCCGCCCGGCTTGTCGCCGGCTTTGATGTCTCCGTGCTCAGCTCTCGTTGGGAGGGCATGCCCCGCACGGTGGTGGAGGCCGCGGCCGCCGGTGTGCCGGTGATCGCCACCGATGTCGGGGCGGTCTCGGAGCTGATCGAGGACGGTCGAGCTGGAACACTTGTGCCACCCGGGGACATCGGGCGCCTGACCGCCGCACTTCGGGCCGTCAGCGGCGAACCGTCGGTCGCTGGACTCATGGCCGATACCGCCAGGGCGGCAACCGAACAGTTCTCCATCGAGCACATGCGATCGGAGCTGACCGACCTGTGGCGCGATCTGGGTGGCCGTCAGGATCAACGTCGTCAGACCGACCGCCCACGACCGAGGGCACGATGAGCGCCACGTCGACGCGACCGGCCGGCGACGGGCAGGGGTTCGGGCAGCGGGTGGCCTGGTCGGTTCTTTCCCAGGGCCTGTCCAGTGTGACGAACTTCGGGCTCACCCTCCTCCTTGCGCTCTCGGTCGGTGTTGTCGAACTGGGCCGGATCGTCTCGGTCTATTCGGTCTACCTGCTCGCCCTCACCCTGTCCCGGTCCCTGACCACCGACGCGTTGGTCGCCGCGTCGGACGGTTCGAAGGTCATCGACCTGCCCTGGCTGTGGGCCAGGCGACGGATCGTGGCGCTTGCCGCGGCGGCGTCCGCCGTCTCCGTCCTGCTCGGTCTCATCCTTGCGGCCGACGGAGTCATCGTGGCGCTCATCGCCCTGCTGATGCCGCTGCTCCTGCTGCAGGACGGGTTGCGGAACCTGGCGTGGGCCGGGGGCCGACCGGACCTGGCGGGTCTGCTGGACGGTACGTGGCTTGGGGTCTCCGTGATCGGGCTGGTTGTCCTGTTGCCGATTGGCCCGCTCGGTGGAAGCCAAATCGTCTTTGTCTGGTGTCTCGGCGGGATCGCCTCGTGGGTTGTCGGCCGACGCCTGGTGGAGCGGCCCGGTGGCGGCGGAGCGGTCGCCGAGTTTCGGCCGGACCTGCTCCGCTACCGACCGATGGCCCACAGTCAGGCGATCATGACCGTCGCAGTCAACGTCGGCCCCGTCATCGTCGCCCTCTCGGTGTCGCCGGCCATGGCCGCCGTCGCCAAGGCCGCGTTGCTGCCGATCACTCCCGTGCTGTCGCTGTTCGCCGGTCTCCGGGTTGTCACACTCCCGACGATCCGGCGGGCGGTCGACGGTGGGAACGCGGCGGGTATCACGTCGCTGGTGGTCGGGGTGTCCGCCCTTACCGCAGCGATCGGCGGTTTCGTGTCGGTCCAGATCGTGGGACGGCTGTCATCGGAACAGCTCGGCGAGACGCTGACGTTGATCGCCCCAAACCTGGGCTGGGTCGGGCTGCTCGGCATCATGTATGTGGCCGTTCAGCAGCTGTCGGACGCAACCGCTCTCTCCGGTCGGCACGAGGTGGTCGGCAGGCGGATCGCCACGGTTGTGGTTGAGTGGGGCTGTGTCGTGGTCGGCGCAGCGGTTGCCGGCGCGGACGGTTTGATCGTCGGCTGGGTGGTCGGCCTTGCGGTGGCCACCATCGCCTGGTTGCAGCCGGCCTTACAGCCGTAGTTGGGTCGCTCCGGTAGCCGTCGACGTCACTACCAGGCTCTAGGGTGGGAGGGTGGTCGTTCGCCCGCCAGCCGGCTCCATTCCCGACACCCCCGGGTCCTACCAGTTCAAGGACAGAGACGGCCGGGTGATCTATGTCGGCAAGGCCAGGTCGTTGCGTTCCCGGCTCTCGAACTACTTTCAGAATCCGGCCGGCCTCCATCCCAGAACCGCTCAGATGGTGGCCACCGCCGCCACCGTCGAGTGGATTCAGGTCCGCAACGACGTCGAGGCGTTGATGCTGGAGTACAACCTCATCAAAGAGCACCGGCCCCGGTTCAACGTCCGCCTCGTCGACGACAAGAGCTATCCGTTTCTGGCCGTCACGGTGGAGGACGAATGGGCCAGGGCCCGGGTGATGCGAGGACAGAAGCGCAAGGGCACCCGGTATTTCGGTCCGTACGCCCACGCCTACGCCATACGGGACACGCTTGACCACCTGCTCCGAACGTTCCCCATCCGTACCTGCTCGGACAACAAGCTGGAACGCCACCAGAAGCTGGGAAAACCGTGCCTGCTCTACCACATTGAGAAGTGCTCGGGGCCCTGTGTCGGTGAGGTGACCTCGGAGGACTACCGCACCATGGTTGACGAGTTCTGCCAGTTCCTGGACGGGGACACGGACGGCGTTCTGGTCAAGCTTGAGAAGGAGATGACCGACGCCGCCGAGGAGCTGGAGTTCGAAAAGGCGGCACGGTTCCGGGATCGGCTCAGTACCGTGCGCAAGGCCATCGAGAAGCAGCAGATGGTTGCGGACCGGAACGAGGATCTGGACGTCATCGGGATCGCCCAGGACGACCTGGAGGCTGCGGTCTTTGTGTTCTTCGTCCGGAAGGGTCGGGTGACCGGCAGACAGAAATTCATCGTCGACAAGGTCGAGGCCCTGACGGACGAGGACCTGACGGACAAGATCCTGGAGGGCCTCTACGACGAGGCGCCCATCCAGGGGATGCCAAAAGTGGTGCTGGTGCCGCACCCTTCGTCGGACGCCGCGCTCTATCGGGAGTGGCTGTCGCTGCTCCGCGGGTCAAAGGTGGAGATCCGGGTCCCGCAGCGGGGGGACAAGCGGGAACTGCTGGAGACCGTCACCAAGAACGCCGAGGAGGAGTTCACCCGCCACCGGCTCAAGCGTGCGACGGATCACAACAGCCGGGCCAAAGCCCTGAACGAGCTGCAGGACTGGCTCGACCTGCCCCATTCGCCGCTCCGGATCGAGTGCTACGACATGAGCCACCTGCAGGGCACCGACTACGTGGGATCCATGGTGGTGGTGGAGGACGGACTGGCCCGCAAACAGGAGTACCGCCGATTCAAGGTCAAAACCGTTGACCAGAACGACGACTACGCGGCGATGGAGGAGGTGCTGACCCGTCGGCTGACCAACTACCTGAACGACCGGGAGAAACCCATTGCCGAACGCGGCAAGTTCCAGTACCCGCCACAGTTGCTGATGGTTGACGGCGGCAAGGGGCAGCTTGGGGTGGCTGTGCGGGTCCTTGACGAGCTCGGGCTCACCGACGAGATCCCGGTCTGCGCGCTGGCCAAAAGATTCGAACAGGTCTACGTCCCCGGTCGGGACGAACCCATCACCATCCCTCGGCGGTCGGAGTCGCTCTACCTGCTGCAGCGGCTCCGGGACGAGTCGCATCGATTCGCCATCAGCTACCACCGCCAGCTGCGCAAGAAGCGGATGACCAAGTCCGTGCTGGACGACATCGCCGGCCTCGGTCCAACCCGCAAGAAGCGATTGGTCAAGGAAATGGG
>JBCCGJ010000435.1:0-4425 GCA_039029335.1 Actinomycetota bacterium | reverse complement strand
GTTCCGTAGTTGGAGTAGGAGGCCTTGGTTTCGTCGGCGTTCGACGCACCGACGGTGATGACGTTGGCGCTGTCGATACTGGCCGGGTACACGGCGGCGGCGGCCAGGTTGACGTTCGAGTTGCCCGCTGCGGCAACAACCACAACCCCGGCCGCCTCGGCGTAGGCCACCGCGTCGATCATCGGTGTCACCGCGTACGCCGGGGTGCCCGGAGAGCTGCCGAGGGACAGGTTGATCACCTGCGCACCGTTGTCGACGGCGTAGCGGATCGCACGGGCGATGCTTGACGTGCTGAGGCCACCGGGTCCGACGACGCTCAGGTTCATGATCTTGGCCTCGGGGGCGACACCGGCGATGCCTTCACCGTTGCCGACCGCAGCGGCGATGATCCCCGCCACGTGGGTCCCGTGATTCCCGTTCGACGCTGACCAGGGCACGTTGTCGTCGTAGCCGAAGTCCCAGCCGTCGCAGTCATCGACGTAGCCGTTGCTGTCGTCGTCGATGTTGTTGCCGCAGACCTCGTCGGCATTACGCCACATCTGGGAGGCAAGGTCCGGGTGAGACGTGTCGACGCCGGTGTCGATGACCGCAACGACGACTCCGTGACCGCGGGGCCCTGCGGCGGCCTCGGTCCCGTCGACGTCCGCATCCACCATCTGCGGCGGTGACGGGGTCTGGACCGTCGCAAGGTTCGTACCGGTGTTGTCCAGCGCCCACTGGTAGGGCTGGTAGGGATCGGCGGCAAGCGCCAGCGGCGCATCCGGGGCAACGGCAAGCGCCATCGCCAGTTCGGGTTCGAGCTGATCGATGATCGCGGGGTCTGACGAGGTCAGCGCGTACGAGCCATCGCCTATGGCCACCACCGAGACCACGTCCTCCAGCGACCGAAGCGCGGCGATGGCCGGGTGGTCGTCGGTCGTCTCGGCGACGACCTCGGCCACAACGCCATCACCGTCGGCCGCGGCACCGTTCGATACGTCGTCGGTCAGGGCCGTCTGCGCCGTCGGGGTCGACGGGTCGATGGCCAGCGAGACGAAGTCCCCCTCGGAGGTGAGGTAGCCGGGCTCGTCGTCCCGGAAGACGATCGTGGTGTCCTCGGTCAGCTGGTTGAGCTTCTCGGGGTCGATTCGGTTCAGGCCGCCGAGCGGGTCGACGGTGTCGCCCGTCGACGGTGTCCCGGTCCCGGTCTGGCGTTCGGTCGCGGACGGGGCTGTGGTGTCGGATCCGAGATCGTCGTTCGTCGGCTGGTCGGCGGTCGACTCGGACGGCTCGACCGGGGGAGGGGTGACCACAAATCGATGAAGTCCATCGGTGGGCAGGAACTGGAGCTCGTCCGTCCGGTCGACGATGGGTGGCGGCGGTGGCAGGGGCGCCGCGCTGTCCTGGTTGTAGCCGATGCTGCTGCACCCGGTCGCCACAAGAAGGAGCGCGGCAACGGGCGCGGCTCGAAGATTCCCGATGACGTGGTCCGCCTTCTGTTCCCGATCCGTTTCCCGATCTTGGCCAAGGTCCCAACAGGCCTCGGCTCCTTCTGTTCTTCGGCGCGAGCCGGGGCGGTCCTTGAGCGGCCGTTACGAACCGATGTCGTGCCCCGTGGCAACGGTTCTCTACGGCTCTTCGTCGCGGGCGGCGGTACGGCCGACCGGTGGGATGCCGTCATCGGCCTCGGTATCGCAGTTGGCGTCGGCTTCCACGCCGGAGAATTCGACCTTCCACCGGCCGCCGTCCAACTCCAACCAGGTTCGGACCAGGTCCGTTTGTCCCGGGGCGGGCTGCGGGGTTTCCGGACGCCGCTCACCGGTGATGCGGTCGTAGAAACCGGAGTCGGGATCCGGGGTCTGGCAATCGGCGACAACGGCAAGCCCGGGTTGGACCTCGACGATCCGCGGTCGGGTGGTCGGCCGTCCTCGAAGCACCGCATCGTTCTCCACCTGCCATTCCAGGACCGCTCGTTTTCGCTGGAGCCGTCGACCGGTCAGGGTCTGGTCGATCAGCAGGTGGTTCGGGTCCGGCGGGTTGGAGAACGTCAGCTCGTTGTCCCAGAACCGCTCGTACGCGGTCAGGATCTCGGTTGCCAACTCCGCGGGCACACAGGCGTCCTCGGCCCAGACGTTGAGTTGGGCGATCCGCCAGGTGCCGTCGACCTCCTGGGCGAACGCGGTCAGCGGAATGTAGGGCGACTCGACCAGCGGAAAGCTGAAGAGGCTGCAGTCCTCGATGGTTGCGGTGGCTCCCTCGATGGTGATGCGAGGGTAAAAGGTCTGGGGAAGTCGAGGTTCGAAGAATGCCCGGTCAGCCTCCGCGATCGCCTCAGGTTCTGCGTAGGCCACAAGCTGATCGGGGTCGGAGCGGGTGGCTGCGGCGGTGACAAACGCCGTCCAGACGGTCTCGATGGTGTCGAGGTCGCTGACGTCGTCATCGGATCCGGCGCGCTGCCCGGACTCCGCAACCGATGTGTTGTCCGAACCGGGATCCGACGATTCGGCTGCGGTGCAGCCCGTGGTGACCAGCACAACAAGTACGGCGATGCGCACGAGCCACGGCCGGGTCGGCGCCTTGGGTCTGGTCGGTCGCCGTGGCATTGTCCCATAGTGCGCCCGAGCGGGCCGATCCGCCACATCGAGTGCCCGCCCATCGATCGAAACCATCACGATCGGACCGGGTTTGGCCCTCCCCGACGCTCGGCCGGGCAAGTAGCCTGGAACCATGACCTCGTCATCGCCCCTGTCGCTGTCCCCCCTGGACGACTTCACCGGCCGACCCGGCCCGCTGCTGATCATCGTGGCCGACGGGGTCGGCGTCGCCCCGGCCGACCCGAGCAATGCCGTCACCGAGGCCTACACCCCGACGCTCGATGCGTTGGCCACCTCCGAGCGGTATTGCGAGCTGGCCGCCCACGGCGAGGCGGTCGGCCTGCCAAGCGACGACGACATGGGCAACAGCGAGGTGGGTCACAATGCCCTCGGCGCCGGACGGATCTTCGATCAGGGGGCCAAGCTGGTCAATCTGGCCCTGGACGACGGGTCCCTCTTTCAGCTGCCGGTTTGGACCGAGACCATCGACCGCGTTGCCGACGGGGGCACCCTCCATCTCCTCGGACTCCACAGTGACGGGAATGTCCATGCCCACACCGATCACCTCCACAGGCTGCTCCGCCAGGCAGCGGCCTCCGGCGTCGGCCGGGCACGGGTGCACATTCTGCTTGATGGGCGGGATGTGGGGGCCCGCTCCGCGCTCACCTATATACAGTCAACCGAATCCGTCCTGGCCGACCTGAACCAGCAGCACGGCGTCGATTATCGGATCGCGTCCGGCGGCGGTCGGATGCACATCACCATGGACCGCTACAACGCGGACTGGGACATGGTCGAGCGGGGCTACAACTGCCACACCCACGGCGTCGGCCGCCGGTTCGCCTCCGCCACCGAGGCGGTGGAGACGATGTATGCCGAGAGCGACGCCGGCGACCAGTACCTGGACAGCTTTGTCGTCGCCGACGGTGACGGGACGCCGGTGGGCGCCATGGCCGACGGTGATGCCGTGATCCTCTTCAACTTTCGAGGCGACCGGGCCATCGAGATCTCCCGGGCGTACGAGGAGCCGGACTTCGCCATGTTCGACCGTGGTGACCATCCGGATGTGCTGTTCGCCGGCATGCTCCAGTACGACGGCGACCTGCAGGTGCCCAAGCGGTACCTGGTCGATCCGCCGGCCATCGATCGGACGATGGGGGAGTACCTCTGCGCCGAAGGGGTCCACAGTTTCGCAATCAGCGAGACGCAGAAGTTCGGTCACGTCACCTACTTCTGGAACGGGAATCGGTCCGGCTACATCGACGAGACGCTCGAGACCTACATCGAGATCCCCTCGGACAACATCGAGTTCAACAAGACCCCGGGTATGAAGGTCCGGGAGATCACCGCCGAGACCATCAAGCTCCTCGAAACCGGCCGCTACCGGTTCGGTCGAATCAACTTCCCGAACGGGGACATGGTCGGCCACACGGGTGACCTGCAGGCCACCATCGAGGCGATGGAGGTGGTCGAGGAATGTGTGGCGAGACTGATGCAGGTGATCGAGCGGCTCGGCGGGGTGTTGATCTACACCGCCGACCACGGCAACGCCGACATCATGTACACCGACAAGGACGGTGTCCGCTCGCCGAAGACGTCGCACACCCTCAGCCCGGTGCCGTTTGCCGTGTACGACCCGGGCTTCGACGGTGAGTACCGGCTCGACCCGCCGACCGACGCCGGGCTGAGCCACGTGGCCGCCACGGTGTTCAACCTGCTTGGCTACGAAGCCCCCGAGGGTTATCAACCCACGCTGCTCACGTTTGCCTGACAACAAAAGTCGGCTTCGGGCCTCCGCAGCCGACTCGCGGTTGTAACGGCCGGGGGGCGCCCCCGCAAAACACAGTTCAGG
>JBCCGJ010000434.1:0-4444 GCA_039029335.1 Actinomycetota bacterium | reverse complement strand
CTCCCCGGCCTCGACCAATCGACGAAGCGGGAGATCACGGTCGAGGTTTCGCGCCTCAGCAAGGTGTTCAAGAAACACAGCGAATCGGCCGGGACGCTCAAGGAACGGCTCCTGACGGTTCGCGGTTCAACGGTCGAAGACTTCGCCGCCTTGCAGGACATCGACTTCAAGGTCTACCGGGGTGAGACCTTCGGAATTCTGGGCCACAACGGTTCCGGCAAAAGCACGCTGCTCAAGTGCATCGCCGCCACGATCCGACCAACGGATGGGGTTGTGCGGGTCAGGGGTCGGCTGTCGGCGCTGCTGGAGTTGGGCGCGGGTTTCCATCCCGATCTGACCGGACGGGAGAACGTGTTTCTCAACGGGTCGATCCTGGGCTTTTCGCGAACGAAGATCGAGGACATCTTCGACGACATCGTCCGGTTCGCGGAACTCGAGGACTTCATCGACACGCAGGTCAAACACTATTCATCCGGCATGTACGCTCGCCTCGGTTTTGCCGTCGCGGTGAACCTGGAACCCGACGTCCTGCTGATCGACGAGGTCATGGCCGTCGGCGACGAATCGTTCCAGCGCAAGTGCATCGATCGAATTCGCGCTTTCCAGGCTGCGGGACGAACGATCTGCCTCGTGACGCACTCGGCGGAGCAGGTCCGGAACCTCTGCGACCGGGCCATGGTGTTGGACCACGGGGAGATGATCTACGTCGGCGACGTCGACGACGCGATCGCCGCGTACCGACAGTCGCTCGGTGGTGGACAGGCGGACGAACCGGAGGACGAGATCGAGGTCATCGAGGCTTCACCCGTCCGTCTTGACGGCCTCCACATCGAGGCGCCTGCGAACGGCGGCCCGGCGTTCGAGCCCGGTGATCAGGTTGTCATCGCCACCGGCTTCGAGGTCGACGAACCGACGGTCATCCAGGGTCGGCTCATGATCCATCGTGACGACGGCGCGCTGATGGTCAACGTCACGATCAGGGACCTGTTGGCCGACGATCTGCCGGTGGACGACTCGACGGACGGAATCCGGTTCGTCATCAACGACCTCCCATTCAGCGACGGTCGGTATCTGGTCAGCGTGCTGCTGTTCGACCCGGCCGGCCAGCGGGAGTTCGACCGGTCGGTTCAGGAGCACGATTTCGCCGTCTCAAGCGACCTCCCGGTCCACGGCCCGACGATTCTCGATGTGCGTATGACGTCCGGCAGCCGCTGAGCGATACCGAAGACGGGTCGCTGAGCGGTGCCGAGCGGTGGTCATTGCGACCACCTGCGATCGCCTCAGAGATGAATCTCCTGCTGGTTGGTGGCAAGCACCATCACGTACCCGGAGGCTGACATCGCCAACAGCTCGTCATACGTGGTGAGGGGTATCAGCGAGCCGTTGTTCGGATCCAGGCCGAGGACATGGCTGAAGTCGGCCGCGAGCTGGTGGTAGAAGCCTTCGGAGTCCGGATACCTCGTCGGCGTGAACTCGAGGAGCAGTCGAAGGTTGTCCCGGTTCTCGGCGACGATCCGCTGCATACCTCGATAGGCGTGCTCCTCGTACCCCTCGATGTCCATCTTGACCAGGTCGACCTTGGGCATCGATTCCATCGCCGCGTACTCATCCAAGGTGATCGATGGAACGGTGACCTTCTCCGCCACCTCAAAACCGACTGCCGATGTGGAGCTGTTGACCAGCCGGAACTGCGTGTCCAGATCGTTGAGTGACGAACTCCCGAGCAGGTCCTTGACCACCTGGAGCTGCACCTCACCGACCGTGTCGGTGACGGCGAAGTTGGCCACCACGGCGGTCCCGAGCAGACCGGTCACATTGATCGACTTGAAGATGAGCGGCACGAGATCGGGATTCGCTTCGATCATGTGGATCGATCCCCCCTCGTCGCCCCGGATCACGGTCCCGGCGACGATCCCGAAGTACCCCATGTTGGCCCCGAGGTCGATGAAGCAATCGGACGGGCGGAGGATCTTGGTCAGGAGGGTGGTCACCTCCCGCTCCCAGTACCCATCCATGATCAGCGCCGGCGATACCGAGATGTCGCTTGCATCGACGAAGATCTTCTGGCCGGTGAACAGGCGGGTCAGGATCTGATTGTCGCCGACTCGCACCGCCTGGCTGTTCTTGACCATGTTGAGGAAGAACAGCGTCTCCTCCTGAAGCCGGATCAGCTTTTCGGTGCTGGACTCGGTATCGATGGTTGTCATACCCGTAGTTCCTCCTGAAGGTTGGGTTGTGAGGTTCGTTGCAGTTGATCGGCGTCCTGGCGATTGCCGGCCAGGAGCATGACAAATCCCGACCTGGACATGGCCAGTACGTCACGGTGTCCGCTGACCGGGATCAACTGCCCGGTCCTCGGATGGATTGCGGCGAGCGACCCGAGGTCTTCGATCAGGCGTCGTACAAGCCCCACCGGGTCTCGGTACTGACCACTGGAGAACTCAAGAAGGAGCCGAAGGTTCGAGCGGTTCCGGGCTATGACCTCGGTCATCCCGTCGTAGGCCAGCTCCTCGTGGCCTTCGATGTCCATCTTGACCAGGTCGACCCGGTCGATGCCTCGCTCCGCGGTGTAGCGGTCCAGGTCGATCGCCGGAACGGTGAACTCCCGCTCGATCGGGAGACCCCCCGTGAGCGACCGACCGATGGCCTCCTGCAGGTCGTCGTCGAAACCCCCGAGGTTGGAGCTGCCCCACAGGTGCCTCGGGACCTGGAGCGTCAACTCGCCGGGCTGGTCGCTTATCGCATAGGTCGCCACGGTGGCTCGGTCATCGAGCCGGTTCACGGCCACCGAGCGGCGAATCAAATCCGCGAGATCGGGGTTCGCCTCGATCAGGTGAACCGATCCACCGGCTTCGGGTTTGACAACGCCGGCGGCAATGACACCGAAGTACCCGAAGTTGGCCCCGATGTCGATCACGCAGTCGGAGGGCCGGAGCAGGCGGTTGAAGACCGCGGTCGTCTCCGGCTCCCACTGCCCATCGAGCAGCAGCGCCGGGGCGACGGAGGTGTCCCGCCCATCGACATACAGATCCTGACCGTTGTAGATCCTGGTCAGCAGCATGTTGTCACCGAGGTACGCGGAGGTTGCGCCTCGGAGGATGTCGATCTCCGCCTTGGCCTGGCGTTGGCTTCTGACGAGATGGGCCATGTCGCTCGTCAGATCGACCATCCTCCGATCCTCCGGGCTGGTGAACAGGAGATGGGCCAGCGACCGAGCGGCAACGGCGAAGCTGTGGCGTTCGGCGTACTGTCTGGCGGCGAGCGACAAACGACGACGAGACGGTTCGTCGAGAAGCAGGTCCACCATCTCCTGGCCGAGCGCGGAGCCGGCCACCGTGTCGGCCACTCGCAGGACCACATCGTCCGGTACCTCGGTGTCCGGACCGAGATCCGAGATCATCGTCGGCACCCCGAGCGCCAGCAGCTCGGCCAGTGTCTCGGAGGAGCCGCCGTCGGAACGAGAGCGAAGCTGAACCGCGATCCAGGTCTCCCGCTGGCGGTGTCTGAACTGCTCGTCCGTCAGTTCGCCGACAAAGTCGACCGAGCCACCGACCGAATGGTGGTTCGCCAGGTCCATGAGGACCTCTTTTCTTGCGACGTCGATGTCGCCGACGAACCGGAGCCTGGCGGTCGGGATTCTCCGGATGACATCGGTCATCGCGGCGATCAACCGCTCTGGTTGACGGTCGGCATCGAGGGGTCCGAACGCCGAGATGATCGGTTGGACGTCGGACGGTGTCCACGGAACGGAAAACGTCGGGCACGGCATGGGGAACGGGACCGATGCGGTTCCGGCACCGTCGAGCCGGAGCAACGTCTTTGCGTACCTGGAGTGGACGAGTAGCTCGGTGTCCTCATCGGCGACACCGCGGGCCAACAGCACACCGAAGCGGTGAGCGGTCTCCGGGCTGACAACGTCCATCTCCTCGACCTCCGGCCGGTAGCGGCCCGGATAGTACGCGCCGACCGTCCGTCCGACCGACCCCTCGACCAGTCGCTCCGGGATGTCGTTCCGGATCGCCCGGTACAGCTCGGTCATCCGAACGTCGTGGAGAAGCACGTGGCCACGACGTTCCTTGTTGGCCTGGAACGCCTGCAGGTGGTGATGGCTGTTGCCGAGGAAGTACAGCGTCTGGTCGAATGCACCGCCGCCGGCCGCCATCGCCTCGTACAAATCGTGGGACACGACCGTCACGCCGTCAGGCCGCAGCAGATCGGCCGGGGTCAAGGCGGCCCCGCTGCCCGCCTCGGCGTCCCGGGTTCGCATCAGATCCTCGTCGACCCGCCGCTCCTCCGGGCGGTCCCGGTCTCCGGGCCCGCAATCGACAAAAACGGTGACATCACAATGATGACGAAGTTCGTCGATCATCCGGTAGGTGTACTGCGCAACGCCGGTGCGCTGCGGCGGGAGTGGAGCGAACAGCGCAAGTCGAGGTTTTGCCTG
>JBCCGJ010000433.1:0-4474 GCA_039029335.1 Actinomycetota bacterium | reverse complement strand
GTCGCTCCAGCGAGTTGAGCCGCCCGGTGGCACCGGCGCCGGTGAGCCCGAGCCACTGGGCGATCTCGCTGGGAACCGGGTCGTAGTCGGCGACCCGAATCGCGGTCAGCACGTCGGCGTCGCCGGAACTCAGCCCAAGCGTCTCCATCTCCGACTCGACCAGCTGGTCAAGGAGTCTCGCCGCCTCGGTGACGGCCCGCTTCAAGGACGCCCCCGGTCCGATGGTGTACCGGTATGGGATATCGCCGTGGACGGCCGTCATGGTGCTGAGCATAGGCGGGTTGCTTTTGCTTAAGCAACTAACTAGATTGCTAAGTAGTTAGATAGTTAGCTAAATAACTACTGGTCCGACTCGCTCTCGAGCGCTGCGGACCGCGTAAGGAGGCAACCCATGCACCTACGACTCGAACAACCGATGGACGCACCTGCCGACCTGGTCTGGCGGACGCTCGGGGTGGAGTTCGCGGAGATCGATCGCTGGTCGACGTTCGTCCGGACCTCCCGGCCGATAGATCGCAGCGAGGTTCCGATCGACAGTCACGTGGCTCCGTCCGCCCCGGTCCCCGGCCGGGAAACCCGGACGCGAGCGAAGCTGATCGAGGTCATCACCGCCTACTCGGACACGGACCGCTCGCTCACCTTCGCCGGCGTTGGACTTCCTCGAGTCGTCCGACGAGCCACCGACACCCAGACCGTTCACACCGACGGGCCGCATCGCTGCATCGTCAGCTTCGAGATCGACTTCGATCTGGTCGGCCCGCTCCGGGTGTTCGACCCGATCATCCGCCGCCGGATGACCAGGCAGTTCACCGAGGTGCTCGACGACCTCCGCCGCCACACCGAGGCCGAGTACACCCAAGCGGCTCGCTGAGCCCGCCGTCGGCTTCACCCGGGCCACATCCAGAAGAAACCAAACCAAACCAGAAAGCCAACAAGAAAGTAGGAGAACAATGGCAGTCCCCATTCACACCACGCGGACCATCGATGCCCCGGCCGACGCCGTCTGGGCCGTCCTGGACGACTTCGCCGACATCTCGGCATGGAGTGCCGGGATTCAAAACAGCTACACGACCGGCGACGGGGTCACCGCAACCGGCCTTGGGGCCGAACGGCGCTGCGAACTGGGCGCGGGCAAGATCCTCGACGAGAAGATCAGCGCCTATACCGAGGGGGAATCGATGACCGTCGACGTCTGGAACGTGGAGGGCCTTCCCCTCCGCTCGTCCCGGGCCACCTTCTCGGTCCGATCGATCGGCGAGGGCCGCAGCGAGGCCACCGTCGATGCCGAGGCGGTCCCGAAGATGCCGGGATTCCTGGTTGCGCTGATGCGGCCCGTGCTGTCCCGTGCATTCGCCAAGAACTTCAGCGGCCTGCTGGACGAACTGGCGACCGAGGCGGTCGCCCGCTCTGCTTCCGGTCGGAGCTGAGCGGGTCGGTGGCCGCCGCCGACGCTGGGTCGATTTGCTCGTAAGTTTATTCTTCCGATCCGAATCGCTACGGTCTGTCTGGTCGACGGCGAGCGGGAGTGGCGGTGCGGATCAGCTTGGAGCGGGCGATTTTCGGGAGCATCCGGCTGGTCGGGGCCCTTCTGACAGCAATCCTGCTGTGGTTGCTTGTGGCCTTCTGGTCGGCCGGAGCCGGCGTGGCGGCGGCCCAGGTGGCCAATGCAACCATCGGCGGTGACACAACCCGAGGTGGGCAACCGGTCCCGGGGGTCGCCATCGATCTGTTCACCTCCGATGCCGACGGCAACCGGCTGACCTGGCTGGAGAGCACCGTCACCGATGCCGACGGCGGGTACGGGTTCACGGTCGACCCGGGCTGCTACGCCGTCACCGCGATCGCCCCTGATAACCAGGTCTTCACCAACAACAGCCGGTGGGTAACCACCGCCCCGCTGTGTGTGGGGGCCGGGGACCGAGTCGACGGGATCGACGCCGACGTGGCCACCGATGAGCCCGGCCGGGTCACCGGCACGGTTGAAAACCAGCGGGGCGTCCTACAGGCCGGGATTGTCGTTGACCTGTTCCGGGCCGCCGAGGGCGGTGGCAGGGCCGAATACCTCACCTCGGCCACCACCGCCGACGACGGCCGGTTCGAGCTTCCGGCTCAACCCGGCCGCTGCTACGTCGTGACCTACATCGCCGGTGCCGAGCAGACGTGGGTGGACAGCGGCAGTCCGTGGCGCAACGCCCCGGCCTGCGTCCCCGAGACCGGAACCGCAGACCTGGCTCCGGCCATCATCAACGGCGGTGCGTCCGAGCCCGCCACCCTCGACGTGCTGGTCGGCCGGAACGGGGTTGCCGTTGGCGGGGTCAAGGTCGACCTGTTTGCTGCAAACGGGGACGGGTCCCGGGGCGCCTACCTGACCAGTTTCGCGACCGCGGCGGCCGGTCGGACCGAGTACGCCCTGCCGCCCGGCGTCGGTTGTCTGGTGCTGACGTTCATCGCCCCGATCGACACCGTGTTCGCCGACACCGGCTCCCCGTGGCTCAACCGTCCCGTTTGCGCCCAGCCCGGGGCAACCGAGCGGATCGACGTGGCCCTACAGGACTCCTCGGTCGACTGTGCGGCAAACGCCGAGTTCGAACTGGTCTTCCGGGACGACTTCGACGGCACCGAGTTGGGTCCCGACTGGTCTGCGTACAACAGCGCCGGCAACGCGGGCTACGGGCTCCGGCGTCCCTCGGCGGTCTCCGTGGCGGACGGGCAGCTGGTCATCACCGCCGCCATGGAGAACGAGAGCCTGGTGTCCGGCGGCATCTCCCACAATCTGAACCAGACCTACGGCAAGTTCCGGTTCCGGGTCAGGACCGACAACGATCCGGGTCAGGCGTTGAGCGGGGAGATCCTGACCTGGCCCGGCTCCGGCGTGCACCCCCGGGACGGGGAGAACAACATCTACTCCACCCTGGTCCAGACCCCGGAGCGGAACCCGTTCTACACCTTCATCCACCACCCCTTCGGCACTGCTGCTGACCAGGAGTACTTCATCCACAATGCCGACGGGTCGCAGTTCCAGATCATGACCATGGAGTGGACCCCGGACCGCATCACGATCGTCCGGGAGGGGCCCGGCGGGGTCGAGCCGATCGAGCGGTTTGTGCTGGCCGAGACCGATGCCGACCTGATCCCCGACGTCGATCACCGCCTGGCGATCCAGTTGGACGCCTGGAAGCACGAGATTGCCGCCCCGGTCACGATGGTTGTCGACTGGGTCGAGGTTCACCGCTACTGCGGCCAGTAGATCACGAACGCCCTGCTACCTTTCGGGGCAGCCGACCGCGCCGATCGGCGCCGGGAACGTATGCGGAGAGGGTGATCGAGATGAGCCTGCTGGAGCGGTGGTATGGACGTGCAGCCCAGGACCGGAAGCGGATCGTCTTTGCCGACGGCACCGACCCCCGGGCCATCGAAGCGGCGGACCGCTGCAATCGCGACGGCCTGGTCGACCCCGTGCGTCTCGACGACGCAGCGGCCCACCTCACCCCGGCCGCCGAGGCGTTTGCCGCCACGTTGACCAAGCCGGTCGACCTGTCCGACCCGCTCCACGTTGCCGTGCTGCTGGTGGCCACCGGTGAGGCCGACGGCTGCATCGCCGGGGCCACTCGACCAACCGCTGACGTCCTCCGGGCCGGGCTGCGGATCCTCGGGCCACACCCCGGCCAATCGGTCAGCAGCTGCTTTCTGATGGTGCTGCCGGACGGCACGCCGGTGGCCTACGGGGACTGCGGGGTCATCCCCGACCCGGACGACCAGCAGCTCGCCTCCATCGCTGCATCTTCGGCCGCGACCTTCCACCAGCTGACCGAGACCGAACCTCGGGTGGCGATGCTGTCCTTCTCCACAAAGGGCAGCGCCGAACACCGCCGCGTCGACAAGGTCCGATCGGCCACCGCTCTGGCCCGGGCCAAGCACCCGGACCTCCTCCTTGACGGGGAGCTCCAGTTCGACGCCGCCTGGGTCGAGGCCATCGGCCAATCGAAAGCGCCGGACTCACCGGTTGCCGGCCGGGCCAACGTGTTCATCTTTCCCGACCTGGACAGTGGAAACATCGCGTACAAAATCACCGAACGAATCGGTGGAGCGCAGGCGTTCGGTCCGCTGCTCCAGGGCATGAACGGCGTCCTGCACGACCTGTCTCGGGGCTGCTCCGCCGAGGACATGGTCAACGTGGCGGTGATCGCCGCCCTTCAGGCGGCGTAACCCGAGGTGACCGGGGTAGCCGGGTAACCAGGCTGGCGGGGCGGACTACTCGTCGATGATTGCGTAGGCCTCGATCTCGACCGTCAACCGCGGATCGATCAGCGCGGCAACGCCCACCAGCGTCGAAGCGGGCCGGACATCGGCGAACTTGGCCCGGTGGGCCTTGGCCACCTGCTCCATGTCCCCCACATCGGTCACATATGTCACCGTCCGCACCACGTCGGCCATCGACGCTCCTGCCTGGCCGAGTGCATCCTCGATGATCTCC
>JBCCGJ010000432.1:0-4486 GCA_039029335.1 Actinomycetota bacterium | reverse complement strand
GTCCTCCAGGGGGTCCTCGTCCCCGCCGATGGCGGTTTCGAAGACCATGTTGGAGCCGTGCTCCTCGAACAGGACCGGTGCGTCGTCGGCCAGTGCGGCCTCCATGTCGGTGACGGCCGGGAGCGGGTCGTAGTCGACCACGACCATCTCGGCCGCGTCCGCCGCCTCCTCGCGGGAGTCGGCGACAACCACGGCCACGATGTCCCCGACGAACCGAACCTTGCCCCTGGCCAGGACCGGCCGATTGAACTCCACGGGGAACATCGGGAACCCCTGGAAATCCGCCATCTCCAGATCGTCGGCGGACCACACACCGGCGACGCCCGGCATGCCGGTGGCCTCGCTGGTGTCGATGTTGCCGAGTGTGGCGTGGGCGAACGGCGATCTGACGAAGTGGGCGTACCCCAGGCCGGGGACCTCCAGATCGTCGTTGTACTTGTCGGTGCCGGTCAGCAACGTCGGGTCTTCCCGCCGAAGTACCGCGTTGCCAAGAATCGAGCCCTGTACTGCAGTCATTAACTATTGCTCCCCAGTTTGTGACCACCGAACCCGACAGGCGGGTCGTGCGGTCCTGTTGCGTTGCGCACGATCACGCAGGCCGCCCCAGTATTGCCGGTCCCTCGGTCTCCGTCGAAGTCCGAGCCGTTTTTGACTGCGGAGTGGCCCGCCCGAGGTGCCCGGTCCGCCGGACCCCAACTAGCATTGACTGTATGTCCGCTGGTCAGGTCACACCGTCAGCCCGGCTTCGCCGTTGGGTTCGCGACGCCTGGCAGGAACTGCGGGCCAGGCGGGCCGGTCGCCGCGGGTTGTCAACCGGTATCGCCAGGGCCACCAGGGACGTCACCGGTCCGACCGGTTGGGTGTTCTCAAACGCCTGGCAGCAATTGGACGAGCACGGCGACGCCTATATGAAGTCGTTCGATCGGCGGATCCCGCCGAGCATCTTCATCTCCGAGCGGGACCGGACCCGGCACGGTCAACCGATTCCCGTCGCCGAACGGTGTCTGGAGGACGCCCGCCTCAGTCCCGACGTCGGTGATGACGCCGGTGGGGACAACCCACGGCGGTCAGGCCGGCGTGCTGACGACCAGCACGTTCCCGGACGCCGGATCGGTCGGCAGTGGAAGGCTGGCAACCCCCCGCTCGCCGACGGTTGAGGCGATCAGCAGGTTCGAGTCGGTCGTGATCGCCAGGAACGATCCGTCCGGCGCCCAACCGAGGCCCCGGACGCCGGACACCCCGGTGTCCCAGGACGTTCCGTCCGCAGTGTCGAAGATGTACACCAGGCCGTCGTCGTCCAGCGCGGTGACAAACCGGCCGTTCGGTGAGATCGCCACCTCGCTGCCGACCGGCAGGTCGAGGGACAGCCCGTCCGGCAGGTCGGGGTTGGTGACGTACAACTCGCACTCGAGGGCCGCGTCGCACCGCTGATAGACCTCGCCGTTTGCGCTGGCGGCGACGGCGCTGTCGTCGCTGACCGGGTCGACACCGGTGGCGGTGACGATGAACGTCCCCCCGGTCTGGGGCATGATCAGCAACCCCCGGCCGGGCACGGCCAGGATCTTGCTGGAGTCCGGCACCTCGAACCCGGCGCCCCAGGCCCCGAACGAGCTGATCCCCACCCGGATCGGATCGCGGCTGGTGTCGATGAACGCAACCCGACCCTCCAGCGCCGTGTCCACCACCTCGAATTGGGTGGAGACAAGGTAGGAGGTGGTGGGATCCGCCGGGTCGACGGCCCAGGTTCGGCTCCCGTCGGAAATCAGCGGGAAGCGGGCCATCTGCTCGAACCCGAACGCCACGCTGATCGACGGCGTGGTCGGCCCCGCCGCGCTGAGCATCTGCAGCCCGTCGGCTGCCGGGTAAACGACGGTGAACCGCTCGTCACCGTCTATCAGGTCCCGGAAGCCGAGGGCGATGGCGTCGGCCGCGAGATGGCTGTCGGACGGCGGAAAATTCGGTATACCGAGCGGTCGACCCTCACCGAAGGTGCCGCCGGACTCCTCGGCCGCATCCTCGGTGTCCGCCTCGTCAGCGTCGTCCGTCCCGCCCCCGCCGGTGAACGTCCACGCCACAAACGCAACGACCGCGGCCACCAGGCCGGCAAGCGCCCAGTTGCGGCGGGTCTCCGGTTCCGGGCCCGTGGACACACGGGTTTCCGCCTCTCCGGTGCCCAGATCGACGATCAGATCGGCGTCGATCGGCTCCACGACATCCGTCGCGGTGGCACCGAGCGGTTGATGGAGCAGGCTGTGGGAGGCGACCTCGGAGCCGGAGAGCAGATGTCCGCACTGGGTACATCTGTACTGGCTCATGGTGGCATCGTACGCCCAATTCCAGCCCCGAGCCCAGTTCGACCGGGGCCCGGTCATGACACCGACTTGAATGCAACCGATGACAATTCGCTATGGTTGTCATGACAATCGATTGTGAAAACTGGCGTTCCGGTGCCTCTCTGCGGCACCATGCACGGTCGTTGACCTAGCATGGTGTGACAAGTGCAACAGGGTGGAGGTGGGGGCCCGGCCGCCGAGGCGGATCGGATTCGCCGGTTCTGGTGCCTGGAACATTCGGAAAGCGTAGGGGTATGAGCTCAACGGCAAATGGCGACGGCATGGATGACATCATCCGGCTCGAAAGCGTGTACAAGATCTTCGGACCGCAGCCACGCGGCCGGGCCTTGAAGCTGGCGAAGGACGGTCTGACCAAGAACGAGGTGCAGGCCGCGACCGACCACGTCGTCGGCATGACGGACGTCTCGTTTCAGGTCAGGCGTGGTGAGACGTTTGTGATCATGGGCCTCTCCGGCTCCGGCAAGTCGACCGCCATCCGTACGGTCAACAAACTGCACGACATCACCGACGGCAAGGTCTTGGTCGACGGCATCGACGTCCAGGAACTCGAAGGGTCGGATCTCCAGCAGTTCCGGCAGAAGATGGGGATGGTCTTCCAGCACTTCGCCCTCTTCCCCCACCGGTCGGTCATCGACAACACCGGCTACGGCCTGAAGGTGCAGGGTGTGGCAAAAACCGAGCGGGACTCCCGGTCGATGACGGCCCTTGACCTGGTCGGCCTCGGGGCGTTCGCCCAATCAAGCCCCAACGAACTCTCCGGCGGTATGCAGCAGCGGGTCGGCCTGGCCAGAGCGCTCGCCTCAGACCCGGACGTCCTGCTCATGGACGAGGCCTTCTCCGCCCTCGACCCCCTGATCCGGCGGCAGATGCAGGACGAGATGATGGCCATTCAGGCCGAACTGCAGAAAACCATCCTGTTCATCACCCACGACCTCAACGAGGCGCTCCGCATCGGGGACCGGGTCTGCATCATGAAGGACGGGGCCGTCGTGCAGATCGGCACCCCGGATGAGATCCTCACCCAGCCGGCCACCGGCTACGTCGCAGAGTTCGTTCAGGACGTCGACCAGGGCCGGGTCATCGACGTGGCCACCGTGATGACCGCCCCGGTTGTGATCGACAAGGGCGCGGACATCCACAGTGCGATCCAGAAGATCGGCTCAGAGGGCGGGTTCCTGGTCGATCAGTCCGGCAGGCCGGTCGGCCTGGTCATGGCGGCCGATGCGCTGACCGTCGCATCGGACGGTGGTGATCTCGCCTCGGTGGTCCGGACCGACTTCGAGACCACAACGGCGGACGCCAAGTTCAACCACATCTACGCCGCGGCGGGCAAGGGCCTGATGCTGGCCGTGGTCGACGGCAACGGCTCGCTCATGGGGGCGCTGCATCCCCGCAACATGATCGAAGAGATGGGCCGGGTGGAGTCGTTGATCGACGGCTTCGAGCGAGAGGTGTTCATGTAGATGTTGGCGCAATCGGGGGGTATCAGCGACAACAACTGGCTCGACCAGTTCCGGATCCCGGTCGGTGAGTGGTTCACCCAGATCGTGGACTGGGTGGACGGCAACCTCGGCGGGCTCCTCTCGGTTATCCGATGGCCGTTCAGCTTCCTGTTCGACCTGCTGATGAGCGACAACCCGAACCGGGACTCCATCATGAGCGTCTCCTGGGTCTGGGTGGTGCTCGGTTTCTTTGTCCTCGGGTCCGTACTGCGGAACACCCGCATCGGCTTGATGTCGGCCATCATGGTCGCCGCCTGCGGCATCCTCGGTCAGGACTTCTGGTTCCAGACCTCAAAGACGTTCGGCATGCTGTTCGTCTCCGTGCTCCTGTGCACCATCGTCGGCCTGCCCCTCGGCATCGCCTGCGGCCGAAGCGACGGCGTCTGGAACGTGACAAGACCGGTGTTGGACGCGATGCAGGTGGTCCACTCGTTCGTCTGGATGTTGCCCTTCATCGCCTTCTGGGGCATCGGTGAGGTGTCCGCAACGATGGTCACCATGATGTTCGCTCTGCCGCCGTTGGTGCGGTTGACGAATTTGGGTATTCGTCAGGTGCCGGAGGATGTGGTTGAGGCGGCTCGGTCGTATGGGTCGACGGAGCGTCGGGTGTTGACCGATGTGCAGTTGCCG
>JBCCGJ010000431.1:0-4602 GCA_039029335.1 Actinomycetota bacterium | reverse complement strand
CGGGACACCGGGGACGTTCGCTGGCAGTTCGAACTGGACGGACCGCTGTGGTCGTCGCCGGTGGTGGTGGACGACGTGTACATCCAGGGAGACTGCAACGGTGTCCTCCATGCGTTCGACGTGTCGGACACCACCCGACGGCCCCGCCGGCTGTGGGAGGTCGAGCTGCGGGGCTGCATCGAATCGACGCCTGCCGTCTGGGGCGGGGCGATCTACGTCGGGACCCGGGCGGGTGACTTCTTTGCCGTCGGGGACCGCTGACAAGAACCGAGGCGCGGACCGGGATCGGCGTGTGCCTAGTTGACCAGCGTCATCTCGATGGTCTGTTTTCCGATGACCTCACCGCCGTTGCGAACCTCGGCGACGATGGTCAGCGGACCCTCCTCCAGACGCCAGGGGAAAACCACAATCCGGGGGTCGTCGTCACAGAGGTTCTGGGTGGTGTCGCCCTGGATCAGGGCAACGCAGTAGTTGGTGACGGTTGGGATGCTGTTGAACTCGATCCGCAGGCGGTTCGACGGGTTCCGCTCCTCCCCGCCGGTCGGGGCACTCACGAGGTCTCTGGCGAGAAGGATGATGGTGACCGACTCCGAATCAAGCGCGTCACCGTTCTGGCCGAAGGCCGTGATGGTGGCAACGGCCGGACCGGGGGGCACGCCCGCCGTGCCGCCGGGAAGGGTGTAACCGGGTTGGTCGCCGCAGGTTTCCGTGCGACCGTTGCTGTCCACCGACTCAACCGTCCAGCAGTAGCGGACCGCATCGTCGACGGTCCGGGCGACGAACTCAACGCCCGCCTCCCAGGTGTGGACGCTGCCGTCGGCCGGGCTGCTGATCACGGGTGCGGCCGCGGTGCTGATGGTTGGAAGCGATGTGGTGGTGGTGGGGATGGTTGTGGTGGTCACCACCGTGGTGGGGGCCGTCGTCGGTGGGGTAGTCGGGGTGGTCGGCCTTGGTGTTGTCGGCGGTTGGGTGGTCGGGACGGTTGTGGCGGCCGTGGTTGCGGTGGTGGTCGGCGGGGCCGGGGTGGTCGGCGCGGGCTGGTCCGGCAGCGTGGTGGTGGGCCCGGTCGACGAACCGTCCCCGTCCGCTCCGTCCCCCGTGTCCGGGTCGGTTTCCGCGTTACCTCCGTCGGCGTCGGCGGCCTCCTCCGGATTCGCCTGGTCTTCCTGGTCGTCAGCGGTGGCCGCCATGGCGGCCGGGGGTTCGGCGTCACCGGATGAGGAGTCGACGGTGGCGGAGCCGATCACCGGGGCGGCGTTCTGGTCCGCGTCGGCGGGGAGGCCGTCGTCCAGGGTGTCCCGCTTCCAGCCGCTGCGACTGGAGTCCACATCGTCGCCGATCGTGCTTTCCGCCCCGTCAGCCTCCAAACCGACCGTCGGCAGTTCGCTGAGATCCTGCGCCTGCTCGTCCGAGGGAGTGTCCGACGTGACTGCGGCCCGGACGGCAAAAAAGACCAGAAGCCCGGTGGCGAGGGCCACCGCCAGAACGATCAGGGCCTGCACCGCGAGGCTGAACGGGCGCGACGGAACCGGGGCGAGCGGAGCCTGGCTCGCGCCTTCTGTCAGACTGACATCCGAGGTAACCGCCGGGTTGACCTCGGTAGCCGTCCAGCCGCCGGGAGATTGGTCTAGAACCACCGTGGGTGATCCTACTCGCTTTGTTTGGGTATTTCTTCCTCAGGATGGGGGTTGAAGTGACCGAGGTGCTGTTGTACGGCCGCCGTGCTTTAGCGCCAGAGTGCCTGCACGCGGGTGATCGGGCCGGCCGCGACGATGGCCAGACAGCCGACGAAACTGGCTGCCGCAGCGGCGAAGAAGGCCGCCCGGTAGTCGGACACGTCATGGATCAGGCCAAGAGCCAGCGGCCCTGCCGCCAATCCGATCGTGCCGAATAGCTGATTAAAGCTGTATATCCGACCGTAATTGGCCACTCCAAACGCCTCGGCGAGCAGCAGGGGCTGCAACATAAGGAGGTTGCCGATACTGCATCCGAAAAAGGCCGCGCTGAGGATCAAGCCGGTCGACGAGTTGGTCACCGCCAGCAGCGAGAGCGCCCCGGCCTGCGCCACGGCCAGCGCGGCGCTGAAGGACTGGGTGGGGAGCCGGAGAACGGCGGCCCCACCGAGGAGCCGGAATACCACGCTCGATCCGGCCATCGTCGCCAGCGCGGTCCGGGCCGTCGGGGCGTCCGTTCGTTCCAGGATCATGTTGAAGAGCTGGGCGATGCCGCCGACCTGGCCGAAAAAGATCACCGCATACGCCAGGCACAGGGCGATGAAGAAGCGGGTGGCTCTGGCCCGGGCGAAAGCAAGGCCGGGCACGGCCTCCGACGGCGTGGAGGTCCCTGTAGCGGTGGCGGTCGCAGCGGTGTCGGTCGCAGCGGTGTCGGTCGCAGCGGTGTCGGTCGGAGCCGTATCGGTCGCGGTGTCGGCGGGCGGCGGGTCACCGTCGGGGCGGAGGCCCTGATCGGACGGATAGGACCGGATGAACAGCACGGCCATCGGAATGATGCCGACGGCCCACATCGCGGCGAGGTACGGAGCGGCGCCGCTGAGCGTCCGCTGGTCGATCAGCCAGTCGGAGAAGGGGGTGACGACGATGCCACCCATGGAGAGACCGGTCGAGGCAACCGATAGCGCAACCGACCGGCGACGATCGAACCAGCGGGTGATCAACGTGGTGGCGGGGACCAGCCCCGCCAACCCGAACGACACGCCGAACACGGCAAAGAAGACGTAGAGCGCGGGGATCGACGTGACCCACCGGAGGCCGAGCAGCGCCGCGCTCCCGACCAGTCCACCGGCGACAAAGAACCAGCGGACGTCCACCGACTCCAGCCGCTTGGCAAACACAAACCCGGTCAGCCCGCCGATGGCGAAGAACAGGCCGGTGGCACCGGAAACCGCTCCGACGGAGGCATCCAGCTCCCGGGTGGCGGCCGACAGGATCACCGAGGCGTTGTAGAATCCGACGCCCGAGGTGATGCACAGAATAATGAAGACGGCGGCAACCAGAATCCAGCCGTAGAAGAGCCCGGACCCGCCGTTTTCATCGGCCGGCGTGGCGGGCGGGCTCGATATTTTGGTGGGCGAGATAGTGCGGTTGCCGAGGTTGTTGTTGTCGAGGTTGCTGTTGTCCTGGGCGGAGGTGACGTTGTTCTGCGCCATCCGGTCATCGGGAAACAGCGGGCGTGAACCGTCGTCGGGTGCTTCGGCGGACCCGACGACCATGCCCGATGGCGGGCCGGTCGGTCGTTCCATCGGCCGGGCGTAGTCGTTCTCGCCATCGGTGGCCAGAACCGGCGGAGGGGCCGGCGGGATCGACCAGGTGGAGAAATCGATCTCGGTGGTCTCCACCGCCGATTGCACAACGGACTCGGGCTCGCCACGGAGTTCAGGCTCTGCGTCAAGCCCGGGCTCTACGTCCAACTCGAGACCCGGGTCGAACGCGTGCGCCGGGGCAGGGTCCGGGTTGGACTCCAGCGCTGGTTCGAACTCAAGCGCCGAACCCGGCGGGTCCTCAGCTCCCCCGAGTGTGTCATCGGTCTGCACGCCCAGGGGATTGCCCTGCCCACCGGGGAGCACGGTCAACCGTTTCCGGCGATCGATCCGGGCGGCGGTCATCGAACCGGCACGTCCGACGAACTCCTCGTCCGCTCGACTGCGCCGCAGCCGCGAGACCAGGGCGGCAAGGAGCGCCGCACCGAGGCTGACGGTGACCAGCCGACCGAGGCTCACACGAGCGCTGTTGTCGACCATCAGCGAGACCTACGGGTGAGGAGCGGCAGAGTCCGTCGCTGGACGGTCACCTCACACATACCACGTTCCCCCTCACCGTCTGCAGCCCATATGGCCGAACCTACCCTGTCCCTCAGAGGACACGCCAAGTATGCCGTCGGTGAGGCCGCTTGGTAGCGGCCCGTGTGTCACCGTCGGCGGTGCTGCGCGGCGATCATGCCCCGTCGAGCGGCAGGACTCGGAAGACGCTCTGCTCGGTGAACCCGATCTGGTCGTAGAACCGCGCCGCACCGTGGTTGGCTGCGTAGTGAGTGACCTGGGCCTCGGCCGCTCCCTGGTCGCGGGCCCATGCCAGGAACTGTTCGGTCAGCAGTTGTGCGGCTCCCGAGCGGCGATGATCGGCGGCTACGTACAACGACCGGAGCACTGCCGCCCGCATCGGCCGACGGACGGGAGAGCCGGCGGAGGCGTATCCGGCCAAGAATCCGATCGACTCGATCGTGTGTGAGGCGACGGCCCGGGCCACCAGCACAATGCTGTCCGGCGATGCCATCAGATCCTCGAAGTCCTTCCGACCCTCTCGCAAGGGCCAGGAGGTATCGGCGAACCGGTCATACACACCACCGTCCTCCTCGAAGAGCCCAACCTCCAGCCGAATCAGCTCATCGATGTCGTCCGGACCCGCCTCGTCAACCTCGATCATGAAACGATCGTAGTTCTCCCGCGGCTGTCCGGTCGGCCGGAATCGGGCGGCGGAATCGACGAGCGGGAGGTAGTATGTCGTGGTTCCGGGGCTGTAGCTCAGTTGGCTAGAGCACCTGCTTTGCAAGCAGGGGGTCGGGGGTTCGATTCCCCCCAGCTCCACT